>CAYOFE010000012.1:19973-38336 GCA_964403135.1 uncultured Chromatiaceae bacterium | reverse complement strand
CCACCAAATTGAATGGCTCGAACAATCGCCGGGCCTTTTTTCTTGCCCGGCGCGGCGTGCGGCCCGGCACCACCCTCGCACCGCCCGCCCAGGCTTCAACACAGCGCGCTTCGGCTATACTTCAATCAAGGCGCTCACCGAATTTTTGGCCAATATTACATAAGGAGAACCGGGCCATGAAACGCTTCATCGCACTCGCTTCGTTGACCCTTGCCGCTTTCATCACGTCGCAGCCCGCGCTGGCCATCACCGGCAACTGGGTCGAGGACAACGAGCATCCATTTGTCGGCCTCATTGTGTTCTACGATGCAAATGGCGAATTCGCCGGACGCTGCAGCGGGTCGCTGATCAACCCGACAAAATTCGTCACGGCCGGGCATTGCGTAAAGCTGGAAGGCGCCGTCTCGGCGCGTGTTTACTTCCAGCAGGACGCGGGCGCGAACTTCGACCCGGCTCTCGGCTACGACCCGATTACGCTGTATCCGAACGACTGCGCACCGGGAACCCTGGGCGTGGTCTGCGCGACATCGAGCACGCTGCGCGACTTTGACTACGACAGCGGTGTCCTGCCGGATACGCACGATCTCGGCGTCGTCATCCTCGACCAGCCGATCCAGCTGCCAGAGTACGGCGAGTTGCCCGGCCCAGGGATCCTCGACCGCCTGGCGCGATCGCGTGGCACCCAGAAGACCGTCTTCACGGTCAGCGGCTACGGCCTGACGTACCGACCGGCGGACAACTCCGTATTGCCCTTCATCTCGTATCGGGAACGGCTGATGGCCAAGTCGACGCTGGTCAATCTGACCAGCTGGATCAACGACGGCTACAACCTGCAGACACAGGGCAACGGCAGCGGCCGGGGCGGCACCTGTTCGGGCGACTCCGGTGGCCCGGTGTTCCTCGGTGGCCCGGCCTCGAACGTGATCGTGGCCGTCACCTCATTCGGGCTGAACGCATTGTGCCGGGGCACGGACTTCGCGTACCGCATCGACCGGGCGGAAACGCTGAACTGGATCAACAGCCAGTAGCCATCCATTCGGCGGGCCGGATCCCAGCCGGGTTGCGGCCCGTCGCGGCTAGGTCCTGTTAACACTACGTGATATGCTTGCGGCATGGAAGTCAGTGCCGCTCAGTTCAGTCGCATCGAGCCGTTTCTGCCGGTACAGCGCGGCAACGTCTCGCTCAGCAACCTGCAAGTCGTCAACGCGATCCTGTACGTCGCGGAGAACGGCTGTAAGTGGCGTGCCCTGCCGAAGCGATTCGGCAATTGGCACACCATTTACACGCGCATGAACCGCTGGGCCAAGACCGGCGTGCTGGATCGGCTGTTCGAGGAATTGCAGCATCAGCAACTGATCCGCGTGAAGATCGAGGCGGTCAGCCTCGATAGCACCATCGTCAAAGTCCATCCGGACGGCACCGGTGCGCTAAAAAAAACGGCCCGCAAGCCATCGGCCGATCGCGTGGGGGATGGACCACCAAAATTCATATGGTTGCCGCAGATGCTCGAACGGCTCTGACCTTCTCGCTATCGCCAGGGCAGGCCGGCGATGCGCCGGCCGGGCGCGCGTTGCTGCGCCGTTTGCCGGACTTGCCGGCGCGCTGTCGCTTGATCATGGACCGGGCCTATGAAGGTAATGAAACACGCCAGCTGGCCCTGGATCTGGATTTCATACCGGTGGTTCCTCCACATCCGCTGCGAACCCGGCCCTGGTCCTACAGCCAAGCCTGGTATCGACGCCGCAACGAGATCGAGCGGCTGTTCCGCAGGCTCAAGGGCTTTCGCCGCATCTTCAGTCGCTTCGACAAACTCGACGTCCTGTTCACGGCCTTCATCTGCTTTGCCTTGGTCATCGAGGCCCTGCGCTAGTGTTAACATGCCCTAGTCAGCGGGCTTGGACCGCCCGGCCCGGGCGAGTGCCGCCCGCAGCCCGGCCGAACCCTCATTGCTGACGGTTTTCTTCACGAGAATGTCGACGGGCGAGACCTTCCTGCCGTAGTAGGCCTCGTTCAGCGTATCACGCACGTCGAGCACCGAGCCCTCCAGATTGAGTCCCGCGTAAGCGCCCTTCGACCTCGCGAACGAGAGGAAATCCGCATTCAGATTCGCGCTGACGGCTCCCTTGGCGCCGCCGCCGACCGGTCCCGCCGCGACAGACGTGTCGCCACCGAGCTTCACCGAGTTGGCATACAGGCTTTCCACGCCGCGCTGGCTGTTCACCAGCATTACGATCTCCGCGGCCTCGCCGCCGATCTGCAAGCCGAAACTGACGGCGCCCATCGTGTAAAAAGCCGGCTGCCCCCATTCGCCGGAATCGCGGTCGCGCACCAGCAGCACGCCGGTGCCCCCGGAACCGCCGACGATGAACCCGGCTTTGAGAACCTGCGGAAAGATCAGCACGCCCTTGGCGCTCTTCAGGCCATCCCGCAGATACTGGTAGTACTTGTCCTTGACCATGCCCTCGAGCGTGGCTTGTGCGCGGACTACCAGGACCTGCGCATCGCTTTCGTCCACCGCCCCAGCCGGTGGCGCAGCCAGCATCGCCACACAGCACAGTGCCAATGCCGCCAGAATTCTGTCATTCGTTCGCATCGCCAATTCTCCATGAAGCCTCGCGCGGATACGCCGAGGATAGACACTCCCGTAGCAAGCTGCATGGCCATAGCCCGACCATCCCTTGCCCCTGCGCAATGAACACTCCTGTGGCATTCTACCGGCTATGCCAGTGGATGCCGCGCTGTTCCTCGCGGGTTTGATACTCCTCGCCGCCTTTCTCTATGCCTCGATCGGCCATGCCGGGGCATCGGGTTACCTGGCGGCGATGGCGCTGTTCTCGGTTGCTCCCGCCGTGATGAAGCCCACCGCGCTGGTTCTCAATATCCTCGTATCCACTATCGCCACATGGAAGTTCTACCGGGCCGGGTATTTCAACCGTGCGGTATTCGTGCCGTTGGCAGTAGCAGCCGTGCCGATGGCCTTCATTGGCGGCTACGTCACGCTGCCGGCAGCGGTTTACAAACCGATTCTTGGCGTGGCGCTGCTGCTGGCCGCAGCGCGATTTTTCATTGGTGCGGACCGCGCCTCCGATGAAGCTGCGGCACCGCCCGCGAATCTGGTCCTCGCCGGCACCGGCGGCGCGATCGGCCTGCTCTCCGGGTTGACCGGAGTCGGTGGAGGAATTTTTCTCAGCCCGCTGCTGCTCCTGCTGCGCTGGACGCCCGTGAAACAGGCATCTGGCATCGCGGCAGCATTTATCCTCGTGAACTCGATCTCCGGTCTCGCCGGGCAGCTGGCGCCCAGCATCTCGCTCCCGGAGTGGATCCCGCTGTGGGCAGCGGCGGCGATTGTCGGCGGTTATTTCGGCGCGGAATTCGGCAGCCGCCGGTTCAATGTACCGGTGCTGCGCCGGCTGTTATCACTCGTGCTGACGATTGCCGGTAGCAAGATGCTCTTCGGCGTGTAGACCAACCCCGGCGAAACGGCCGCCGAACTGCGCCGCTGGGCCCGTTACGGCAGATGCGCCTGGATCGCCGCCACGTCGTGACCAACCAGGTCCTTGGGAATCTCGGCAACGACCGCTGCGGTCAACGCCTTACCAAACGACTCGCGCAGAACACCAAGAAATGCCGGAGCCGCCATCACGAACAGACGGCCGAATTTCTTCTGCCGCTGCGCATGCTCCAGCCGCTCGGCGATTTCACGCGCGAAACGGCTGCGTTCTTCAATCTTCATCTGCTGGCCCGCGTCAATGCTGTGGCGGGCTGCGCCCATCCGGTCGTGCACGCGACCTGGCGCATCCGAACCGAGATCGCGCGGGTGCGCGCGACCGACGGCGTGTGTCAACGTCTCCACGAGCGTAAGCGGGGAACTGACATGCCGCGCGGCATATATTCGCGCTTCGCTGCTGTCAGCGACCAACACCCAGATATCCGACATGGCGTACTCCCGAGACATCCGAATCTTAGTCTAGATCATGCTGTCGCATCAGGTAAGTGCTACTTGGCGCTGCCCTAGATCAACCGCTAGGATTGCCCTCAGGCATGAATGCTCGACCAATTATTGAACCGATCCGCCGCGAGCGCCTGATCCGCGCTGCAACCTATGCCTCGGTTTCGGTAGCGTTGATCCTGGTAATCGCCAAGGCCTGGGCGTGGCAAATTACCGGCTCGATTTCATTGCTGTCCTCGCTGGCAGATTCGCTGCTCGACGTGCTCGCTTCGGGATTGACTTTCTGGGCGGTTCGCTATTCATTGTCCCCCGCCGACGCCGAGCACCGCTTCGGTCACGGCAAGTCCGAGGGCCTCGCGGCACTGGTTCAGTCGCTGATCATCTGCGCGTCTGCCCTGTTCGTGTGTCGCGAGGCTATCCAGCGGTTGATCGAGCCGCAGGAAATTGTGCGGCCCGAACTCGGCCTGATCGTGCTGCTGGCCGCCACCGCCGGCACGGTGGCCCTGGTCGGCTTTCAGCGATACGTGAGTTCGCGCACTGGCTCGATTGCGATCAGCGCGGACGCCATGCATTACACGGCGGACGTACTGGTCAACCTGAGCGTGGCGCTGGCGATGGTGCTCACGGCGTGGACGGGCTGGGCGTTGATGGATCCGCTGGTTGGCCTCGCGGTAGCAGCCTACATTCTCTACGGGGCCTTCCGCATGGCCGTCGAGTCCCTCGACGTGCTGCTCGATCGCGAGATCCCCGATGCGGATCGCCACCGCATCGAGGAGATTGCCCGACAGCATCCCGACGTGCTCGGCATACACGACATGCGGACGCGCCACGGCGGCGCGCATTACATCGTGCAATTCCACCTCGACCTCAACGCGCAGATCTCCCTCTGGCGCAGCCACGAAATCATGGACGCGGTCGAGGACAGGATCCGCAGCGAATTTCCCGGCTGTGAAATCATCATTCACGCCGACCCCCTCGGGATCCGCGAGACGCGAGATCGCTTTGAATCGCCGGCGGCCACTGTGCCGCGCGACGCCTCCGCGCGGTGACGGCGGTGGCGAGATCGCGCCGCCCCCTGGGAGTCCTGCCGTGCATGCTGCTCCTGGCGGGTGGCTGCACCAGCGCAGTTACGATAAACAGCGACTTCCCGCCGCCACTGATAACACCACTTCCGTTGCGGGTTGGCGTGTACTACCCCCCGGGGTTCCCGGATTACGTTTACTCAGAATCGACTGACGGCGGTACCGATTGGACCCTGCGGCTCGGCGGCGCGAACGTCCGTATGTTCGATACCGTGTTTAACGGGCTGTTCACGGCGATGCAGCATGTGAGCAGCGTGGCGACGGCGCGTGATGATTTCCCCGGACTGGACGCAGTGGTTTCCCCGTCGATCGAGGCGGTCGAGATATCGCTGCCGCACCAGTCGCGCACCGACCATTACGCCGTCTGGATCCGTTACAATGTCGATATCCATGCAGCCGACGGACAACTCGTGATGCGATGGCCGGTCAGCGCATATGGACAGAGCGACAGCGATGGGCTATCGGGCGAGAAACCCATGGAACGGGCGGCCGTGCTGGCCATGCGCGACGCTGCGGCGACGATAGCGGTGGAATTCGCGCGACAGCCGAAGGTCAGGGAAACCCTGCTGAAGGAGACCGGCGATGTGGCCCCGTGAAACGGCGCAATGGCACAAGCTGCGCGCACTGCCGATTCTGGCGGTAAGCCTCGCCTGTTCCGCATGCATGACCACACGCGTCGAGGAATCGAAGAACGCGGCAACCGGGCTCGGTTCCGGTGAGTCAGTAGTCATTCTGGCCACGAGCTATCACAAGGGCAAAGCAACGGAAAACGACTTTGTCGAGTGCGTGAGTGCCGAAGTGCAAAGCGGCCGCGGCGCCGTCAAGGTGTATTCCAGCGGCGAGTTCACCGACGCGCTGTTTCCGTGGTTCGAACCGCGGATCATGCCGCAGACGCCAGAAGCCCTGCCAGAGCTGCTGAGCCGACCCGGTGTGAGCGAGCGCATTGCGCAACGCGGCATTCGCTATGTCGTCTGGGTCAATGGCACCACCGAGCGGACCTCGCAAAGCGGCAGCATGAGCTGCGCAATCGGCCCCGGGGGCGGTGGCTGCTTCGGGCTCACCTGGTGGGAAGATCAGGCCTCTTACGACGCCACGATCTGGGACCTGCAGCAGAAGATCGATACCGGCAAGGTCAGCACCGACGCGCATGGCACGTCAATGATTCCGGCGCTGATCATTCCACTGCCGTTCATCGCCCGCACCCAGACCGCCGCATGTAAGAGCCTCGCTGGGGAACTGCAGCAGTTTATCGGCGGTACGGGCCCGCACAGCTGATCAGGCACCCCGTGGTCCGGCGCGCTTCGATATTCCTCGCTGCATGGCTGGCGGCGGCAGCCGCCATCGCCGCCAACGGCGCCGAAGCCACCAGCCGGTACGCGGTGCAGTTCCGCCTCGAATTGACTGCCAGGCAGCCCAGCGCAAAGGCGACGATTCGCGTCATGCAGTTCGACGCTGGCCTGCGCAGCCTGCGGCTGCGGCTGCCAGCAGACGTATTTACCGACGTGGCGGCCACCGGCTCGCTGACAAGGCGCGCCGACACGTTCACCTGGAAAGTGCCGCCGCGTGGCGGTGAGCTTCGCTATTCGGTAGTGATCGACCATGCGCGGGATAGCGACGCTTATGACGCCCTGGTCACCGACCGTTGGGCAATTTTTCGCGCCGACGATCTGTTTCCAGCCGCCTCCGTCAGGAAGCGAAAGGGGGCGACCGGACGGGGCGAACTGCTTCTCGACGTACCGGCGGGCTGGCGGGCGTTGACGCCATACGTACCGGCCGCCGACGGTCGCCTGCTGATCGACCGTCCCAATACGGCTTATGACCGGCCGATTGGCTGGATCGCAGTCGGCGAACTCGGCTCGCGCAAGGACATGATCGGGGGAATGCTGGTGACGATTGCGGCCCCGAAACACCAGAGTGTGCAGCGCCTGCCGATGATGGCCCTGCTGCGCTGGACGCTGCCCTTGCTGCAAAGCGAACTCGAGCAGGTTCCGCCGGCCCTGCTGGTCGTCTCCGCCGATGATCCGATGTGGCGCGGCGGACTATCGGCGCCTAATTCGCTGTTCCTGCATGCAAGCCGGCCGCTCATCAGCGAAAACGGCACCAGTACCCTGATGCACGAGCTGCTGCACGTCCTTATGCCGGTGCCGGCCGCCGCTGAAGACGACTGGATCGACGAGGGTCTGGCCGAATACCTCGGCCTGGTGCTGTTGGAGCGTTCCGGCACCATTTCGCGGGAGCGTTTCGATCATGCCATCAATACTTTCCGGCGTCGGGGAGCAGCGGTCCGCAACATCCGCACCCGATATGCCAGCGGTCGGATAACCGCCCGCGCGGTGGCTACCTTCCACGAGCTGGACCGCGAATTGCAACAAGCCACCAACGGCGAAAGCGATCTGTTCGACCTGACGCGCAAGCTGATGCAGGAGCCGCGGCCGGTCGATTTGCAGCGCCTGAGGGTGCTTGCTGCGGAAATCGCCGGTGGCAGGGTACCGCAGGCATTATCCGCTGCGCGCATACCCACGCAGCGGTAGCCCGCATTGATGTCACGAGGAACCGGCGGGACGGCTACAATTCCCCGGCAAATGATTTCGCGCCTGCCCAGGTACTTCTGGTGGCTGGCCGCGTCGCTGGCGTTCGGCTGGCTGATGCTGCCCGTCCTCGCCTACGTCCTCGGCCGCCAGGTCATCGGACCTTACGAAGGCAGCCGCGGCCTGGCCAGTTACGTCGGCAGCATCTACTCAGCCGTAGGGCAAGGGCAGCCGCTGGCGATCGCGATGGTGTTTGCGCCGGCGCTGCTGCTGGGAATCTGGGCGCTGCAGGCTTACCTGCGCCGAACAACCGCGGGCACCGATGGTGCCGAGGCTAAACGGACAATGCATGGAAAGTAGTTGTAAGTTACGGTTTGTTTCCCGGTTTTATGTCTTTTCAGGCGACGGGGTATGGCAATGGCCGATATATTGGCAGCGGTGCCGGAGCATAAACGGTGGCGGATGTGGACTTACCCCGGCCAGTAATACCAGCCGAGGATCGCAAGCCCGATCCACATCAGACTCAGGGCGCCGTGGCGCCACCGGGTCTGCCGCAATGTGCCGTAAAAGGCAACACAGGCGATGACTGCCAGCACCAGGAACAGAAAAAACCCGCGCGTCACTTCCGGCAGCTCTGCAGCAAAACGGGGATGGTCGCCACGCAGCACCGAGAAAACCAGCAACACCACGCCAAGCCCGAACGCAAGCGACACCAGGCTGCCGGTGATGAAACCAAGAATGGCCGTAAAAGGTCCCATGCAATCGATCCCTCACCGCGCAGCCACGTCAATCGGATACGGGCAGCCTTGCTATCATTCAACGGGAATATGGAGATGGCGAAATTGAACCGGACTCTGGCCAACATCGCAAACCGGCCTGGACTGCAGTGGGGCGACCCCCGCGGCAATACCGGGCACCGGTGGTGGTTTGCCTGGGTACTGCTGGCCGCGTTAGCGCTCCCCGCCAATGCCGCAAACGACGCGCCGGTGCCGGGGGTACTCGAGACCACACCTCGGCATCGGCAGGTCGCGCAACTCACCACGAATTTCGCCGAGCGCGCCCATTACTCGAAGCTCGCTATCGACGATCGCCTGTCCGAGCAGATTCTCAAGACCTACCTCGACAGCCTGGACGCCAACCGCCAATACTTCCTCGAGGCGGATGTCGTTTACTTCTCGCGCTATCGCCATGGCCTCGACGACGTCCTGCGGACCGGCAGTATGGAGCCGATCTTCGACATCTTCCGGCTCTATCGCCTGCGCGCACAGCAGAATCTCACCTGGGCGTTGTCGCTGTTACAGAATGAGCCGGACTTTACCGCCAAAGAAGACTTCGTCTTCGACCGCGAAAAGCTGCCGTGGATCGCCACTCCGGCCGAGATGCAGGACTACTGGCGCAGGCGCGTCAAGAACGATGCGCTGAGCCTGCTCATGGCCAACAAGACCTGGCCTGAGGCGGCTGAGGTCCTGCGCAAACGCTACGAGCGCGTGTTGAAACGCATCAATGAACTCGACAGCGACGACGTTGTCGAGACGTTTTTGAATTCCTTCGCCCGCACGCTGGATCCGCATTCCAGCTATCTCTCACCGCGCCAGTCGGAGGAATATCGCATACAGATGAGCCTGTCCTACCAGGGAATCGGCGCCTCGCTGCAACTCAACGACGACCTGGTCACCGTGCTCAACATCATCCCAGGCGGGCCGGCGGCGATCGACGGCCGCCTGAAGGCCAACGACCGCATCACGGCCGTTGGCCAGGGCGGATCCGGTGAGATGGTCGATGTGGTCGGATGGCAACTCGATGACGTGGTCCAGCTGATCCGCGGCCCGCAGGGAACGGAAGTCCGGTTGCAGGTGCTGCCAGCCGACGCCCTGCCCGGCGGCACGGAGCAAGTGATCAAGCTGGCGCGCGACAAGATCAAGCTGGAGGAGCAGGCAGCCAAAGGCGAGGTACTGGACATCAAGCGCGGCGATCGCAGCGCCAAAATCGGCGTGGTGTCCGTGCCGAGCTTCTATCAGGACTACGACGCGCGCAGCCGCGGCGACGAGGACTACGTCAGCACGACGCGCGATGTACGGCGCATTCTTGGCGAATTGCAGTCGCAAAACGTCCAGGGAATCATCATCGATCTGCGCGGTAACGGCGGTGGCCATCTTTCCGAGGCTACTGCACTCACCGGGCTATTTATTGATACCGGACCGGTGGTACAGCTGAAGGATACCAACGGCCGCGTCGAGATACTCGATGATCCCGAGCCGGCAGTAGCCTATGGCGGCCCGCTGGTAGTGCTGGTCGATCGGTTCAGCGCATCGGCATCGGAGATTTTCACGGCGGCTATACAGGACTACCGCCGCGGTATCGTCATTGGCCAGCAGACTTTCGGCAAGGGCACGGTGCAGAATCTTTATCCACTCGATCAGTACAGCCGAAAGCCGGTGGAGCCCGGTCTCGGCCAGCTGACGCTGACGATCGGCAAGTATTACCGCGTTACCGGCGGAAGCACCCAGAACAAGGGCGTACTTCCCGACATCGCGTTACCCTCAGCACTCGATCCGCAGCGCATTGGCGAGAGCAGCCGCGCCGGTGCCCTGCCCTGGGATCGCATCGAGGCCACGCGCTACAAGGCCAGCAATCCGCTCGATTCGGCGATTGCCTATCTGACGCAGAACGAAACCCAGCGCATGCAGGCCGACCCCGACGTCAAGTACCTGATGTCGGACATCGAAGCCATCGCGGCAATTCGCTCACAGACGACCGTGTCCCTCAACCTGAAGGACCGCATTGCCGAACGCGAGCGGCAGAAGGCCGAGCAGCTGCAACGCGAGAATGCGCGTCGCGCCGCCGCTGGCCTTGCGCCCGTGGAATCACTTGAGAAACTCAAGCCCGAGGATCAGCCCGACGTGCTTCTCAATCAGGCCGCACAGGTGCTGACGGACTTCATTGGCCTCATAAAGCCGGAAAAGGCCGTCGCCAGCGCTCACCCGGCTCCCTAGCCGCCGCCCGCTAGTTCAGCATGACCGCGTAGATGTCCCAGTACTCGTCGGCAAGGACGTTTACGGGAATCACCTGATCGCCCACGGGCCGTGGCTCGCCCGTCTCGCTGATCGCCAGCGCGACGCCAGCCACGGAACCCACCGCCGGCACTGTATCGTGGTCCCGCCGGTAACTTGCGATCTGCCGCAGGTACTCGGAACGGCGCCGGACCCTGACGCCCATCTGCTCGGCCGGCTCGAGCTTGCGCATGACGCTCTCGATTGCCTCGGTCAGGACCCGGCATTTCCCTGCATCGCCGTAACTGACATCGGCGAGCGTACGCATCGCCGCTTCACGGGCCAGCAATGCCACTTCGTTCTCGGCAAAGTGCACGAGCAGGTGCTGCGCCATGGCGATAAGCGCCAGATTGATGTTGCGCTTGCCGTCGATGCTGAGGCCGCTGAACGCCGGGCCTGGTTCGCCTTCGCGCTCGTGTCGATTTCGCTCGAGCCGCTCGGCCTGGCTTTGTAAACCCTCGATCGATGCCCGAATCGCTTCGACCTGGTCGTACACCCTGCGGCGGCGATAGTAGTTCCAGAAACCACGCAGCCGCCGCGCACCGTCCTCACAAGCCTTCAGGTCAGCCTCCATGATGCGCCTGCGCTCAGCGAGCGCCGCGAGTTTCTCATCTATGGCGCTGATGGCAGCGTCACGCGACTGCTCGAATCGGATCTGTTCGTACTGAAATTCACGTTCCTGCTGGCGCTGCTCGAGTTCGCGTGCAAATCTTTCCAGCCGGCGACGGCCCTGCTGCCAGACGCCGCGTAACTGGTAATACACAAGGGCGTGCGTGGACTGTGCCGGGTCGGCCAGCAGGGACTCGAGATGATCGAGGCGCTGCTGGGTGCGCTGGTTGAGCCCTTCCTGCTGCCGGATCAGCTCGCCAAGCTTGTCTTTCTCCCGCCGCAGCGTCGCCAGCTCTTTCTTGAGCTCAGCGCGATTCCGGAACAGCTGGAGCAGCTGCTCGTCATCCTGAGTCTCTTTTTTGCGCGCCAGTAACGCGTTTGAAATGCTAGCCATCGCAGTTGCCGCCGGCACTCGGGCCGGATCAGACAAAACACAGCCTGCCAGCGCTCGACTGTAGCCAGGGAACCGGCGTGATACGTTGAAGTAATCGACATTTCCGGGGCGAAAACCCCGTGGCTAGCGGCAGTTGTGACCCATGTCCACCAGGAACTCGAGCCACTTGGAAAGGAACATATTGCCGGCCCAGCGCCGGTCCAGTTCGTGTGAGTACCGCCGGTGCAGGCAGTGCAGATGGGGATGGCGATGAGAAGGCGCCCAATCCGCCACCTCGGCGACACGCGCATCCAGATAGACGCGTACCGTCAGATCAGGCGCCGCTATCGGAATGGACCCAGGCGCCTCGAAAAAATAGGTCAGGTGATAGAGTCTTGTGTAGCGGGAACCCGGTTCGATGCGCAGGTGAAGATCGCAGTCGCGAAAGCTGCGGGAAATCAGCTCCTGCGGCGCTCGAGCAGGATCGCCGACCAGGGCGCTCAACCGGATGAAGTTCGCTTCGTACAGGGAAATCAGGCCGCCAAAGGTGCCCGGGCGGACGATGCACTCAGGTACGATGTAGCTGTCTGCGAGCATGGCCGGAATATAGCACACCGACTATCGACCGACCGGAAGGACATTTGTCACACAGGATTGCCGCAACGTGAATTCCACGGGTCACGACACAGAACTGAAAATTCGCCAGGTCCAGTGCCTGCCATTCGCCGATCAACGCATGGGCACCGCCGGGCTGCGCAGGAAAGTCGCCGTCTTCCAGCAACCGCATTACCTGGAATGCTTCCTGCAGGCGGTCCTCGATACGCTCGCGCTGCCGGAAGGCGCCACCGTAGTACTCGGCGGCGATGGGCGCTTCTTCAACCGCGAGGCCATCCGCATCATCATCCGCGTGGCGTGCGCCAACGGTGTGCGCCGGCTGATCGTCGGGCGTGGTGGCCTGCTGTCGACCCCAGCCGCATCGAACCTTATCCGGGTCCGGCGCGCAGACGGTGGCTTTCTGCTGACCGCCAGCCATAACCCTGGCGGTCCAAGCGGCGACTTCGGCGTCAAATTCAACATGGCCAACGGCGGGCAGGCACCGCCGCGGGTGACCGATGCCGTGTACGAGCGCAGCCGCAGCCTTACCGGGTACCGCATCGCCGACATGCCTCTGCCCGATCTCGACCGGCCCGGCGAGCAGCGAATCGGGCCGGTACGCATCGAGGTGGTCGATCCGGTCGCCGACTACCTCCGGCTCATGCAGCAGCTTTTCGATTTTGATGCGATCGCGGCCTGGTTGCACGGCGGGCACCGGGTTCTGTTCGATGCGCTGCACGGTATTACCGGACCCTATGCGCGCCAGATTCTGTGCGAGACGCTCGGCGCGAGCACAGATTGCCTGCTGCATGCCGAGCCATTGGCAGATTTCGGCGGCCTGCACCCCGACCCGAACCCCGTGGATGCGAAGGAACTGATGTCCCGGAGCAAAGGCCAGAATTCACCGGACCTGCTCGCCGCCTCCGACGGCGATGGCGACCGCAACATGATCCTCGGGCCGGACTTCCTGCTTTCACCGTGCGACAGCGTGGCCGTGATGCTGGCCCATACGCAACTGGTCCCCGGCTATCGCCACGGCGTGCCGGGCGTGGCGCGGTCCATGCCCACCAGCCGTGCGCTCGACAGGGTGGCCAGCACCCTCGGTCTGCCGTGCTACGAGACGCCTACCGGATGGCGCTATTTCTGTAATCTCCTCGATGCCGGAAAAATTGGCCTCTGCGGCGAAGAGAGCTTCGGCACCGGTTCTTCGCATACACGCGAAAAGGACGGGCTATGGGCTGTTCTGTACTGGATGAACATACTCGCTGCCAGCGGCTCCTCGTTGCCGGCGATGGTGCGTGCGCACTGGCAGCGGTTCGGCCGGCACTATTACCAGCGGCACGACTATGAGATCGCCGATGCCGCGCGCGCCGAGGAGCTCATGACAACGCTGAGGAAGCGCCTGCCAGCCATTGCCGGCAGCGATTTCGACGGTCACCGCGTTACGCTGGCCGACGATTTTCTGTATCGCGACCCGGTCGATGGCAGCGAGTCGGCCCAGCAGGGTGTTCGCATCGTCTTCGGCGGCCACCGGCGCATCGTCTACCGGCTGTCCGGCACGGGCACCGCCGGGGCCACCCTGCGCGTGTACCTGGAGAGCTACGAACGCGATCCTGGCCGTCATGACCTGCCGCTGGCCACCGCCCTCGCCGCCCTCGACTCCACGTCGGCGCACCTCGCCGCGATAGAGCGATTCACGGGCCTGGCTCGACCCACAATGACGGTGTAAAGCGGCCCTTCAGGGGCGAATGCGCCGTTCTATCCCGGTGCTGCTGAGAATCGTGCTCGCGATTTCTTCGATCGACAACGCCGTCGTATCGACAAAATCGATCTGATAGCGGCGAAACAAACCTTCTGCCGAGCGCAGCTCGAAGCGCACCTGCTCGGAACTCGAATAGCGCCCGGCGGGCCGGCGCTCCCTGCGGATCTGCTGCAGGCGCTCCGCCGAGATCGTCAGGCCAAAAAGCTTGCGTCGGTACGGCTCGATCGCCTTTGGCAGCACGCCCGCCTCGAGTTCGTCTTCGGACAGCGGGTAGTTGGCGGCAAATACGCCGTAGGCCAGAGCGAGATACAGGCAGGTCGGCGTCTTACCGGTGCGCGATACGCCAATCAGGATCACATCCGCCGCCTCGTAATCGCCCGTGCGCGTGCCGTCGTCGTTACGCAATGCGTAGTTCATTGCATCGATACGCCGCTCATAGGCGCCCGAGTCCTTCATGCCATGAGCCCGGCCAATCGTGTGCGAGGACTTCGTCTGCAGCTCGCGTTCCAGCGGCGCCAGGAACGCCTCAAAGAAATCGAGGAATAGCCCGTTGACACGAATGAATCGTTCGCGAAGCTCGTCCTGCACCAGGGTGCTGAATACCAGCGGACGGCTGACCTGTTCGGCGGCCACTGCGTTGATGCGCCGAACCACCTCGTCCGCCTTGTCAACCGAATCGATAAATGGCACAGTGACCTGATCGAATTCATGCGGCTCGAACTGCGTGAGGAGACTGCGCCCGAGCGTTTCCGCAGTGACGCCGGTCTGGTCCGATACAAAAAATACGGTGCGACGAGCCATAGCGCCTGATCTCTGTTCTTGCCGAATACGCGGACCGATTTTCCACTTCCACCACGGCAACACAAGGGAGCCGGAGTGACACCTTACGTAATTTCGCTTGATGAGATCAGCATGAGCCACCTGGAGGTGGTTGGCGGAAAGAACGCCTCCCTTGGCGAAATGATCCACAATCTGTCCGGTCTTGGCGTACGCGTCCCCGGCGGATTCGCCACCACAGCGGCGGCTTACCGCGACTTCCTCGAGCATGGCGGCCTTGCCGGGCGCATCGATCAGGCGCTGCGCGACCTCGACGTCGATAACGTCACCCAGCTCGCCGCCACCGCAAAGCAGGTTCGCGAGTGGATCGTGGCAACTCCGCTGCCCCCGCGCCTGCTCGCGGACGTCGCGCAGGCATGGGAGAAGATGACGTGCGGCGCGACCGGCGAGATGGCGGTGGCGGTGCGTTCTTCGGCCACTGCGGAGGACCTGCCTGACGCCTCCTTCGCTGGCCAGCAGGAAACGTTTCTGAATGTGCGCGGATTCGACAAACTGCTGCGCGCCATTCACGAGGTGTATGCCTCGCTGTACAACGACCGGGCCATCGCTTATCGCGTGCACAAGGGATACGACCATCGTCAGGTTGCCCTGTCGGTCGGGGTACAGCACATGGTGCGCAGCGACATCGGGTCCAGTGGCGTGGTATTCACGCTCGACACGGAGTCGGGTTTTCGTGACGTGGTTTTCATCACCGCATCCTACGGCCTCGGCGAGACCGTGGTACAAGGCGCGGTCAACCCCGATGAGTTCTACGTGTACAAGCCCGCGCTGCGCGCCGGACGGCGTGCCATTATCCGCAAGAAGCTCGGCACGAAGGCCATCAAGATGGTGTACGCCCAGGGCGGCGGGCGCGCCGTCGCTACCGTCAACGTGGAGCCATCGCAGGCCCGCCAGTTCTCACTGAGCGACGCCGATATCGAGACCCTCGCCCGCTATGCGGTCCTGGTCGAGGAGCATTACGGCCGGCCGATGGACATCGAGTGGGCGAAGGACGGCACCGACGCCCAGATCTACCTGCTGCAGGCACGGCCCGAAACCGTGCAGAGCCGCAAAGGCCAGACCGTACAGCGCTACCGGCTGAGGGAGCGGTCGAGCGTCGTCGTCCGGGGGCGCAGCATCGGCCACCGCATCGGTTCGGGCACCGCGCGCGTGATCCACGACGTCGAGGAAATGAAGCGGATCCAGCCCGGCGACGTGCTGATCGCCGACATGACCGATCCGGACTGGGAGCCGATCATGAAGCGGGCCTCGGCCATCGTCACTAATCGCGGCGGCCGAACCTGCCATGCCGCGATCATCGCGCGCGAGCTGGGCATTCCGGCCGTTGTCGGCTGCGGTGATGCCACGCAGCGGATCACGGATGGCACCGAAGTCACCGTGTCGTGCGCCGAAGGTGAGGAGGGCCTGGTGTACCTCGGCCGGCTGCCTTTCGAAGAGCAGCGCATCGAGCTCGACAACCTGCCGGCGGCGCCCGTGAAGATCATGATGAACGTCGGCAATCCGGACCGCGCCTTCGACTTCGCTAACATCCCGAATCACGGGGTGGGACTGGCGCGCCTGGAGTTCATCGTTAACCGCATGATCGGCGTGCACCCAAAGGCACTGCTCGAGTTCGATCGGCTCCGCCCCGATGTGAAAGACGTGATTCGCGAGCAGATGGCCGGTTATCCCGATCCCATTGAATTTTTCGTGGCAAAGCTCGCCGAGGGGATTGCCAGCATCGCGGCCGCTTTCGCGCCAAACCCGGTGATCGTGCGCCTGTCGGACTTCAAGACAAACGAGTACGCGAACCTCATCGGCGGGCGGCAGTACGAGCCCGAGGAGGAAAACCCGATGCTGGGCTTCCGCGGCGCCGCGCGCTACGTGGCCGAGAGTTTCCGCCCGTGCTTCGAACTCGAATGCCGCGCGCTGAAGCGTGTGCGCGAGGAGATGGGCCTGACCAACGTCGAGGTGATGGTGCCGTTCATCCGAACTGTGGCCGAGGCACAGGCCGTGACCGAGCTGCTGGCGCACAACGGCCTGCAGCGCGGCAAGAACGGACTGCGGGTGATCATGATGTGCGAAGTGCCGACCAACGCGCTGCTGGCCGAGCGCTACCTCCAGCACTTCGACGGCATGTCGATCGGATCCAATGACATGACACAGCTGACTCTGGGTCTCGATCGTGACTCAGGGCTGATCGCTCACCTGTTCGACGAACGGGACGAATCTGTCAAAACGCTGCTCAGCATGGCGATCCGCGCCTGCCGCAAAGCCGGCAAATACATCGGCATCTGCGGCCAGGGCCCTTCGGATCACCCGGATTTCGCACAGTGGCTGGTCGAACAGGGTATCGATAGCGTGTCGCTGAACCCGGACACGGTTGTGGAGACCTGGCTGTTCCTGGCCAACAGGAAGCCCGGCTAAAGCCGCGTGGAGACGGTTACCTTCAGAGCCGATTCCAGCTGGAGCGCCGCTTCCAGCGTATACGTGGCAACACCAAACCGAGGATGATGCCTGCCCCGAGCACGCTGCCCCCGGCGATGAACCAGTTGCGGTCGCTCTGCCCGCTCAACTCACGGTTCGCCATTTCGAGCTCGAGGATGCGCTGCTCACTGGCTGCAAGCCGCGTAGCGAGATCCTGGTTCTGCTGCTGTATGCGCAAAGCGTTTGCGGAGGTTTCACGTACTGCAGCCAGTTCACGCTGCAAGCTGCCCCTGGCGGTATCAAGATCCTGAACCTGGCGCCGCAACTCGACACGCTCGCGCTGCAGCTTGTCCATTTCGCTGCGCCAGTCCGTGCCCTTGTCGGTCAGCGCGGCAAGGCGGGCTTCCAGTTCCGGGAGCCGCAGCCGTGCAGTCGGCTGGCGCTGCAGATATCGCGACAGCAGCCAGCCCTCGGCACCCGACGGCGTGCGCACGCGGCTGTATCCCGATGCCGTATCCTCCTCGAGAAGTTCGACTGCCGTACCGCTCGGGACCATGCGGATGATGGCGTGGCGGTTACTCTGCCCGCGCCGCATGTCGACTTCGAGCTGGTCGCTAACCCAACGCGTGCTGTCCGAGACTGCGCCCTGCCCCATCGCCCCCGTCACTGCCAACAGGCAAGCCATGCCGGTGGCACGCAGCCCAGCTTTCATGTGATTCTGTACAGAGATGCCCAAGCGCGCGCCCCTGGTTGCCGCCGGTGAGCAGACTTTACCATAAGTCTGAAGCGTAACACCCGGATATATTAGGGATGATTCCCACGGAAAGGATGCACCGATGACTTTTGCTTACTGGTGTGTACTGATTGTCATACTACTGCCCCTGGTCTGGGCTGGCGTCGCCAAGGGTGGCGGTTCGGGATTCGACAACGCCCGGCCGCGCGTTTACCTTGCAGCCCTGCAGGGCTGGCGACAGCGGGCCAACTGGGCACAGCAGAACGCGTGGGAAGCGCTGGCCCCGTTCGCGGCAGCGGTCATCATCGCGCACAACACCGGCTTACCGCAGAGGCGCATCGATCTGCTGGCAGGACTGTTCGTAGCCGCACGAATCCTGCACGGGGTCTTCTATATCATGGACCAGCCTACCCTGCGCTCTCTCGTCTGGGTGGGCGGCT
>CAYOFE010000012.1:0-19963 GCA_964403135.1 uncultured Chromatiaceae bacterium | reverse complement strand
TTCCTGTGCGTGGTGCTGCTGTTTGTGTCGGGCGCCTGATGCTAGTCCTGCACCAGTCCGGCCTCGGCAGGCGCCCCAAGGTCGGCGCGTAACAGGTTGGCGCGATAGTGACGCAGTTCCGCAATGGAATCGTGAATATCCGACAGCGCCAGGTGCGCGGATGTTTTCGTCACGCCCTCCAGCACGCGAGGCGCCCACAGTCCCGCCAGGATCTTCAAGGTGCTGACGTCGAGGTTGCGGTAGTGGAAAAACGCCTCGAGCTGCGGCATTTCCCGCGCCAGGAAGCGGCGATCCTGGCAAATGCTGTTACCGCACATGGGCGAGTGGCCGGCCGCGACCAGAGGCGCCAGGAACTCCAGCGTGCGCCGCTCGGCTTCAGCCGCGGTAATCCGGCTCTGCCGAACCCGGTCGATAAGTCCTGAGCGCGCGTGCTGTTTTGTATTCCACTCGTCCATCCGCCCCAGCACTTCTTCTGGCTGGTGGATAGCGATGACCGGCCCCTCTGCAATGACATCGAGGGCTGCATCGGTCACGACGGTCGCGATCTCGATGATTGAGTCGCGCCCTGCGTCCAGACCGGTCATTTCCAGGTCGATCCAGATCAGGCGGTTGTTCTGGCCATTCATGCCAAAGCGTACCTCGAAGCTGCGCGCCCTCAGGATTCTAACAAAGCCAGCAGCCCTGGATTGTCGCGACCTGGCCTGGCAACAATCCATTCCCCTGCGTCTCGACCCGCGGTGACCGCGCACAGCGAAATCACTGGAACCATCGTAGCCGCCCACGGACGGCGCGGCCTCGTCGAGCTGGCCGACGGATCGCACCACCGCTACGTGATCAAAGGCCGGCGTTTGCAGGCGTACTGCGGCGACCGCGCCAGCTGCCAGCGTCGGCCCGGTTCCACAGACCTGCTCGTAACGAGGGTCGAACCCCGCGCCAACATGCTCACGCGCAGCGGCCGCCACGGCCAGGTGCGCGAGACGCTCGCCGCCAATCTGGCCTGCCTGCTGGTGGTGTGCGCGCCGCGCCCGCCCGCCGATTTGTTTCTGCTCGATCGCTATCTGTGCAGCGCCGAGTTGATGGGCTGCAAGGCGGCGCTGATCTGGAACAAGTGCGATCTGCAGACCGAACCGCCAGCGCTGATCCGCGCCTACGCAGCGCTCGGTTACCCGCTGTGCAGCGTCTCGGCGCGCAGCAGCGAGGGCCTGGATGACCTTCGCCGATTTCTCAGCGCGCAGGTCGGCGCCCTGGTTGGACAATCCGGCGTCGGCAAGTCCTCGCTGATCAACGCGCTGGCGCCCGATGCATCGGCGGCCATCGGCGAGCTGTCCGCCGCCAGCGATGCCGGCACGCATACCACCACCGCCGTCCTGATGTACCGCGTCGGTCACGGACGTTTGCTCGACACGCCCGGGGTGCGCGACTTCGTGCCGGCACTGCTGCCGGACGAGCGCCTGGCCGATGGCTTCGTGGAGATCCGCCGCGAAGCCGGCTGCTGCCGCTTCGCGGACTGCCGGCACAGGGCGGAGCCGGGCTGCGCGGTCAAGGACGCAGTTGCCGACGGCCGTATCGCCGCGCGACGCTATGAGAGCTACCGCCGGCTGCTCGATACCGTCACCGGCCGCTCGACGTAAGCGGCGTTTCAGCCCGGCTCGACGCTGATGCGCCCGGCGATGGCACGTGACAGCGTGCCACTGTCCACGTACTCGAGCTCGCCGCCGATCGGCACGCCATGCGCGATGCGCGTGGCGCGCACCTTGCGCTTCTGGCACAACCCGGCGAGATATCCGGCCGTCGCCTCGCCTTCGACCGTTGCGCTGGTGGCGAGAATCACTTCGCTGACGCCGGGGCGATCGAGTTGCTGCTCGAACAACTCGATGCCGAGTTGCGCCGGCCCGACGCCATCCAGCGGCGACAACCGCCCGTGCAGCACGAAGTAGCGACCGCGAAAGCTCGCCGATTCCTCGATCGCAATCACATCGGCGGGCGACTCGACCACGCAGATCAGGCCGGCATTACGGTTATCGCCGGTACACACAGGGCAGAGCTCCGCCTCGGCGAACATCCGGCATTGCCGGCAACGCCCGACGCCGTCGAGCGCGGCCTGCAGCGCGGCGGCAAGCGCCGCTGCCCCGGCGCGGTCCCGGTCAAGCAGGTGAAACGCCATGCGCTGTGCGGTCTTCGGCCCCACCCCAGGCAGACGCCTGAGGCCAAGCAGCAATTGCTGCAGCAGAGGCGGAAACTTCATCAGCGCGACCGCTGCTCAGGATGGCAACCGCATTCCACCGGGCAGGCCGAGCACGCCGGCGAGGCCGGAAAGTTTCTCCTGCTCGGTGTGCTGTACCTTGCGCAGCGCGTCGTTGAATGCAGCGACCAGCACATCTTCCAGCATCTCACGATCGCCACCGAGGAGCGACTCGTCAATCCGCACGGACCTGACCTCCCGTGCGCAAGTCATGGTGAGGCTCACCAGGCCGCCGCCCGCCTCGCCCTGCACCTCCAGGTTCGCGAGTTCCGCCTGCGCCTTCTGCGCTTCCGCCTGCATACGCTGGGCCTGCTTCATCAACTGGCCAAGATCGGCTTTCATAGTCGTCTGGTTCCTCTCCGGCCCGCCGGCGGCGGGATCGTCTCATTTGGTTTCGCGACCGTTTGCAGGGCGCACCGACTCGGGCACGACGCTGGCGCCGAACAGATCCACCATGTCCCGGACATTGGGATCCTCGGCAATCGCCTGCCGGGCTTTGCGCAGGTCCTCTTCGGAACGCTGTGCCTCACGTTCGGCCTGGGTGTGCGCCGTGGCGTCGCGCACCTCGAACTTCACTTTCACCTGATTACCGAGCCGCGCCTGTATTGCCGCGGTGAAGCGGGCGCGCAACTGATCGGTCAGCAGGTGCGCATTGCTGCGTTCCAGGTGCAGCCGTAATTCAAATGGCGTGAACGCGGCAAACTCCGTGTGCATCGCGAGCTGCTTCACCGCGCCCTCCAGCCCCAGCCCCTGGGCGAAGGAAAGCCAGTCGTCAGGCCCCGACAACGTGGCCTTGCCGGCCACGGGCATGGGCCGCGGCACCGCGGCAGGCGTGGCGCGTGGCGCTGCGGCCGGTGGCTTGCATGACGCCGGGGCGGGCGATTCCGCGGCGACCGCACTTGCAGCCAGCGGCTCCTGCAGCGCTGCGGGGCGAAACACCAGCATGCGCAGCAATGCCATCTCGAACCCCAGGCGCGGATCAGGCGCCAGATCCAGATCCCTGCGGCTGGTGACGGCAATCTGGTACCACAGTTGCACCAGCTCGGGTTCCAGCCGATCAGCAAGGCCGCGATAGGCTGCTACGTCATCGTCTTCGTCGATGGCCTCGGCACCCGCCAGCTGAATGACTGCAACCCGCTGCAGAGCGGTGGCCAGATCGTCGAGCAGGCTCGCATAGTCGGGCACCAGTTCGTCAAGTTCACGAATGGTCTCGAGCAGCTGCGCCGGCTGGGCCTCGGCCAGGGCGCCGAGCAGCCCCAGCGTGCGGTTGCGATCCAGGCTGCCGAGCATCTCGGCGACATCGGCCTCGCGCAGCGCTTCGTTGCCGTAGGCCAGGGCCTGGTCGAGCAGGCTCAGGGCATCGCGCATGCTGCCTGCCGCGGCACGCGCCAGCCTTGACAGCGCGCCGCTTTCTGCGCGCACTTGTTCGGCCTTGCAGATTTTCTCCATGCGCTCCACGATCAGCGCGGCCGGCAGGCGCTTCAGGTTGAACTGCAGGCAGCGCGACAGCACCGTCACCGGCAGCTTCTGCGGATCGGTGGTCGCGAACAGGAACTTGACGTGCGGCGGGGGCTCTTCAAGCGTCTTCAGCAGCGCGTTGAAGGCTGGTTTGCTGAGCATGTGCACCTCGTCGATCAGGTACACCTTGTAGCGACCGGCACCCGGCGTGTACTGCACGTTGTCGAGCAGGTCACGGGTGTCGTCCACGCCGGTGTGCGAGGCGGCATCCACCTCGATCAGGTCGACGAAGCGGCCCTGCTCGATCGCCAAGCAGGCGCTGCACTCGCCGCAAGGCTCCGCGGTGACGCCGGTCTCGCAGTTCAGGCAGCGGGCCAGGATCCGCGCCACCGTGGTCTTGCCCACCCCGCGCGTGCCGGCGAACAAAAATGCATGGTGCATGCGGCCCGAGGTCAGCGCGTTGGTCAGCGCGCGCACGATGTGCTGCTGCCCGACCACGTCGGCGAATGTCCGTGGCCGCCATTTGCGCGCCAGCGCGAGATAGGTCATGAAACGGGATTTCTCTTTAGCGAAACGATTGGCCTTCCGGACCCCTGTGAGTCCGCGCCAGCCCTTCCCCGGCGCCCGGCATCGCTGCTACCGCTGCTCCCTTCCGGGCCTGACGGGGTTTACAACTAGCCGCCGCGGGGGGACCGACGCGGACCCGCCGCAAGAGTATGCACACGGGCGCCGTTCAGCAAGCAAAAGATCGCGCCCGCCCGTCCGGCGGCTTGCGGGGCAAAAATGTCCGGTGCAATACTGCGCGCCCACCGGAGGTGCGCTGATGGTTCCTGTGTTCGCTCATCCCGTTGCCCGCTGTGCGGGCTGTGCCGGCCTGGTGCTGCTCGTGCTGCTTGCCGGTGGCTGCAGCAGCGCGACGCACGTGCGCTCCACCTGGCACGCGCCGGAGGGTAGCCGCGGCCCGTACGGGAAAATCCTCGTCATCGGCGTATCGGACAATGCGAAGCGCCGTCGCAGCTTCGAGGAAGCGGTGATCGGGGAAATCACCTCGTCACAGACGCGCGGCTGGTCGTCGCTACGCCAGATGGGCGCCAAGCAGCCGATCAATCGCGAGACCCTGACACCGATCGTGCGTTCGCTGGGCGCCGATGCCGTGCTAGTGACCCGGCTGGTAAGCCGCAAGGTTCTCGCCACCGAAACCGCGAGCCGTACCGAGATGCAGTCGCGCCAGCAGGCCCCGTCGGACCTCAATAACCCGGACAACCTTGCGCGGCTGTTCACCTACCAGTACCACGAGCACGAGGAGCCGGGGGAGTTACGCGCCCGGTCCCAGGTGATCGTCGACACCCAGCTCTACGAAGCGAACGATGGCGGCAAACTGGTTTACAGCATGACCGTGGATACGACCTTTACCGAAACCGAGGGCGACATCATGGCGGAGATCAGTACCGCCATTGCCAACCGCCTGCGCGCCGACAACCTGATTCGCTGAGGCTTTATGCGCAACCGCATCCTCTTGATCACACTTGTCGTTCTCGGCGCAGGCTGCACGCAGGAAACGCAGAACCAGCTCGGCCGCGGCATCCAGAACTGGACTGGCACCGACGGGATTCTCGAGATCTATGCCGGCAGCACGCTGGTCAAGCGCTTCCTGCGCATCGACAAGCTGAGCACCGCGATCGGCACCAGCGACGACGAGGCGCGCGAATACCGCTATGGCTACGGCGTGCTCGACGAAAACCTGAACAGCGTCGTGGACCGGAACGAGTCAAAGGTTTATTTCGAGGTTGGCGGATTTGCGACGTATGTGTTTTATGAGGATCCGAGGTGACAAAGCCCGCGCGAGGGGGGCGTTGTCATTTCTGGCGGAGAGGGTGGGATTGATTCGCCGCCGGGTACGGCGGCTCACCCCTTCGGGGCGCCCACGGCGTCCAAAATCGCTCCGCGATTTTGTCGAACCCATCGGTTCTCACCGGGCACCCTCACACTGGTGAACGAAAATGGGGCCATAGGGACCCCATTTTCATTCACTGGCGGAGAGGGTGGGATTCGAACCCACGTTACGGGGTTACCGTAAACACGCTTTCCAAGCGTGCGCCTTCAGCCGCTCGGCCACCTCTCCGTTCCGGGTGCTGGGAAAGCGCGTCAGCCTAGCCGAGCGCGCAGCCGGCTTCAATCGTCCTTCGGCACGTACACTGGCTTATCGAAGTAGTTCGGCGGCTGCTGCAGGCAGGCGGCGGTCTTTTCCAGTGGCTCGGCGGGCGGCGGGCCCTCGGGAATCACGAGCCTCCCCGCACCGTCGGGGCGGTCCATGCCGTCAGGCACAACGACCGGTGGCACGCTGCTGCTGCGCAGGTACTCCTCGGCGCTTTCGCAGGTATTCTCATCGCCCCACCAGGCGCACCCGCTTAGCCCGATCAACAGCGCGACAAACAGCGCGAGTCGCATCAAGCAGGTCACAACCTAGCTCACAGCGCGCGCGCGCGGCGCAGCGCGGCCTCGACTTTCGGCTGGCATTCGGCAGAGAGCGGCGTGAGCGGCAGGCGAATCCCGCCCGGGATACGCCCCATCCGCTCGAGCGCCCACTTCACGGGAATCGGATTCGACTCGATGAACAGATCGCGGTGCAGCGCCTCCAGCATCCCGTCGATCTCAGCCGCCTGTACGACGTCACCGGCTATCGCCGCCTTGCACATCCGCGCCATCAGCGCGGGCGCGACGTTGCCCGTCACCGTGACCACGCCCTGCCCGCCCTTCAGCATGAACTCACGCGCCGTCGCATCATCCCCGCTGTAGAGCGCGAAATCCGGCCCGCACAGCCTGCGCAGCTCGGCCACCCGGTCCAGCTCCCCCGTCGCCTCCTTGATGCCGAAGATGCGCGGGTGCTTGGCCAGGCGCGCAACGGTGGCGGGCTTCATGTCCGCCACCGTCCGGCCGGGCACGTTATAAAGCATGATCGGATGCTCGACCGCATCGGCAATCGCCGAGAAATGGCACACCAGGCCCTCCTGGGTCGGCTTGTTGTAGTACGGCACCACCATCAGGTAACCGGCGATGGGCTGCGAACCGACGCGGCGCGACAGCTCGATGGTCTGCGCCGTCGAGTTCGAGCCGGTACCGGCGATGACCGGGATCCGCCCACGCGCTCGCTCGGCCGCGACGCGAATCACCTCGGCATGCTCTTCGGTGCGCAAGGTCGCCGACTCGCCGGTCGTGCCGGCGATGACCAGGCCATCGGTGCCCTGCTCGGCGTGCCAGTCGACCAACCGCTCCAGGCAGCCGAAATCCACCGCGCCATCGAGGCGCATAGGCGTCACGAGCGCAACGAGGCTGCCACGAAACATGCCGGTTATACCAGGGCGAAAATCGGTGCCACAGGGTACTGGCCGGCACCGGCAGCCGCAAGGGTGGCTTGATGCGCAGGCGTTTCCCGGTACACTGCCGAGCTTTCTTTTCCCCAGGTACCCCGCTCATGGACAAGCTGCTGGCGATTACGGCGATCGGCCGGGACCGCGCCGGGCTGATCCGCGATATCAGCCAGGCGGTGACCGGCGCCGGTGGCAGCATCCGGGAGAGCCGCATGATCGCGCTCGGCTCGGAATTCGCCGTGCTGATGCTGGTCGCCGGCAACTGGCACACGGTCAACAAGATCCGCGAGCGCCTGCAGGAACTCGGTGGTGACGGGCAGCTGACCATTACGGTACGCGACACCGAACCGCGCGCCCCCGAGGCCGCGGCCCCCTATCACATCGACGTGGTTTCGCTCGACCAGGAGGGCATCGTGCTGCGCCTGTCCAGCTTTTTCGCGAACCGCAATCTCGAAATCGCCGAGCTGAACACCCGGCGCTACAATGCTCCGCACACCGGCGCGGCCATGTTTGCCGTGCAGATGACCGTTAATCTGCCGGGCGATATCCATTTGGCGTCGCTGCGTGAGGAATTTCTCGATTTCTGCGACGAGCACAATCTCGACGCGATCTTCGAACCCGCCCAGCGCTGACCCGTTGCCGCGGCGTCCGGAACTTCCCACCTCGCCCCGGCACTAAAGGAGACGAACATGGCAAAAGTGCAGGTTGACAAGGCAGTGCCGAATTTCCGGGTCGAAGCGACCGGCGGCAAGCCCATTGAGCTGCGCTCACTCAGAGGCCGTAACGTGGTGCTGTATTTCTACCCCAAGGACCACACCTCGGGCTGCACCACTGAGGGCTGCGACTTTCGCGACCATCACAAGGCATTCACCCGCGCCAACGCGGTCATTCTCGGTGTCTCGCGCGATTCGCTCGCCTCGCACGACAAGTTCCGCGCCAAGTACCAATTTCCCTTCGACCTGCTGTCGGATAGCGACGAAAAGCTCTGCCGGCTGTTCGACGTGATCCGCGAGAAGAACATGTACGGAAAGAAGGTCATGGGGGTGGAACGCAGTACATTCCTGATCGACGCCGAGGGCATGCTTCGCCGGGCATGGCGCAAGGTCAAGGTGAACGGTCATGTCGAGGAAGTGCTGGCGGCCGTCAAGTCACTCTGAGGCCCGGGCCTCACCCTCGTGCTGATCCGCCGCCTCGTTGCATCGCTGTGCGCCCTCAGTCTGCTGGTGCAGCCCGTCGCGCTCGCCAGCGAGGACCTGCCCGACATAGGTAACCCAGCCGACACCGTGCTCTCGCGCGACCGCGAGCTGCAGATCGGGCGCGCCATCTACAAGAGCCTGCGTGACACCGGTCGAGTCATCTCCGACCCGGAGATCCAGGAATACGTGCAGGACGTTGGCCAGAAGCTTGCCGCCCACGCGCAGGATGGCGGGTATCGCTTTCACTTCTTCGTCGTTGACGATCCAACTATCAATGCTTTCGCTCTCCCCGGCGGTTACATCGGCGTGCACTCCGGGCTGCTGCTCACGACGGCCAACGAAAGCGAGCTAGCCGGCGTGCTTGGCCACGAAATCGCGCATGTCACGCAGCGGCACATCTCGCGGGCTATATTCGCCAACCAGCGCATGAGCATCCTGACCATGGCGGCGATGCTCGGCGCCATCCTGATCGGCGCCGTGGCCGGCGGTGGCGGCGACGCCGTACAGGGCGCCGTCGCCGCCGCGCAGGGCATCCAGGTCCAGCAGCAGATCAACTTCACGCGCTCCAACGAATACGAGGCCGATCGGGTCGGCGTGAGAACGGTCAGTGCCGCGGGCTTCGATCCGATGGGCATGCCGAGCTTTTTCGAGACACTGGCCCGACAGACCGGCCCACTGGCGAGCCAGGCGCCGGAGTTCCTGCGCACGCACCCAGTCACGGTGAACCGCATTGCCGAAACCCGCCAGAGAGCAGCGAAACTGCCGAGGACAGAATCGGTCGATTCGACCGGCTACGGCCTGGCCCGCGCGCGACTGCGGGTGCTGACGAGTTCCACGCCGGACGCAGCCCTCGCGGCGCTGCGTGCGGAAGCGCAGACGCCCGGAGGAGCCGGCTCGCTCGGCATCGAATACGGTATTGCCCTCGCCCGCCTCGAACTCGGCCAGCCACGCGAGGCCCGCGAGATGTTCGAGGTCCTGTTGAAGGCCAACCCCGAGGTGATACATTTTCACACGGGACTTGCGGCCGCGAACCTGGCGCTTGGCGAGACCGATGCCGCTATGAGCGGATACGCGAAAGCCATGCAGCTCTTTCCGCGTAATGTGCCGCTCACCGTGCGCTATGCGGAAGCCTTGCTCCAGCAAGGTAATCCGAAAATGGCGCACCAGATCCTCCTCGACCTGCTGAATACCGTGCCCCCGACCCCGGGCCAGGCGCGGCTGATCGCACGAGCGGCCAGCGCGGCCGGCGACACCGCAGATGCCCATTACTACATGGCCGAATATCATCTGTTGAATGGCGATCTCGAGCTTGCCGGCGACCAGCTGCGCATGGCATTGAGCATTCCTGGTCTGGATAATGTGCAGCGGGCGCGCTTCAACTCGAGGCTCGCCGAGGTGCAGGAAATTCTGATACGCCTGCAGAGCCAACGACGGGCCGCAGAGGCCGAGCGCCGCCAGGAGCCACAGTGAATCAACGGTTGCCACATCAGTCCGGCATCCGGCCGCTACTCGCCGGTGTGTGCCTGTTGATCGCCGGCTGCGCCAGCGGCCCGGCGAGCGAACGCGAACCGAATCCGGATCCGTTCGAACCGGTCAACCGCGTGCTGTTCACCATCAATGACTATGGCGACCGCTACATCGCCGAACCGATTGCCAAAGGATACGAGAAAGCCACACCCATGGCGGTGCGCCGCGGAGCCAATAACTTTTTTTCCAACCTGCGCTACCCGATCACCATCATCAACGATTTTCTGCAGGGCAAGGTTCGCCAGGGCGGCGCGGACCTGACGCGATTCCTGATGAATTCAACGGTAGGGCTGCTGGGCATTTTCGACCCCGCCACGGCCGCGGGTTTTCCCGAGCATGATGAGGACCTGGGACAGACCCTCGCCGTATGGGGCGTTCGGCCGGGGCCGTACTTCATGGTGCCGGTATTCGGGCCCTACACGCTCGGGCATGGCCTCGGCGCGCTCGCCGACACGCAGGTCTCACTGCTGACGCAGTATGACGATGCCAGCCTGACCGGAAAGCTCGGCGTCGTTTACCTGGTGCACGAGCGCTACCGGCTGCTCGACGCCAGCGATGAAGTGCGCGCCGCTTTCGATCCCTACGTTTTCGTTCGCGACGCCTATTTCCAGAACCGCCAGTACCTGATTCACGACGGCAATGTTCCCGAGGAAGACATGTTCCCCGAGGACGAGTTCGACGAGGATTAGCCGCGCAAGCAGCGCGCCGCAGAGTCAGCCGGGCCGGGACGCCCCCAGGCCGAGCAGGTTTTCCACTTCGCTCAGGCGCGCCAGCGCCCGGAGCTTCTCGGGCAGGCCGGTATATCGGAGCGCGAAACCCTGCTGGCGGGCCCAACTCATCCATTCCAGGAGCAAAGCGAGCGCCGCGCTGTCCACCTCGGTCACTGCATCCAGATCAACAGTCACCGCAGACTGGCTGGCCAGCTCGCGCTTGCTGCTCTCCCACAAGGACCCGACCGTCTGAAATGTCATCGGGCCGCTGACGCGACAGCGCCCATCCGCCACCCGCTGGAACCCCTCCTCGCTCACGGCGCCTTGCCGCTGGCGTTGGACCGGGCGCCGGGTTTCTCCGGCTCCTTGCCGCCGTCGATGGCCGCCGTTTCGCTCTCAAGGCGTGCGATCACCGCATCGATGCCTTTGGCCGCGATTTCGGCATTGAACTGGTTACGGTAATTCTGCACGTAGGAAATGCCCTCGATGTGCACGTCATAGGCCTTCCATCCGTCGTCCTTCAGCCGCATGCTGTAATCGACGGGCACAGTCGTGCCGTCATCGAGCTTCATTTCAGTACGCACCACTGTGCGCCCATCCTTCGGTGCCTGTCGGGGCGGGAAAATCCTCACCCTGTCCTGGTCGAACTCCAGCACCGCCTTGGCATAGCTGCGCAGAAGAAAATTGTAGAACGCCTCGATAAAGCGGGTGCGCTGGGCTTCGCTGGATGTCCTCCAGTGCTTGCCGAGCACCAGACGGCCCGCGTAGGTCGTATCGAAATTCGGCAACAGCACAGCATCCACCAGCGCATAGAGTTCCTTGCGATTTGCCTGGTAAATTTCGCGCTTGCCCTTCAGTTGGGCGGAAAGATTGTCGGCGGCGCCCTGAATGACCTGTTCGGGTCCGGCAACGCCGGCCATCGCCGCGCCGGCCGCAATCAGCAGCAGAGCGGCCGCAAGGCTACTCCTGAGCAGTCTTCTCATCCTCTTTGCCTCCAAGGCTGAACAACAGCTTGCCAATGATGTTTTCGAGCACAATGGCCGACTGCGTCAACTCGATCTCGCTGCCGGCCTTCAGATAGGTATCGGAGCCGCCGGGTCCGATCCCGACGTACTTGCTGCCGAGCAGGCCGGCCGTGAGGATGCTCGCGTTGGAATCGTCAGGGATACGGTTGTATGTGTCACTGATCCGCATCGTGACGACGGCATTCAGTCCGTCCGAATCGAACTCGATGCGCTCGACGCGGCCGATATTGACGCCTGCCATTGTGACTGGGGCGCGTTCCTTCAGGCCCGCCACGTCCTCGAACCGCGCGGTGACGAGGAACGCATCGTCGTTGATATAACTCTCGACATTGGTGGTCTGCGTGGCGAGAAAAAACAACGCCGCGAAACCCAGCAGGATGAACAGCCCCGCTCCCATTTCCCGTGCTGGCGAGCTTTCCATGTTGCTACAGTCCTCTAGAGCAGAAACGCCGTGATTATGTAATCGAGAATCAGCACCAGCACCGAGGTGGTCACGACGGTGCGCGTGGTCGCGATGCCCACACCCTCAGCCGTCGGCGGCGCATTGTAGCCCTCGAATACCGCGATCAGGCTGGCCGCGATGCCAAAGACGATACTCTTCAGCACGCCTTCCCAGACGTCCTCGCGGTCCACATATTCCTGCATCTGGCCCCAGAAGGCACCGTTGTCCACACCCATTAGTTCGACACCGACGAAATACGCGCCGAGAATGCCCACGCTGTTGAATACCGCCGTGAGCAGCGGGACGCTGATAAACCCGCCGAGGAATCGCGGCACTGCGATGCGGGCCATGGGATCCACGGCCATGATCTCCATCGCCGAGAGCTGGTCGGTGGCCCGCATCAGCCCAATCTCGGCGGTGAGCGCGGTGCCGGCGCGGCCGGCGAACAGCAATGCCGTCACGACCGGTCCCAGTTCCTTGAGCAGCGTGAGGGCGGCGCCCGCGCCCAGCAGGTCTTCCTGGCGCAGGCGGGAAAATGCGTCGTAGCCCTGCAGCCCGATGACCATACCGACGAAAAAGCCCGAGGTCATGATGATGACCAGCGACAGCACGCCGGAGTTGTACACCTGCCGCGAGATCAGCCCGACGCGGCGCAGGGCATAGGGCGCACACTGCATCATCTGCAGGAAGAAAAGGGTCACTGCACCGAGCTTGCGCACGCCCCACTTGAGCCGCTCGAGCAACCGCATGTCTATTTTGCCCCCCCGAGCAACTGCTGCTCGTAAGGCTCGGCGGGATAATGAAACGGCACCGGGCCATCGGCCTCGCCGCTCATGAACTGGCGAATCAGCGGTGATTCGCTGCGCTCCAGCTCAGCGGGGGTGCCGACGCCAATGACTTGCCCGCCTGAAACGACGTAACAGAGATCGGCAATGCGGCTGATCTCCTCCACGTCGTGCGACACGACCACGCTGGTCACGCCCAGCACGTCGTTGTTGACCTTGATCAGCCGCAGAACCATACCAAGCGAAATCGGATCCAGCCCCGAAAACGGCTCGTCGTAGAGCAGCAGGTCCGGATCCAGCACCATCGCACGAGCCAGCGCCACGCGCCGCGCCATACCGCCTGAGAGCTGGGAGGGCATCAGATACGCGGCGCCACGCAGGCCTACCGCATGCAGCTTGGTGAGCACCAGGTTGCGGATCAGCCGCTCGGGCAGCCGGGTGTGCTCGCGCACCGGAAAAGCAACGTTCTCGAATACGCTGTAATCGGTCAGCAGCGCCGAGTTCTGGAACAACATGCCCATATGCCGGCGCAACTTGAACAGATCGTTGCGGTTCAGCCGCGGCACCTCGGTTCCATCCACCTCAACCCGGCCTTCGAGGGGGCGCAATTGGCCGGTAATCATACGCAGCAACGTGGTTTTGCCGGTACCGCTCGGGCCCATGATGGCCGTGACCCGGCCGCGCGGCACAGTCAGGCTCAGACCGTCGAATATCAGACGGCCTGCAGTCGCGTATCGCAGGCCGTCGACGACAATCATCGGCGGAGAGGTATTGGCGTCCGTCACCGGCAACAGGCGCAACCCGGATCAGGCCGCTTCCACCGGGCGACAGTCGCCGCCGCCGCGGGCAGCCCCTGGCCCGGCGCGTCCATGGCGCGGGCGACCCCGGCCAGCTCCTGAGCGGTCATGGCACGAACTCCTGAACCGGCGACTGGTTTATTCTGGCCGGTATCCCGGCCCGCTTGAGAGCAGAAGAATAGCAGATTGTAGCGCAGCTATCCGATGTCTCGTGGCTTGAGGCTCAACGTAATCGGGACTAAAATGGTCCCATATTGAAAATATCGGTTTACCATGCTCCGCATCAGCCGCCTCACCGACTACGGGACCATGATCCTGGTCTATCTCGCCAGCCACAGCCGACGGGTATGCTCGGCCAGTGACGTGGCTGCCGGCACGCACGTGGCGCTGCCGACAGCGCAGAAAATTCTCAAGGTGCTGGCGCGTGCGGGGCTGGTGATGTCGGCGCGTGGCGTGGAGGGCGGCTACAGCCTGGCGCGACCGCCCCAATCGATCAGCGCCGCCGATATTCTCAATGCGCTGGAGGGCCCGGTCGCGATCACCGAGTGCAGTGAGGCAGCCAGCCAATGCCAGCTCGAACCACGCTGCCAGGTGGGCAATGCCTGGCAGAAAATCAATAAGGCGATCCGCGTCGCGCTCGACGACATCACTCTCGCCGACATGATCCGGCCACCCCGCGAGTTTCCGCTCGTCAACATGACGCGCGCTACCAACCCGGGCCTCGGCCGACCGGCACGAAGCTGACAGCGAGCCAGTGATGGATTCGACACAACAGATCGAGGACATCGTCGGCCGGCGTTATCGCCATGGCTTTGTCACCGACATCGAGTCGGATACGGTACCACCCGGCCTCGACGAAGAGGTCATTCGGTTCATCTCAAAGATAAAAAACGAACCGGAGTTCCTCCTGCAATTCCGCCTGAAGTCCTACCGGCACTGGCTGACGATGAAAGAGCCCCGTTGGGCCAAGGTCCATCATCCGCCGATCGACTACCAGAGCATTTCCTATTATTCGGCGCCGAAACCGCGCAAGGACGCGCCGAAGAGTCTCGCCGAAGTCGACCCGAAGCTGCTCGAAACCTACGAGAAGCTCGGCATTCCGCTGCATGAACGGGCAAAACTGGCCGGCGTTGCCGTCGACGCTGTTTTCGACAGCGTTTCGGTGACAACGACCTTCAAGGACAAGCTGGCCGAAGCGGGCGTTATCTTCTGCTCTTTTTCTGAAGCGGTACAACACCATCCGGCGCTGGTCGAAGAGTACCTCGGCACCGTCGTACCCTACCGGGACAACTTCTTCGCCACGCTCAATTCCGCGGTTTTCACCGACGGCTCGTTCGTCTACGTGCCGAAGGGCGTGCGCTGCCCGATGGAGCTGTCCACATACTTCCGCATCAATGCGGCCAAGACCGGGCAGTTCGAGCGCACGCTCATTGTGGCCGACGAAGGCAGCCATGTCAGCTACCTCGAGGGTTGCACCGCGCCACAACGCGACGAAAACCAACTGCATGCGGCCGTCGTCGAGTTGGTGGCCCTGCGCGGCGCCGAGATCAAGTACTCCACGGTGCAGAACTGGTACCCGGGCGACGAGCAAGGGCGTGGCGGCATCTACAACTTCGTCACCAAGCGTGGCGATTGCCGCGGCGCCAACTCGAAGATTTCGTGGACCCAGGTCGAGGCCGGCTCGGCCATCACCTGGAAATATCCGAGCTGCATCCTGCGCGGCGAGAACTCCATCGGCGAGTTCTACTCGGTGGCGGTGACCAACAATCTGCAACAGGCCGACACCGGCACAAAGATGATCCACATCGGCCGCAATACCCGCAGCACCGTCGTCTCGAAGGGAATTTCCGCGGGCCGGGCGCAACAGTCCTACCGCGGCCTGGTGAAGATATTCCCCGGCGCCGACAACGCGCGCAATTACACGCAGTGCGACTCGCTGCTGATCGGGCCAGATTGCGGTGCGCATACGTTCCCGTACATGGAAGTCCGCAACCCGGCGGCGGTAGTCGAACACGAGGCGACCACTTCGAAGATATCCGACGACCAGCTGTTTTACTGTCGCCAGCGCGGCCTCTCCGCCGAGGATGCCGTGAACCTGATCGTTAACGGTTTCTGCAAGCAGGTGTTTCGCGAGCTGCCGATGGAGTTCGCTGTGGAGGCCCAGAACCTGCTCAATGTCAGCCTGGAGGGTGCAGTCGGCTGAGCCCCCGCCATCCGCAAGACCAGGCCCATGTTGCTGGAAATTAAAAATCTGCATGCGAGCGCCGGCACCACGCCGATCCTCAAAGGTCTCTCTCTCATCGTCAACGAGGGTGAAGTCCACGCCATCATGGGTCCGAATGGCTCCGGCAAGAGCACACTGGCCCATGTCCTGGCCGGGCGCGAGGGCTACACGATTACTGCGGGTTCGGTGTGGTACCGCGGGCAGGACCTGCTGGCGATGGCGCCGGAGGAACGCGCCCGCGAGGGGCTGTTCCTCGGCTTTCAGTACCCGGTGGAGATCCCCGGCGTCAACAACCTGTACCTGCTGCGCGCCGCCATGAACGCCGCGCGCAAGCATCGGGGCGAGACCGAGATCGATGCCATACAGTTCATGCGCCTGGCGCGCGAAAAAGCGCGCCTCATGCAGATGGACGACACGTTCATGACCCGCGGCGTCAACGAGGGCTTTTCGGGCGGCGAGAAGAAGCGCAACGAGATTTTCCAGATGACGGTCCTGGGACCGAGGCTTGCCGTTCTGGACGAGACCGACTCCGGACTCGACATCGATGCACTGAAGATTGTCGCCAACGGCGTGAACAGCCTGCGCAGCCCGCAACGCGCCTTCCTGCTGGTGACGCACTACCAGCGGCTGCTCGACCACATCGAACCGGATTTCGTACACGTGCTGGCCGGCGGTCGCATCGTGCGCACCGGGGACAAGGCCCTGGCGACGACGCTGGAAGCCGAGGGCTACGACGGCATCGTCGCTGCGGCCAATGCCTGATGGAGCCTGCGGCGTGATCGCGGAATCCGACATTTGGAATTACCGGCAGGCCAGCCAGGCGCTGGCAAGCGAATCCACCGATCTGGCCTGGCTCGACGTCGCGCGGGCCGAGGCGCTGCAACGGTTTCTCGCCGACGGCTTTCCGAGCACCGATCACGAGGACTGGCGCTATACGGATCTGCGCGATACCGCAACTCTGAGCGCGGCGCTACTCACGGCGAAGCCGGAATCCGCCGAGACCTCGCCCGACCGTGCCGGGCCGGCGCTGCCCCAGCACGGCACGGAGCCGCATCTGGTCATCGTGGACGGCCTGCTCCGTCCCGACCTGTCGGTGATTCCGGTCCTGGAAGGCTTGAGTGTCTGCCGCCTGCGCGACCTGCCCGAGCGCCGCCGCGAGGAAGCCTGCGCGCGCATCAGTCAATCGCCCCATATGGAAACCGCAGCCCTGTTCGACCTGAACACTGCGTTGCTCCGCGATGCGGTGATCGTGCAGCTGTCGCCAGGTACCCGGCTGGAGCAACCCCTGCACATCACCTGTTCTTCCTCCAGGGGCTCGATGGTCCAGGCACGGGTTCTGGTGACGCTGGCCGCCGCCAGCCAGGCAACGGTCATCGAGCAGCACCTCAGCAACGGGGTCGCTCTTGCCAATACCGTCACGGACGTACGTTGTGACACGGACTCGTCGCTCGACTACGCGCGGATCCAGCTCGGACACGACGAGGCTACTCACCTGGCAATGCAATTCTTCGCGGTCGCTGACGGCGCCAGCGTACACCTCACGCACCTCGACATCGGCGCGCGGCTCGCCCGCACTGATCTCCAGGTGCGCCTGCTGGGCGCCGGGGCCACCGTCAACGCCCACGGGCTTTTCATCGCCGACGGGGCGCGTCATCTCGACAATCACACCCGCATCGATCATCTGGCGCCACGCACCATCAGCCGTGAGCTGTACCGCGGCATCATGGACGGCGACGGGCGTGGCGTATTCAACGGCAAGGTGATCGTGCACCCGGGCGCGGCCGGCACCGATGCCCGGCTCGTCAACCAGAACCTGCTGCTGGCCCGGACCGCCGAGATCGACACCAAGCCGGAACTGGAAATCTACGCCGATGACGTGAAATGCAGTCACGGCGCAACCACCGGCCAGCTCGACCCCGTGGCGCTCTTTTACCTGCAGTCGCGCGGCATCGGCGCCGGTGAGGCCCGGCGGTTGCTGGTCGCGGCGTTCGCCCGCGAGATCATCGCCCAGGCGCCGCGCGGCGCCATCACCGACCGGCTGCTCGATTTCCTGCAGGCGCGACTGCCGGACCTGGCACAGACCGGTGGCTTGTCGTGACCCCGTGCGATCACCAGGCGTCTATCGTGGCCCAGCGCGATGAATTGGACGTGGAGCGTATCCGCCAGGACTTCCCGATACTGCACCAGAGCGTCCATGGCCACCCATTGGCATACCTGGACAACGCCGCGTCGTCCCAGCACCCGCGCAGCGTCATCGACGCGATCAGCCGCTACTACAGCCACGACCATGCCAACGTGCACCGCGGTGTGCACACGTTGAGCCATCGGGCAACCGACGCACAGGAAGGCGCCCGCGACAAGGTTCGCCGGTTCATCAACGCGGCCTCCGTCCGGGAAATTGTCTTTACAAGAGGCACGACCGAAGCCATCAACCTTGTCGCCTACAGCTTCGGCCAGAGCCTCCACCCAGGCGACGAGATCCTGCTGTCGCGCATGGAGCATCATTCGAATATCGTGCCCTGGCAACTGGCCTGCGAGCGCACCGGTGCGAAGCTGGTCGTGGCACCGATTAACGATCGCGGCGAGCTGCTGGTGGACGAGTTCATGGCCCGGTTGAATGCGCGCACCCGCCTGGTCACGCTGGCACACGTCTCCAACGCGCTCGGCACCGTCAACCCGGTGCAGGATATCGTCGCGGCCGCACACGCGCGCGGAATTCCCGTCCTGCTCGACGGCGCGCAGGCGATCGCCCACCAGGCCGTGGACGTGCGCGCCATCGGCTGCGACTTTTACGCTTTCTCCGGCCACAAGATGTGCGGGCCCACCGGGATCGGGGTTCTGTACGGCCGCGAGGACCGGCTGCAGCAGCTCCCGCCTTTCCAGGGCGGTGGCGACATGATCCTGACGGTCAGCTTCGAGCGAACGACTTACAACGATCTGCCCTACAAATTCGAAGCCGGCACGCCGCACGTCGCGGGAGCCGCCGGCCTCGGCGCCGCTGTCGACTACCTGAGCGCGATCGGCATGGCGCGGATCGCCCGTTACGAGGCTGGCCTGCTCGACTACGCAACCCGGGCGGTCGGTGCCCTCCCCGGGGTTCGACTGTTTGGCACCGCCAGCGACAAGACGGGCGTGCTCGCATTCAATGTAGATACGATTCACCCGCACGATCTCGGCACCGTGCTCGATCATCAGGGGGTAGCGATCCGCACCGGGCACCACTGCGCCATGCCGGTCATGGATTTCTTCGGCGTGGCGGGAACCGCGCGCGCCTCGTTCGCTTTCTATAACACACGGGCCGAGATCGACCAGCTGGTCGAGGCCATTCGCGTGGCGATCCGGATGTTCGCCCAATGAGAGACGCAGCCGACATCCAGGCCCTGTACCGGGATAAAGTGCTCGATCACTGCCGGCATCCGCGTAATTGCCGGCGGATCGACGCCGCTGATCGCGTCGCCGAGGGCCACAACCCTCTGTGCGGCGATAAGGTGACCATCTACCTGCGCCTCGACCGGGACGTCGTTAAAGAGGCCGCATTCGAGGCCGTTGGCTGTGCCATTTCGCTGGCCTCGGCATCGATGCTGACGGAGATGGTGCGAGGCAAGCGCATTGCGGAGGTCGAATCCGTGGTGCGCGAAGTCGAGGCGCTGTTCGGTCCCGATGGCGAACGTTCCGCCCTGGCGCGCGACACCGACATCGCCGCCCTCTGCGGCGTGCGCGCCTACCCCTCGCGCATACGCTGCGCAACACTGCCATGGCATACGCTGCATGCGGCACTGCAATGCCGGAAAACCGCCGTCTCGACGGAATGAGAAATCGCAATGTTCGGCCCGCAGAACGAACCTGTTGTACTGAAGAGAGACCTGGTAGCCAACACGGTGCCAGCCGGCATTACCGAAACACTACCGCGCGATTCTCTCGTCTACATCACCCAGGCGATGGGCGGCAGCTTTACCATTTACTTCGAGGGTAACCTGTACCGGGTGGCGGGCCGAGATGCCGATGCGCTCGGCAAGGAGCCCGTCGCGCCACCCTCACTCCCGGCGAACGCCACGGACGAGGAATTCGCACGCCTCGTCTGGGACCAGCTGCGCACCATTTACGACCCGGAGATCCCAATCAATATCGTCGAGCTCGGCCTGGTCTACGAATGCGCCATAGGCAAGGCTGATGATGGTTCGCGCACGAT
>CAYOFE010000011.1:0-42250 GCA_964403135.1 uncultured Chromatiaceae bacterium | reverse complement strand
GGCGGCCGGACGCCGCGTATCCAGGCTCGCCACCATGACGCGTCGCTTCAGCCGCTCCTTGAGGTGAAGCGCAAGCTTTCCTGCGGTGGTGGTCTTACCGCCACCCTGCAGGCCGACCAGCATGATCGTCACCGGCGGCGGCTGCCGCAGATTGAGCTCGACGGGCTCGTTGCCCAATGCGTTTTTCAACTCCGCGTGCAGAATGCCGACGAAAGCCTGGCCGGGCGTAAGGCTGCGGCTGACTTCGGTGCCGATCGCGCGCTCCTGCACTCGGGCGATGAGATCGCGAACGACCGGCACGGCAACGTCGGCTTCTATGAGCGCCCGACGCACATCGCGAACCGCCTCATGGATGTTGTCTTCGGTCAGGCGCCCGCGACCCTGCAGGCGATCGGCGACCTCACGTAACCGTTTGCTCAGATTTGCAAACACGTGCGTTTGGCTCCTTCGCAGGCTTATGCGGCCCATTCGGCGACGTTTATCGAATTCTATCGCCTGTTTCGCGGTAATTGACCACTTTGCACCGCCAACGCCGGGAAAGCTGCCTTGACAGCCCGGCCGCCGCTTGGCGACGATGATCCGCGCCCCCGCGAGGAGTCCCCCTTCTTTGAACGACGACGTTCCTCTCAGTGTCCTGATCGCACTGCTGATTCTCCTGCTGCTGCTGTCCGCTTTTGTCTCGGGGACGGAAACGGCCCTGATGACCCTCAACCGGTACCGCCTGCGCCACAAGGCAAAGTCCGGCCATCGTGGCGCTCAACTGGCCGAGACCCTGCTCAAGCGGCCCGACCGACTGATTGGCCTGATTTTGCTCGTCGACACTCTGGCGAATGCGCTGGCTGCATCCCTCGTCACCATGGTGTCACTGAAACTCGGCGGTCCCATAGTGGCCGCCGCAGCCACGGCAGTGCTCGCCATTGTGCTGCTGATCTTCACCGAGGTCACGCCGAAAACGCTGGGAGCGCTTCACCCCGAGCGCCTGGCTTTTCCCGCTGCGTTCATCTACTTCGCAGCGCTGAAAATCGGCTGGCCGCTGGTCTGGCTGGTCACAATTGTGTCGAACGGCGTACTGCGCCTCTTCGGCGTCGCGGCTGAAAAAGGCCTTGCGCATCACCTGACAATCGAGGAACTACGCACCCTGGTAGCAGAATCCGGCGCATTGCTGCCGCCTAAACGCCAGGAGATCATGATGCGCGTGCTCGAACTCGGCGAAATCACCGTACAGGACATCATGATCCCGACCAGCGACGTCGTCGGCATTGACCTCGATGACCAGTGGGACCGAGCGCTCGCGACGATTCGTCAAAGCGGCTATACGCGGCTGCCGGTTTATCGCGAGAGCATGGACAACGTCGTGGGTGTGCTGCATGTCAAACGACTCGTGCGCCATGCCGATCTGGAAAAACTCACGAAAGCGGACCTCGAGGGACTGCTCGACGAGCCCTATTTCGTACCCGAGGCGACCACACTCAACAGGCAGCTGGTGCAGTTTCAGCGTAGCCGCCAGCGCACCGGTTTTGTCGTGGACGAGTACGGTGACGTGCAGGGCATCGTAACGCTCGAAGACCTGCTCGAGGAAATCGTCGGCGATTTCACCAGCGAGCCCGACGCCGGCAAGCCGGACATCGTGCGTGACGAGGCCCACGGCGGCTGGATCGTCAACGCAGGAGTTACCGTACGCATGCTTAATCGCACCATGAACTGGCAGCTCCCGACCGACGGTCCGAAGACGCTGAACGGGTTGATCCTGGAGAAGCTCGAGGCCATACCGCGCAAGGGCGCCGTACTTGACCTGAACGGCTACTGCATCGAGATCCTGCAGACCAGCGGTACCGTGGTCGACACCGTGCGGGTACGTGAGCCGATCTTCGAAACGAAGCGCATAGCGGCCGGCGAATGACCGGCCGCTGATCTAGCCGGCCAGTTCGCGCAGCGCCTCGGCAAGACTCGCCGCGCCGTGCATTTGCATCTCGCCGACGGGCCGCTTCGGCAGATTCGCCTTCGGCACTACCGCACGCGTAAAGCCTAATTTGGCGGCCTCCTTGAGCCGCTCTTCCCCGAAGGCCACCGGGCGGATTTCCCCGCCCAGCCCGACCTCGCCGAAAATCACCAGCCGCTGGTCGATCGGCCGGTCTCGATTACTCGACACCACCGCAGCGAGCACGGCCAGATCGGCTGCGGTCTCCGCCACCCGAACACCGCCGACCACGTTGACGAACACATCGTCTTCATGCAACCGCACACCAGCATGCCGGTGCAAAGCCGCCAGCAGCAGGGCGAGCCGGTTCTGATCAATGCCAACCGCCAGACGGCGCGGCAGCCCGGCGCCACTGCGATCAGTCAGCGCCTGCACTTCGACGAGCAACGGCCTGGTACCCTGGTGCAGCACCGTGACCACGCTGCCGGCCACGGGCTCAACGTGGCGTGACAGCAGCATGGCAGACGGGTTGTGCACCTCGCGCAGGCCCTCATCGGTCATGGCGAAAACCCCGAGCTCCTGGGCAGCACCAAAGCGATTCTTCACCGATCGCAGCATGCGGAAGCGACTGCCGGTCTCATCCTCGAAGTACAGCACTACGTCTACCATGTGCTCGAGCATGCGCGGACCGGCGATCACGCCCTCTTTGGTCACATGACCGACGAGAATCACGGCGACGGCGGAAGATTTTGCAAGCTCGATGAGTTGCGCTGCGCATTCCCGCAGCTGGTTGGGCGAGCCTGCTGCGGAGGGCACCATTGCGGTGCACATCGTCTGGATCGAATCGACGATCACAAACCGTGCGCCAACTTCCCGCGCAGCCGCCACGACCTCCTCGATGCTGGTGGTTGCGAGCACGTTGACCGAGGCGGACTCCACGCCGAGACGTCGCGCGCGCAGCGCCACCTGGCTGGCCGATTCCTCGCCGCTGGCATACAGTGCAGGCCCGCCGCTCGCAGGGCCAGCGGCGACCTGCAGCAGCAAGGTCGACTTGCCGATCCCCGGGGCGCCGCCAATCAACACGACCGACCCGGACACGAGTCCGCCGCCAAGCACGCGATCGAGCTCGCTGACGCCCGTCTGCAGCCGCATCGCCGGCGTCTCGCCAACCTCAGCCAGAGACCGCACCTGGCCCTCGTGTCGTTTCACCGTCTCGGTGCGCTGCCGCGCCGTCGGCTGCAGCGTGTTCCACTCCGCGCACGACGGGCACTGCCCCTGCCACTTCGGGGCCTCCCCGCCGCAGCTGGCGCACACGTACCGCACCGAGGTCTTAGCCGTGACCATTCTGTGACACTGCTCTCATGCGCGGTTGCTTACCAGTCGCGAATTTGACATCTGCACCGAGAATCACAACACCGTTCTCATTGGCCCGGCCCGGGCGTCGATAGTATTTAGAAATGCTTTCGAGGGACAATGCCATTCCGGGCAGCTATCTGCGCCCCGGACCCGCCATCGTGCTATTCATGCTGGCCGTGCTGCTGGCCGCCGCCGGCCCGCGGAGGATGGAGGATCACCTCTACGACTGGTTGCAGAGCACGCAGGCACGCCTTGGCAGCCGGCAGCTGGTAGTGGCCGACACAAGCGGGCTGGAGCGAGCCTGGGGTGGCTTCTGGCACGCACCGGACCTCGCACCGCTGATCCGCACCCTCGCCACGGGCGGCGCGACCATCATTGTGCCCGCGCAGCCACCCCCCGACGACAGCACCCTGCCGGACGCCGGCCGCCTCGCAGCGCTGGCCGAACTCGAGACGCGCACCCGCCGCAACGACGGCGACGACAGCGAGGAGATGTCTCTACGCAGCTTCGCACGCCAGCTGGCTACCATCGAGGACCAGGCCCGCCAGCAGTTCCAGATTACGCAGGAAATCGCCGCCGCAGGCAACGTGGTCATCGCACTTCACGCAGCCGATCAGCTCACCACTCCAACTGCGGAAGGGTGCGGCGGCGAGCTCCTCGCAGAAGAGGATATCGCAGCGGCGGGCACGCCCCGCCGGTTACACCGCGGACTTTCCGCGCCAGCTGAAGAACTTTGCCGTGCCGTGCACGCAAGCGGGCACGCTGAATTCCTGGCCGATACTGACGGGGTCGTCCGGCAAACCGACCTCGTATTGCGAGCCGGCAGCAGACCTTATCCTGCTGTTGCACTGGCCGCGCTGCTGGCGGCCAGCGCCAGGCAGGGCGGCCGCGAGCGCCCGACTGTGCCGGCGCGCATTTTGAACCGGTTCTACGCTGCCCGTGACGGCCAGCCAGCGTTCGAAACGGTGCCCGCGGCGAAGCTGCTCAGTGGCGAAATCGCCCCTGGCGTGGTGGCCGGGCGGATCGTGCTGATCGGGGACAGCACCGATCGTGACACTGGCTATGCAACGCCCGTCGGCCCGGAGCTGGCCCCGGTCCTCATGCACGCGACCGCACTTTCCAACCTGCTGGAAAACGACTATCTGCAGCGGCCCGTCTGGCTGCCCTGGCTGGAAGTGGCGCTGTGCGCCGTGATCGGTGCCGGGCTGCTCGTCGCCGGAGCCGGGCTGGCGCCGCTGATGACCCTGATGCTCGGTGTGTGCATAGGCGCAGCATTGCTCGGCCTGGAAGCCTTTCTGCTGCTCGGACCGGCGCGCCTGTGGGTGAATTTCGCCGGAATCGCGAGCTTTGCGCTGGTCGGCAGCGGCCTCCTCGCCTTGTGGATGCCGCGCCTGCCAACCCGCGAGCATCGCGATGCCCATCTGGAAGCAATCTTCCCCGGTACACTCCCGGCGCAGCGCCATGACACCGATCTGGACCTGGCGTTCTCCGTGCTACGCCAGCAATCCGTCACACCTGGCGTCAAGGAGCGGCTCTACGAAATTGCCGTGGAGCACGCCCGTCGCAGAGACCTGGCGAAGGCCGAAAGTGTGCTGCGGCACCTGGTCAGCATTGACCCGGAGTATCGGGGCGTCAGCGATAAGCTAAACCGGCTCACCGGCATCCGCCCTGCTGCGACCGCGCGATCCGCCGCCACCGGCAGCCCGGCGGCCAGCGCCAACGGGGAAATGCTGGCAGCCAAGCCGCTGGCGATGCGCACTCTTGGCCGTTACGTTCTGCAACAGGTCATCGGCCGCGGCGCGATGGCCACCGTGTACCTGGGTTGCGACCCGACCATCAACCGCAAAGTGGCGGTCAAAGCCATAGCGCTCGCCGAGGAGTTCAGCGAGAGCGAACTGGCGAATGCGCGCGCCCAGTTCATGCGCGAGGCCCAGTCGGCCGGCCGGCTCAACCATCCGGGAATCATCGCCATCTACGACGTTGGAGAGGAAGCGGAGATCGCCTATCTCGCGATGGAGTATTTCCCCGGCAGGCCACTCAGTAATTACGCACAGCAGGGCCAGCTGCTGCCCCCGCGACAGGTGCTCGAGCTGATGGCCAGGGTCGCCGAGGCACTGCATTACGCGCATAACCAGCGCGTGGTGCATCGCGATATAAAGCCGGCCAACCTGCTCTACGATGAGCGCAGCGACACCATAAAGATCAGCGATTTCGGCATAGCCCGGCTCACCGACAGCAGCCGCACCAAGACCGGAATCATCCTGGGGACCCCGTCTTACATGTCCCCGGAGCAACTTGCCGGCCTCAGCGTGACCGGGCAGTCCGATCTGTTCTCGTTAGGCGTAACCACCTACCAGTTGCTGACCGGTCGACCGCCCTTCCGTGCCGACTCTATTCCCCTGCTGATGCAGAAGATCGCCCATGAGCCGCACGAGTCCCTGAGACGGCTGCGCGACGACCTGCCGCCCGGCGTCGACACCGTATTGGACCGTGCGCTGGCGAAGCGCCCCGGCGGACGTTTTGAAAATGGCCGGGAAATGGCCTTGGCATTGCGAGAGTGTTGCGGGACACTGATATCGGCTCGAGCCGCGAGATCTGCATGAGCCTTCGCAACAAAATCCGCTGTGTGCAACTAACCGACACCGGACGCGTCCGTGAGCACAACGAAGACGCAATCGGCACGGATCTGGAAGCCGGCCTGCTGGTGCTCGCGGATGGCATGGGCGGCTACAACGCCGGAGAGGTTGCCAGTGGCATTGCCGTCAAGACAGTCCTGCAACTGGTCCCGGAAGCTTGCAGTCGGGAAGAGCGTGCCGCGGTCGACCCGGAGACGCGCTTGATGCGGCAGACCATCTTGCTGCGCGACGCCGTCGCCCGCGCCAACAAGGTCATTCATCAGACCGCCAAGAACACCCCGCAGTGCGAAGGCATGGGCACTACTATCGCTGCCTGCCTGTTTTTCGACAATCGCGTTTCCATGGCCCATGTGGGCGACTCGCGAATCTACCGGATGCGGCGTAATCGCTTCGAGCAGCTGACCATGGATCATTCGCTGCTCCAGGAACTGGTCGACAAGGGTTACTACTCGCAGGAGGAAGCCCAGCGGTCGACGAACCGCAACTACGTGACACGCGCACTGGGCGTTGACTCGGCGGTGCAGGTCGAGGTGCAGGAAGACGAGGTGCAGCCAGGCGACGTCTACCTGCTGTGCTCGGATGGGCTGCCGGACATGGTCGAGGATGAGGACATACATTTAACGATCAGCACATTTAGTGCTAATCTTGACATGGTCGGCAAGCAGTTGATTCAGCTCAGCAACGACCACGGCGGGAAAGATAACGTGTCGGTGATTCTCGCGCAGATCATCGAGCCGTTTCCGGCCCGCAGCAGCGTTCTGCAGCGCGTAACCCGATTGTTCCGCTAGAACCGCACACAAATGGGCCGTCTGATACTCAGCACCGAGGGCCGGAATCTGGCCGAATACAATATGACCAAGGAGCGGTACACGATCGGCCGCCTCCCCGACAACGACGTGCGCATCGACAATCCAACGGTGAGCGGCCACCACTCGCTGATCATCAATATACTCAGCGACTCCTTCCTCGAAGACCTGAATAGCACTAACGGCACGTATGTCAACGGCAAACTGATTCGCAAACATGCGCTGCAGAACGGTGACGTCATCACGATAGGCAAGCATCAGCTGCATTTCGTCGACAGTGTCGCCGGAGACGACGACGATTTCGCGCGCACGATGGTGCTGGGAAAGGCCGACCTGTCCGGGGGTGCCACCCCCGAACGCGCAACGGTCGCCGCGCCGGCGGCGAAGGTCCAGGTTCTGACCGGCCGCTTCACGGGCCGAGAGGTGGCGCTTAACAAGGCGATGACCACCCTTGGACAGTCTGGCGTACAGGTGATCGCCATTACGCGGCGCGGTGATGAGTACCACGTGGTTGTGATGCAAAGCGCACCGGGCCGCCAGCCCCCGAAAATCAACGGCGAGCCGCTCGGCGCGCAACCGCGCAGACTCAGCGACAACGACGTCATTGAACTGCTCGGAATCAGCATGGCATTCGTCGCCACCTGACCGCGGGGACCGCCTTATCGCGGTCCCGTCCCACCCAGCAGAGAATCAGTGCTCGACCTGCCTGACCACGCGCGGACTCATGCCCGCCAGAAGTTCGTAGGCTATTGTTCCTGCGCACCGGGCAACATCCGCTATGCAAGGCGAGTCGCCCCACAATACGACGCGGTCGCCGAGGCGAGGCGCCGCCAGGTCGGTCACATCGATGCTGACCATGTCCATCGATACCCGGCCCACGACCGACGCCAGCTGGCCGTTGACGAGAACCGGCGTAGCGGTGGCGACGTGCCACGGATAGCCATCGGCATAACCGGCAGCAGCCACGGCGATGACGCTATCCCGCCTGGCGGTCCAGTCTCCGCCGTAGCCAACGCGATAACCGCGCGACAAGCGGCGTATGGCCATGATGCGCGTCTCGAAAGACATTGCCGGCTGCAAGCGCAGCCTCTGACTCGTCTCGTCAGGCAGTGGAGATACGCCGTACAGCATCAATCCCGGCCGCACCCAGTTCTCGCCACCGTAGTCGAGGACTGGCGACCGCCGCAACGTCTCGGGACAGCGGAGGATGGCGGCCGAGTTGGCAATGCTGACGTCACCCGGCCATTGACCGATAGCCTGGGCAAAACACTCGATCTGTCGGCTCGTTGACGGGTCGGTTATATCGTCGGCGCAGGCCAGATGAGTCATCACTCGCAAGGTGCCTGACCGGCGCGACAGCCGGGCTACAGCCGGACCGACTTGCCTGGGATCGATACCCAGGCGGCCCATGCCGGTGTCGATCTTCAGCCATACCCCCAGCGGCCCCAGACCGCTGTCGTGGTCGATGATGCTGATCTGTTCAGGGCAATGCACCACCACGTCGAGGTCGTGTCGCACGCAGAGGCGTGCCTCTTCGGAGGAGATAAAGCCGCCGAGCACAACCACTTTCCGGGTGATTCCCGCCGCGCGCAGTTGCAACGCCTCGTCCAGGCGCGCGACGGCGAACGCATCGGCCTCCGTGAGGATGTTCGCCACGGACGCCAGGCCATGACCGTAAGCATTGGCCTTGATGACGGCCAGTACACGGCAACCCGGCGCCAGTTCCCTGACCCTGCGGAGATTGTGACGAAGCGCCGCGGCGCGAACGACCGCCACGGCGGCCGGCGTCACGGAAAGACCCCGACTTCCGGCGTGTAGTTCTCGAATCGCGTGTACCTGCCGAGAAACGTCAACGGGAACTCGCCGGTCGGGCCGTTGCGCTGCTTGGCGATGGTGATATCGGCAATCCCCTTGCGCGTCGTGTTCTGGTTGTAGACCTCCTCCCGATAAATGAACACGATGAGGTCCGCATCCTGTTCGATGGCACCGGATTCGCGCAGGTCCGACATGACCGGCTTCTTGTCCTGGCGTTGCTCCACGCTGCGATTCAGCTGTGACAGCGCAATAACCGGGACGGACAGTTCGCGCGCCAGCGCCTTCAGCGATCGCGAGATCTCCGATATTTCGGTTGCGCGGTTTTCCTTGGTGCCGGTCACCCGCATCAACTGCAGATAATCGACGACAATCAGCGACAGCCGATGCTCCCGGTCCAGACGCCGCGACCTGGAGCGCACTTCGGTCGGGGTCAGCGCCGGGGTATCGTCGATGAACACGCGCGCCTCCGACATCTGGCGAATCGCGCCGTTGATCCGCGGCCAATCGTCGTCGCTGAACCGGCCGTTGCGCAGATGCGCCTGATCGACCCGCCCAAGCGACGATATCATGCGGAACGCGAGCTGCTCGACCGACATTTCCATGCTGAACACCGCGACCGGTTGTTTCTGCCCCAGCGCTGCATGCTCGGCAATGTTCAGCGCCAGCGTCGTCTTGCCCATAGACGGACGGCCGGCGATCACCACCAGGTCGCCTTTCTGCAGGCCTGCCGTCAGTTCGTCGAATTTCTCGAAACCGGTTGGAACGCCGGTGATGCTGCCACCGGCCTGGTGCAGCAGGTCAAGCCGGTCAATGGTTGCGCCGAGCGTGTCGCGCAGGAGCACGAAGCCGGACCCGTGGCGCTGGCCTCGCTGCGCGATCTCGAGCACACGGCGCTCAGCCTCGTCAACGAGTTCGTGCGTGGGCCGACCCTCGGTGTGATATGCGCTAGAGGCGATATCGTTGCCGGCCTGCGCCAGCTCGCGTAGCAACGCCCGGTCGCGCACGATGCGCGCATAGTCGACTATATTCGCGGCACTCGGCGTGTCGCGTACCAGTGCGGCGAGATACGCCAAGCCGCCCGCATCCTCGAGTTCGCCGCGACTTTCGAGGTACTCGGAAATCGTCACGACATCTCCGGGCTGGCGCCGGTCGCATAAGACGTTAATCGCGGCGAAGATCAGGCGATGGTCAGGACGGTAGAAATCCACCTGGCTTACCAGACCGGCGACCTTGTCCCACGCGGTGTTATCGAGCATCAGAGCGCCGAGCAGCGCCTGCTCGGCCTGCACGGAACTTGGCGGAACGGTCAGCCGTTCAATCGATACGACGTCGGGTGCGGCAGACACGCTGGGCATGGCAGCGAGAAGCCAGAAACGCGTTGCTCAACTGGCCCTGGTCTCTTCCGGAACGACCTCGACGCGGATACTCACATTGACATCCGTATGCAGATGCAGATCAATGTGGTGTTCGCCGATCGTGCGGATCGGTCCTGCCGGCAGCCGCACCTCGCTGCGCTGCAGGGGCGCGCCGGCCGCGGTGCAGGCTTCGGCGATATCCACGGTGCCGAGTGAACCGAACAGCTTGCCTTCCGCGCCCGCTCTGGCGGCGATCCGCAGGCTGAGCTGCGCGAACTGTGCGGCCCGAGATTGCGCTACCGCGAGCTCATCAGCCTGCTGGCGCTCCAGTTCAGCGCGACGCAATTCAAACGCGGCCACATTTTCCGGGGTCGCCAGAGTCGCCTTGCCCTGCGGCAACAGGAAGTTGCGACCGTATCCGGAACGGACCTTTACGCGATCGCCGATATTGCCGAGATTTGCCACTTTTTCCAGCAGGATGACATCCATAACCCTTGCCTCACTGTTCGTGCCGGACTGGTCCCGGCCGCTGTTCCGATTAAACCATATTGGATCGAGCGCGTCGCAGGCCGAACGCATTGTCAATTACGCCGACCACTGCGAGAGCCAGTACCTCCACGGCCGCAACTGCGGGCACCAGCATCGGCGCATACATGAGCAGCGCCCACCAGCTTGGCCAGCGCTGCTGCGAGGCCTGCCAGTGCACCACGGCAATGCCCTGCAGCAGGAAACCGGCGCCAAAAACCATTGCGAGGTCATCTGCTACGTCGCGCAGGCCCGCCAGCATCGCAACGACAGTGGCCAGCGCCAGGCCACCAATCACATAACCCATGCGCAGCATCCGGAACTCGCTCACCGCGTCACCCGCGCCCATTCGGCTCGCCCAAGCGCTGCCGAGCAGTAGCGCCACTCCGGAACTGATCACCGCGCTTGCCGCGATCATCCCGGTCATCCAGCCCGCGGCCCTTTCCAGCGCATCCAGCGGCCCGACATCCATTCCGGCTGCCGAAGCCTGATCGGCGAAGTCACGGATCAGCGCTCGCCAGCCAGCAGTGACATCCGGCACGGCAGCCGCGATTACGACTACCACCACGATGGCAACCAGCACCGCGACCTGGGTTGCCAGAACCATGCCGCCGGAGCTGCGCACCACGGCCAGCGCCACTCCGATCAACCAGGCCACTGCCGCACCCAGGCCAACGCCAAGCCATTGCCCCCCGGCAATGGCGAGCATCACCGCCAAGGCCAGGATCCCGAGACCGAGGTCAACCAACGCCGTACGCCAACCTCGGACCTGCGTTACCAGCGCGAGAATTGCGACACTGGCTACGCCGAGTAACGGAACCGGGAAAATTGCCGCCATCAGCACGATTCGCGCTGCCCGTTGCTCGATCAACCACGCAGGCAGGTCAGTCACGAGGGAACACGCCTTGAGCAGCGCATCGCTGCCACGGCAGGCAGCCCCGCGGCTCGATCGCCTCAGTGCTTGTCCGTGTAGGGCAGCAGCGCGAGAAAACGCGCGCGCTTCACCGCGAGCGACAACTGCCGCTGATAAGCCGCAGCCGTACCGGTGATGCGGCTCGGCACGATCTTGCCGGTCTCAGTGATGTATTGCCGCAGCGTCTCGAGATCCTTGTAGTCGATCTCCTCGACACCTTCGGCGGAGAACTTGCAAAACTTCCGGCGGCGGAAAAACCTGCTCATAGTCCTGATTTCCCTGCGACTTACGGTAACGATCAGCCCGCTGCTGCTTCTGCTGCCTCTTCGGCCGGCTCAATGGATTCTTCGCTACGCGACGCGTCGCGGCTGGTCGAACGGCCACCGCCTTCACGCGACTCCTCTTCGGCGGACTTGGCCAGGGCGGAGGGCGTGGTCACGGCCTGCTTGCGGCCGATCACCATGAAACGCAGGACCGCATCGCTGAAGCGAAACGCGTCGGTCAATTCGTCGAGGACGGGCTTGCCGCACTCGACGTTCATCAGCACGTAATGAGCCTTGTGGACTTTAGCAATGGTGTGCGCCAGCTGCCGGCGACCCCAGTCCTCGAGCCGATGGACGCTACCACCGCCCGCCATGACGATCCCCTTGTAGCGATCGATCATCGCGGGGACCTGCTCGCTCTGGTCCGGATGGACCAGAAAGACGATTTCGTAATGCCTCATTTTCGCTCCTCGTGGATTGACAGCCACCCGACATGGCGGTGTGGCAAGGAGTCGGTGCCCGGCCTGTTTGCCGGCCGGTGCCCCGAGGGACGCGGGATGCTACCCGAGCCCACCATCGGGTGCAAGACCGCGCTGGCGTCGGCACTCGTATAGACATATTCCCGCCGCCACGGCGACATTGAGGCTGGTCACCACCCCATGCATCGGCAGAGCGACGATCTGATGGCAGTGCTCACGCGTCAGCCGTCGCAGCCCCTCGCCCTCCGCGCCCAGCACCAGCGCCACCGCAACGCGCAGATTCGCGGCAAACAGACTGCGGTCGGCCTGATCGTCGGTGCCGATGATCCACAGCCCTGCATCACGCAGCTTGGCAAGAAACCGCGCCAGGTTGGCCACCTCGGCCAGAGGCTGCGCCTCGGCGGCGCCGGCCGCAACCTTGCTGACGACCGGCGTCAAACCGACGTTGCGACTGCGCGCCGTGACCACCAGGTCCACGCCGGCAGCGTCGGCCGTGCGCAGCAGCGCACCGAAGTTACGCGGATCCTGGATGCTGTCGAGGACCAGGACCAGCGGGCAGTCGAGCCGCGCCAGGTACTCCAGCGCGTGCCGCTCGTCCATGGCGCCGGCGCCGCGAACCAGCGCCGCTACACCCTGGTGCTTCGCTGTCCCGCTCATCCGCGCCAACTCGCCGGCATCGCAGCTTTGCGTCGGCCCCTGGAAATCAGCCAGTGCGCTCGCCAGCCGGGCGCGGCGGGCCGCGCCCAAATCGCTTTGCAGATACAGCCGCTCGACGCAGTTCATGGCCAGTGCCTGCCGCACTGCCTGCACACCGCAGACCAGACGCTTTTCCATCCGGTTTCGCCTTAGCGGCGCGACCGCCGCGGCCGCCGCTGCCGGCGCGGCGCCTCGCCCGCGGGGCCATCAGCCAGCACGAAATCCACCTTCGCCTCGTCGACGTCCACACGTACCACTCGTACCCGAACCACGTCGCCCAGACCGAAGCTGGTCCCCGTGCGCTCGCCGGTCAACCTGATGCCGCCGTGCTCGAGGTGGTAGTAGTCGTTGCGCAGGCTACTGACATGCACCAGCCCGTCCACATTCAACTCGTGCAGGGTGACGAAGATCCCGAAGTGGGTGACACCCGTGACGGCGCCCTCCATCTCCGCGCCGATATGCTCCTTCATGTAGGCACACTTGTAGCGCGCCTGCGCGAATCGTGCTGCCTCGTCGCCGCGACGCTCACGCTCGGAACAGGTGCGGCCAAGCAAGTCGAGCTCAGCCGTATCGTAGCGGAACTCCGCCGGCTTGCCATGATCGAGGAGATGGCCGATGCCCCGGTGGACCAGCAGGTCCGGATAGCGGCGAATCGGCGAGGTGAAATGTGTATAGACGGGCAGCGCCAGGCCGAAGTGCCCGATGTTTGCCGGCTGGTAAACCGCCTGCGCCATGCTGCGCAGGAACGCCGTGGCCAGCATCGGATAGTCCGCCCGCTGCCGAATCGAGCGCAACGCGCGATTCAGCTCGCCTGTACGCACCCGCGCCTGTGCGGTAATTTTCAGCCCGATAGCCTGCAGCATCAGGCGCAGGTTCTCGAACTTCTCCTCATCCGGCCCTGCATGCACGCGGTACAGCGCAGGCAAGCGCCGGTTGCGCAGAAACTTTGCCGCCTCGACGTTGGCTGCGATCATGCACTCCTCAATGAGACGGTGGGCGTCATTGCGCTCGCGAAGGTGGATTTTCTCGATTCGGCCGTGCTCGCCAAGCACCACTTTCAGCTCCGGCAGATCGAGCTCGAGCGCGCCGCGCCGCGCCCGCGCCCGCCCGAGGGCGCGGTAAACGGCATACAACTCATCGAGGCGTGGCAACAACGCGCGCAAGCGGTGACGGACATCGCTGGCACCGTCTCGCGCCGCCTGCACGTCGGTATAGGTCAGTCTGGCCTGCGAGCGCATCACCGCGCGATAGAACTGCGCTTTGCGTATCTCGCCGCGGGCCGACACATCCATGTCGCAAACCAGGCAAAGGCGGTCCACGCCGGGATTCAGGGAGCAAAGTCCGTTCGACAGCGCCTCGGGTAGCATGGGAACGACCCGATCGGGGAAATAGACCGACGTCGCGCGGCGGCGCGCTTCCTCATCAAGCGGGTCGGCGGGACGCACGTAATGCGACACATCGGCAATGGCTACGACCAGGCGCCAGCCCTCGCCGCGCGCCTCGGCAAAAACCGCATCGTCGAAATCACGGGCATCCTCGCCGTCGATCGTGACCAGGGGCAGATCGCGAAGGTCCTCGCGATGCCGCTTGTCCTCCGGACGGACTTCGCTACCCCAGGCCGACGCGGCCCGTCGCACCGGAGCGGACCAGGTGCAGGGCAGCCCGAAGATCTCGATCGCCGTGTCGGTGGCGACGCCGGGATCTTCGGCCGGATCACCAAGAATCTTGATCACCCGGCCCTGCGCTTCACGGTTCTCACTTGGGTAGGTCGTGATCTCGAGCTTCACGAACTGCCCGATGATGGCCCCCCCGCGATGATGATCGGGAACGATGAAATGGTGGGGTGAGCGTCCGGTCTCGACGACATAGCCGACGCCATGCTCGCGCTGATAGCGGCCGACCACCGTCTGCTTGCCGCGCTCGAGGATTTCGACGACCACACCGCTGCGACGACTGCCGGGTCCGCGTCCGGAGAGTCGCACCGCCACCCGGTCCCCGTCGAGCAGTTGCCGCATTTCGGTAAACGGCAGATAGACATCGGGCGATCCGTCGCTGGTCGCGACAAATCCGTAACCGTCCCGGTGAGCTGACACGACACCGGTGATTGCGTCGATCTTCGCCAGCAGGCAGTACTCGCCATGGCGATTGAGCAGCACGCGGCCGTCGGCGCCTAGCTGCTGCAGGCGACGCTTTAACGCGCCGCGCTGCCGTTCGCCCGTGACGCCAAGCGCCGCAGCCAGGGTATCGAAGCCGAGCGGCACGCCGTGCTGCTCGAGCTGGCGCAGGATGGTTGCCGCATCGGGCACCGGATGACGGTACGGATGCGGCGCCGATGCGCCCGCAGTCTTGGCGCGCGCGAGAGAGTGACGTTTAGGCACTAAAGCTCAGAATGGAGGGAAAGTTTCGTTGACAAGGATACAGGGTGCCAGTAAATTCGCGCCACCCAAAAACCACCCCTTGCCGAGGTGGCGGAATTGGTAGACGCGCTGGTTTCAGGTACCAGTGGGGGCAACCCCGTGGAGGTTCAAGTCCTCTCCTCGGCACCAGCAGCGGCAATACGCGTTCTGCACTGGCCTGATCGACACCCCGCCGGCCCTCACGCCCGACGCGGCTCCGTCGACATCAGCGCCGGATCGAGACCTGCCGGTGCGACCGCCTGCACAGCGGCAAACATCGCAGCCTCCGCTGCAAGCACCTCTGACGTGAGACCGACGATTGCCGCCCAGTCATCTTCACTGAAAAGCGTTGTCGTGAGATGCCGCAGTGAATGGCTGCGCGCACCGAGCACGTTGACCAGCACGTCGAGGAATCGGACCGCAGCGGCTTCGAACAGGCTGCGCGCTTCCGGGCCTCGGCAGTGCAGGATCTCGGTTGCCTCAGCGAACTCATCGAGTGAGCGCTGGGCCAAGTCAAGTCGCTCGCGCAGAGCCGCAATGGCGTCGTGATCAGCCGCCTGCGCAGCGGGAACCCGCGGCCCCAGAAGATCCGCAAGGCGCCGATCCTGCTCGATGAGGCGCCGCTGCCCGGTCACCAGATAGGCGGCGCAGGCCTGATAAAACGGCAGGGGATCTCCCGCATCGCTGCGGAAATGCTCCAGCCCCCGCGCGAATGCCTCGCGCACCTGCAACTTGCGCCGCCGCTCCCAGCGCAGTTTCTCGACGGCTGTCTCCATATCGTTATATTACTATGATGTTTTGCTGTCTGGCGCGGCAATCGAGGCGATACGGCCATGCTCATCAATAACTGGTATGTGGCGGCAACGTCCGACGAGGTTCCTGAAGGACGCCCGACCGGCGTGCGCATGCTCGGCCTGGAGTTTGTGCTCTACCGCGACGGCCCCGGGCACGTGGCTTGCCTGTCCAACATCTGCTGTCACCGCGGCGGCGCGCTTTGCGACGGCAAGGTGCTCGGCGCTCGCCTCGCCTGCCCTTACCACGGCTGGCAGTTCGACGCCTCTGGCCGATGCTGCGAGATCCCTGCATTAGGCACGGATGCCCGAATCCCGAAGCGGGCGCGTGTCGACTCCTACCCGACGGCCGAAAAATACGGCTGGATCTGGGTGTTCCTCGGCGACCTGCCGGAAAAAGAGCGCCCACCCATCCCGAACCTGTTCCCCGAATTCGACGACACCATCAACTGGCGGCGCGTACCCTACCGCTTCGAGGCACAGGCGAACTGGGTTCGCATGGAGGAGAACTCGCTCGATACGATTCATACCAGCTTCGTGCACCGCCGGTTTGGCGGGCGCGTCGACCCGCAGTCGGCGGCGATGGACATCGAACTACTGCCGTTGGGTGCGCGCGTGAGCCGGGAAAAGAACGCTCCGGAAGGCACCCGGAACTCGCCCGACCTGGCGCGACTATTACCGGCAGATCGCAAGCGCACACGAGTATCGATCGAGTTCAGCATCGTCGGCGTCTGCCACCGGATTCAGCCGACTTTTCGCGAAGGCATGAGCCAGATCAACTTCACTGCCCGCACCCCTGTGGATGAATTTCACACGCGGGCTTTCGGCTGGCAGGCGCGAAATTACCTGCTGGAACCCGAACACGACGCCGAGCGCATCCGCGGCTTGCAGGAAGCAATCGAGGAAGACCTGCGCATCGTCGAGCGGGTGCGCCCCCGACTGACGCCGCCGAGCCTGCCGGAAGAGTTCCTGACCAAGGCCGACAGCATGGAGGCGGCATTCCGCCGCCTGGTTCGGCAGTGGGCTGACCGCGGCTGGGAGATCGACACTCGGCGCCTCGCCGAGGAGGGTAACGAACACACATTCGTCATCCCCTCGCCGGCGCGGCGCGACGATCCGCACAATTGGATCCATAAGGCGGTGCCGCTGCGCGCGGCCCGTGCGGACCAACCTGCCGGTGTCTCAGCGCCGTTCTAGTTGCTGACGTCGTCGATGTCCACCTGGCCGCTGGCGCGCCGCGGCATGCTGCCCCACGACATGCCCGGCGCCGGCACCAGGGCCATTGCGATCAGCATCAGCCGGACGACCGGGGAGACCGACTCGCGACTGAGCAGGTCGGAGTCGAGCAGAGCCCAGATCAATGCGCCGAGAAAAGCCGTAGCCAGAATCAGGCTAATGGACTCGATCGACTCCCATGTCGTGCGGACGAAGATCATCCAGGCGATCCGCAGCACGACGCCCGCCACCGCATTCAACGGGCCAAGCGGATCGTCGGAAAAAGCGCCGCCTGCCGGTGGCAAACAACGTACGGGTGGAGATTTACGCTGAGAAGGACCAGCGCCGCTGCCGGGCCCGGCCGCACCTGGTAGATGCTGCGCCCGAATCCCGAAACCTTGTTGGCTGCGTCGGCCATCTCGCCAGCCCTGCCAACCGGGAATCTCCGGTCGTCCTATGACGACTGACGCGTCAGCTCATCCAGCTCCGCGGCGTACTCGCGCAGTTTACGGCTCATGCGCTCGCGTTGCTTCGGCGTCATGATGCTACTCAGGTCCGCCAGCATGCGGAATGCGATCTGGCGGTTCTGCGACACCTTGCGCCGATACTCGGCCGAATCGAACTGCTCCGGTCGCAGCGCGAGATCGCGTAGTGCTGCGGCAAACTCGGCTCCCCTCAGGTTGCCGTCGAGAACCGCTCGGAAGTTCGCCTGCCACAAAGCGCGCCGTTCCAGCCATTCGTCAGCCACATCGTTCATGGTGGCAAGACGGGCCCGGACCAGCATCCGCTGTTCCTCCGTAAGGCGCCCCATGAATTGCTGCAGGACACGGATCGTCGTCCGGACCCGCCGCTTGTAGCGCAATTCGGCCGTGCTCCCGGAGTACTCCTCGCGAAATTCCTCGTTTTGTTCTTCGATACTGGCGAAAAGCTCGTTGCGCTGGTCGATCGTCAGGCTGTCGAGCAACGGAGCGGCATCGCCGACCAGCCGCTCGACCATGACGTCCCATAGTGCCACCATTTCGTCGTAGCGTTGCTCGACACGCGCAACGCTCATGGGGCCATCGACGTCCTTGTCCAGGTTGTCCAGCATGGCCTGATACAACGGAAACTGCGCCCCGCGGTGCCAGGCGACTGTGTCCTTCACCATCCGGCGCAAGGCCTGCTCCTGGTCTTCATCCAGCGTAACCAGCCCATTCACGTACCACGCCGCCAGCCAGTCCAGGCGCTTGTAGAAGAACCCGGCGCAGCCTGCGAGAATCGCGCAAAGCGCTGCCGCAATAGCCAGCCGCTGTAACCGCGTCCCGGACCTCACGGCGGATCGCTCGTACGGACAGGCGGACCAGTGACAGCGTTGCGCATCAGTCGAAGGGATGGCGCAGCAGAATATTCTGGTTGCGTTCAGGGCCGGTGGAAACGATATCGATCGGCACGGCGAGAATATCCGCGATGCGGCGAAGGTAGCAGCGCGCCGCCTCCGGCAATGCGCTATGCTCGGTGATCCCGACCGTGGATGCGCGCCAGCCCGGAAGCTCCTCGTAAACGGCATGGCAATCCGCGTATTGATCCACCAGGTACGGCGGGGCCGACAACACCTGGTCGCCGAGCCGATAGCCGGTACAGATCTTCAACCGCTCCAGCCCGTCGAGAACATCGAGCTTGGTAACGCAAAGCCCCGTGACACCGTTGTGCAGAATGGCGCGACGGGCCGCAACGGCGTCGAACCAGCCACAACGCCGTGGACGCCCGGTCGTCGAGCCGAATTCCGCACCGACTCTCGCCAGGTGCTGTCCCATGTCGTCAAAAAGTTCCGTTGGAAAAGGCCCCGCGCCAACTCTGGTGGTGTAAGCCTTGACGATGCCGAGCACGTAATCGAAATCGCCAAGCCCAAGCCCTGTCCCGGTGGCGGCAAAACCTGCCGTGGTGTTCGACGAAGTCACATAAGGATATGTACCGTGATCGACGTCTAGCAGCGCGCCCTGGGCGCCCTCGAACAGCAGATTCGCGCCAGCCTGCCGCTGCTCGTGGAGAAAACCGGCAGTGTCCATCGCCAGCGGCCGAACCCGCTCACCGAGCCGCAACCATTCATCTCGCGTACGCTGGAAATCGACCGGCTCGGCATGGTGATACTTTTCCAGCACGAAGTTGTGCAGATCCATTGCTGCTGCCAGCCGCTCGGCGAAGCGTTGCTCGTGAAAAAGATCCGACACGCGCAGTGAACGCCGCGCCACCTTGTCTTCGTAAGCTGGACCGACGCCGCGGCCCGTTGTGCCGATAGCGCGGGTTCCCCCGGCCACCTCACGCGCGCGATCCAGCGCGATATGAGTCGGGAGAATAAGCGGACAAGCGGCACTGACTTTCAATCGCCCGGTCACCGCAACGCCCCGCTTCTCCAGGCGATCCACCTCCTGAAACAGCGACGGCAGGTGGAGCACCACGCCGTTACCGATGACGCAGGTAACCTGCGCGCGCAGGATTCCCGACGGAATCAGGTGCAGAACCGTTCTCTCGCCACCGATGATCAGCGTGTGGCCGGCATTGTGGCCGCCCTGAAAGCGCACCACCGCCGCCGCTCGATCCGTCAACAGATCGACGATCTTGCCCTTACCCTCGTCACCCCATTGCGTGCCGATGACGACCACGCTCTTGCCCATGATCCTGAGATCCTATGCGGCGCCACGCACGAGCAGCAGAAGAACCAGCCCGCAGATCATCGCGCTGAGGCCGAACAGGCGCAATTGGCCGTCGGTCATGCGCGCCAGCAAGGCGAGGCTGCGCCGCCAGCCTGGCGGACTGACGAAAGGCAGAACGCCCTCGAGCACGAGGTACAGCGCCAGCGCCGACAGCAGATCGCCCCACTCCATGTAGCGCCGTCTCTATAGTTGGACGATTCACCCGACCCGCGGCGGGTCAGGGCCTGCCGTCTGATTGCTTCAGGTAACGGAAGAAATCGCTCTTCGCGTCCAGCACCAGCAAGTCATTATCCTGGCCCAATGAGCGGCGATAGGCCTGCATGCTGCGGTAGAAGGCGTAGAACTCGGGGTTCTTGCGGTAGGCGCTGGCATAGATACGCGCCGCGGCCGCGTCGCCCTCGCCGCGCACTTTCTCAGCATCGCGGTATGCAGCCGCCAGAATAACGGTACGCTGCTTATCGGCGTCAGCCCTGATCTGCTCGGCGTTCTCCGCACCCTGCGCGCGCAGCTCGGCAGCGGTGCGCGCCCGCTCCTGCCGCATGCGGTTGAATACTGATTCGCTCACTTCATCGGAAAGCTCGATGCGCTTGACGCGAATATCGACCACGGCGATACCGAGGCCCGTAGCGTCTTCGCGCGCCCCGGACAGGACGGCCTCCAGGAACTCGCGCCGCTCCGCGGAAACGACTTCCGTAACCGTGCGTTTGGCGAACTCGGCACGGATGCCGTCCTTGACGATTTCCAGCAAGCGCTGCCCGGCCAGCTGCTCGTCACCGCCGCTGGTCGCACGGTAATATTGGGCAACGTCGGTAATCCGCCACTTCACGAAGAAGTCAACGAACAGATTCTTCTTCTCCTTGGTGAGAAACTGCTCCTGTGGATTGATCAGGGTCAGTATCTGGCGCGGGTACTTCTCGATGTTGTTGACCACCGGGATCTTGATATGCAGGCCCGGCTCGTAGTCGGCATCGACGATCTCGCCGAAGCGGAACTTCACTGCCAGTTCGCGCTCATCGACGGTAAAAATCGACATGCTGAGCGCCATGACAACAATCAGTACTCCAATGAGAATGCCGGGTGTTGCTTTCATCAGCGTACCCCCCGGTTACGGGTGTCTTCCCGTGCGCGTGGCGTGGCGACGCTCTCGGCAGCAGCATCCGGCGCGGCGGTTACGGCGCCGCGTAAGGCGCCGGCGGCCGCCGGCACTGTGGCGCCGGCGCGGCCTTCCAGGATCTTGTCGAGCGGCACATACATCATGTTGCCGATGCCGCCTGCATCGAGCAGGATCTTGTTGGTTCTTGCCAGCACATCCTCGATGGCTTCGATGTACAAACGCTCGCGAGTCACCTCCGGCGCGGCCTGGTATTCAGCAAGCACCTGCTCGAAGCGAGCAGCCTCGCCCTGCGCGTCCGCCGTCAGACGTGCCTTGTAACCCTCTGCGTCGGCTAGCCGACGCGCCGACTCGCCGCGTGCCCTCGGCAGGATGTCGTTGGCATAGGCCTGCGCCTCAAATGCCAGGCGTTCGCGATCTTCGCGGGCCTTGATGGCATCCTGCACCGCAGCCTCCACCTGCTCGGGAAAATTCACGTCCTGCAGGTTCACCTTGGTCACCATGATCCCGGCGCCGTACTCATCCAGGGTCTGCTGAATCAGAGTCTCAGTACGCATGGCGATTTCGGAGCGGCCTTCGCCGAGCGCGTAGTCCATGGTGCTCTTGCCGATTACCTCGCGGATCGCGCTTTCACTGATGTCGGAAAGCGTGCCCTGGGGATCGCGCACGTTGAACAGGTACTTGACCGGATCCGCGCGCCGATACTGCACGACCAGGTCGACCTCGACGATATTCTCGTCGGCAGTCAGCATGCGGGTCTGCTGATTGAACGGGCTGATTTCGCTGGTATTGACCAGTTCCCTGCGCTCGACGGGCCACGGGATATGCCAGCGCAGGCCGGGCATCGCCGTCGACTGATACTTGCCGAAACGCAGTACCACCGCTCGCTCGGCGTCATCGACACGGTACAGGCCAGTGGCAAGCCAGCCGAGCAGGATCAGTCCGGCCAGGCCTGCGAACCCGGTGCTGCCGCCGGGAGCGCTCGCGCCACCACCACCGCTGCCGCCGCGAAAAATACTGCCGAGGCGTTGCTGCCACTCCTTAACAATGCGATCCAGATCGGGTGGCGATTTGCGATCGCCACCGCCGCGGTCCCACGGATTACGCCCGTTACCTGATTCGTTCCAGGCCATAAGGTATCTGTTCTGCTCTTTCAGGCGTTATTGCAAGGCGGTTGCGGACAGACTACCCAGCGTATCGAACCGCAGCTTCTCTGTCCGCTGCAAGGAAATATACCCGCGCTCATCCATCTCCAGCTCGATTTCCCAGCCACCGTCGGGCAACTCACGTTCGCTCATCACCGTGGCCCGATCATAAATCAGCGCACGAAGCCGCGATTGGGACACGGCCAGCCGCACCGTTCTCCTCACCAGCTCCTTGTGCAGATACTGGCCGATGCTGTCGAGAAGCAGGTCGATACCGTCCCCGCTGGCAGCAGACAGCCAGACGCGTGCGGGCATACCCGTTTCCGACCAGTCGATGCGTGGCGGCATGCGCAGTATATCAGCCTTGTTGTAGACCTGGATCAACGGCAGATGGGCTGCGCCGATATCGCGCAGCACCTTCTCCACCTGATCGATTCGTTCGCCATGTGCGGGATCGGCAGCGTCGATCACGTGCAGCAACAGCCGCGCCTCCCGGGTTTCCTCCAGCGTCGACTGAAACGCAGCGACCAGTTCGTGAGGCAGTTCGCGGATGAAACCTACCGTATCGGCAAGGACCAGACGCGTGCCATCACCGAGCTGCAGAGCGCGCAATGTAGGATCCAGGGTGGCGAACAGCTGATCAGCCACCAGGATGCCCGCGTTGGTCAGCCGATTGAACAGCGTCGACTTGCCGGTGTTCGTATACCCCACCAGCGAGACCACCGGGACGTTCCGGCGCCGCCGCTGATGCCGCGACAGGTCGCGGTGGCGGGACAGCCTTGCCAGCCGTTCCTGGAGCTGGCGAATGCGTCGGGCGACCAGACGGCGGTCGGTTTCCAGCTGCGTCTCGCCGGGGCCCCGCAACCCAATGCCGCCTTTCTGGCGCTCCAGGTGACTCCACCCGCGCACCAGCCGCGTTGACAGGTGCTCGAGCTGTGCCAGTTCCACCTGCAGCTTGCCTTCGAAGGTACGGGCCCGCTGGGCAAAGATATCGAGAATCAACCCGGCGCGATCGACCACGCGCCGGCAGAGCGCCTGCTCGAGATTGCGTTCCTGCCCCGGCGTAAGTGCGTGGTCAACCAGCACCAGCTGGACTTCGGTCTTTTCTGCAAGCAGGCGCAGCTCGTCGAGCTTTCCTGTGCCGATCAGGAAGCGTGGATTGATCGTGCGCAGCTGCACACTGACGGAACCAACGACATCGGCACCCGCGGCCAGCGCCAGCGCCGCGAATTCCTGCTGCTCCTCGGGTAGAGGCGCGCGACGTGCGCCGACGTGCACCAGCACCGCGCGCTCGCCGCGCTGTGGTCTTTCAAACAACCTGCCGCTCCATGCGTCCTTGTCGGACACGGTCGCCCGCGGGGCGACGCGACAGACACCGCCGTATCGATTCAGTCACTCGCCTCTTCGTCGGATGCCACACGCACATTGCGTGAAGGAACGACCGTCGAAATCGCGTGCTTGTAGACCATCTGGCTGACGCTGTTCTTCAGCAGCACCACGAACTGGTCGAAGGACTCGATGGTCCCCTGCAACTTGATGCCATTCACGAGGTAGATCGAGACCGGCACCTTCTCTTTGCGCAGGGCGTTCAGGAACGGGTCCTGGAGGATTTGTCCCTTGGACATTCTGGGCTCCCGGTGTTGTTCTGGTTTTTCCGCGGGTGCGGGCGGTGTCGTCTTGGTTGGAAGCGAAAGTTTAGCCATACCCCGTATCCCGGCATTCTAACGGCAACCCGATGATATTGCATCGGCGCTCAGGACGCGAGAACCCCCGCCCTGCGGAGGGCGCCCAGTGCCTGTGCCGTTACGTCATGGCGCATGGGATCCATGACCAGGTCCATTGACTTCGAACGCAGCCAGGTCAGCTGGCGCTTGGCGAGGCGACGCGTGGCGAGCTGCGCGGCGCTGATTGCCTCCTGCAGACCAATCTCGCCGGCGAGGTGACGCCATAGCTGGCGGTAACCCACGGCGCGCATGGAAGAGCAATCCAGGGACATGCCTGGCAGCGACATCAGCCCTTCAACCTCGCCCAGGAAGCCCTGCGCCATCATCGCCAGCAGCCGTGCATCAAGCCGCCGATGCAGAGCGTCGCGATCGCCCGGAATCAGCCCTATCCTGAGATAGTCGACCTCGCCGGCGGTGGCCGTCTCGCGCTGCAGGCTCGATATCGATTGCCCGGTGAGGTAGTACACCTCCAGCGCTCGCTGAATCCTCTGCCTGTCGCCCGTGCCGATCCGCGCGGCAGCGTCCGGATCGACCCGCGCCAGCTCGGCATGGAGTGCCGCCCAGCCCTCGGTCGAAGCGCGCTGGTCGATTGCCGCGCGTATCGTCGGGTCCCCTTCCGGAAGGTCGGCCAGTCCGCACTGCAGTACGTGGAAGTAGAGCATCGTGCCGCCCACCAGCAGCGGAATACGGCCACGCGCGCAGATTTCGCCGATCAGGCCTAAGGCATCGCGGCGGAACCGTCCCGCCGAATATGCTTGCCATGGCTCGGCCACATCGATGAGGTGATGCGGTATCCCCGCGCGTTGGTCAATACCCGGTTTCGCCGTGCCAATATTCATGCGCCGGTACACCATCGCCGAATCGACGCTGATGATCTCGAACGGCGCATGCGCCGCAACGCGGATCGCCAGGTCGGTCTTACCGGTACCGGTTGGTCCCAGCAGGCAAACCGCACGCGGTCGCCCGGCTGTTGCGCCCGCTTTGCCTGAAGATCTCACCGCCCGCGCAGGAACAACCGATCGAGATCCTGAAGGCTGAGCTCGGTCCAGGTCGGGCGACCGTGGCTACATTGGTCGGTACGGTGGGTGGCCTCCATCGCCCGCAGCAGGGCGTTCATCTCCGGCACCGACAATGCGCGCCGTGCGCGAACCGCTGCGTGGCATGCCGCCGTTGCGACCGCTTTGTCCAGCAGGCGCTCCGCGCCGCCCGGCTCGGCCGTGCTCCAGTCGGCCAGCAGGTCGCGCAACAGCGAAGCGACGTCAGCGCCTTGGAGCGCCACCGGGATAGCGCGCACCGTGATTCGATCCGGACCTGTCCGGTCGGCGACGATGCCAATTGTCCCAAGCAGATCGCGATGCGCATCGAGACAATCGCCCTCGGCAGGTGCCACAGCCAGCACAACCGGCACGAGCAGTGGCTGGCTCGGCACCGGGCCGGCACTCACCTCGCCCATGAGCCGCTCATGAAGAACGCGCTCGTGTGCGGCGTGGGCATCGACGATGGCCAGCCCGCGACGGGTCTGTGTCAGGATATAAATACCGTGCAGTTGCGCTACCGCGTAGCCGAGCGGCGGAACCTCGCCATCGGACCCGTTCTCGGCGGCTGGCGCCGGCGCGCGCGCCTCGATCAACAGATCGTAGGCCGCGAGACGCTCGCGGACTGGCGCCGCCGCTGAGCCTGCCGCAAACAGCGAAACCGTCCGCGGCGCGGCTCCGGGCGGCGGTTCCCGCTCATCGAGCAGAGCGGCCGAGATCTCGCCGCCGGGCCGCGTTTCCGCCAGCGCGGCTTCGATCGTGCGCCGCACGAAGTCGTGTATGCCCCCGGGATCGCGAAACCGGACTTCGGTCTTGGCGGGGTGTGCATTTACATCGACTCGCTCAGGGTCCATTTCCAGGTAGAGCACAAAAGCGGGATATCGCCCCGGGTAAAGCACATTCTGATAACCCAGCCGGACCGCGTTGGCGACCAACTTGTCGCGGATCGCCCGCCCGTTGACGAAAAAATACTGCAGATCGGCCTGGCGGCTGGAAAATGTCGGACGCGAGATCCATCCGCGCAGACTCAGACCGGCGCTCGCGCGCTCAATATAAATCGCCCCACGAATGAAGTCCTCCCCGGCAATCCGGGCGATTCGTGCTTCCTCGTCAGCACGGCCGCTTGCGGTCGGCAAGTCGAGCAGCACGCGGCGGTTGTGGCTGAAGCGTACCGCGGTGGTGAACCGGCTCAGTGCCAGCCGTTCGACGACGCACCGCACGTGCTGCAGTTCGGTACGTTCCGCGCGCAGAAAGCGCCGCCGCGCCGGCGTATTGAAAAACAGGTCACGGACTTCGACCGACGTCCCCGTAACGTGGGCGGCGGCGGTCACCGGACCGATCGCGCCGCCCTCGCACTCCAGGCCGAATGCGCCGGCAGCACCGGCCGCTCGCGAGACGACCCGCAACCGCGACACCGAGGCGATGCTCGGCAAGGCCTCGCCGCGAAAACCCAGCGAAGCGATCCGCGCCAGATCGTCGAGCGATTCGATCTTGCTCGTCGCATGCCGCGCGAGCGCGAGCGCCAGCTCGTGCCCGGGGATTCCGGTCCCGTCATCCCGCACCCGACAAAGCCGCGCGCCGCCTGCCTCGATGTCGATCTCGATCAGCCGCGCACCGGCATCGAGGCTGTTTTCGACGAGTTCCTTGACGACGGACGCGGGGCGTTCGACCACCTCGCCCGCGGCAATCTGGCTGATCAGGTGGGAGGGCAGCTCGCGGATCGGCATGCCGCCATTTTTCCAGATGCGACGGGCGAATGCAGCCGACGGGCGCAACACCGCCGCAAGGCGTGACGGCGTCAGGTTTCCTGCATGGGCGGGATGCGCAGCACCTGGCCTGCGCTGACCTGATCACCGCGCAGGCCGTTGGCGGCGCGAATCCGGGTGACGCTGACGTTGTAACGCTCGGCGATGGCGGACAGCGTCTCGCCGTTGCTGATCACGTGCTGCAGCGAGTCTGCCAGTCGCTGCCGCATCCGCCCGGCCACCAGCGTTCCCGGAGGGGGATTGGCATAGAAGTAATTACGGATTCCGCTAAAAAGGGCCCGCGCCAGGCGTGACCGCCACGCATCGCTGGCCAGATTGCGCTCTTCCTCCGGATTGGAGATGTAGGCCGTCTCGACCAGCACCGAGGGCACATCAGGTGACTTGAGCACCATGAATGGCGCCTGCATGACCTTCGGTTTGCGCACTACGCCCACGCGGGTCAGTGCGTCCAGGATCTCGTCGCCCACTTCGATGCTCGAACCGAGCGAGGCGCTTTGCGATAGATCCAGAAGAACCGACCGCAGCATCGGATCCTTGTCGCCGAGCGACACGCCGCCGACCAGGTCGGCGGCATTTTCGCGCGCCGCCAGCCGGCGCGCCGCCTCGTCGGTCGCGCCTTTCTCGTTCAGTACGTACACCGAGGCGCCCCGCACCCGCCGATTGCGCACTGCATCCGCGTGGATGGATACGAACAGATCCGCCTGCGCGGCGCGCGCGCGCTCCATCCGGCTGCGCAACGGCAAGAACTCGTCACGACTGCGCGTCAGGATGCCTTTCATGCCGGGCTCGGTATTGATGATCTCGACCAGCCGCCGTGAAATCTGCAGCGTCACGTCCTTTTCCTGCACGCCAGCCGGCCCGCGTGCTCCGGGATCATGCCCGCCATGACCCGCATCCACCGCGATGACGATATCGCGCCCGACGAGCGACGCCTGCGCTGGCGCAGGCACAGCCGATTGACTCGCGACCGGTGACGGTGCCGACGCGATATCAGTCTGGCTCGGTGCCGCGGGCCGCGCAGCGGACGTTTCGCTGCGGGCGACAGGTGGCGATGCTACAGCGGCTGGCAGCGCCGATTGCTGCCGACGCGACACGAGATCTACGGTAATGCGGGCTTGCCCTCGCCCACGGGCGCGCTGAGGCGCAGCCTGCGGCTCGACGCGCGCACCGAGGTCGAACACCAGCCGCACCGAGCCGTCCGGGCGATTGGCGGCGCGGATCTGCCGCACGGCGCCGGCACCAGCAGGCAGCGGCAGCGCCGACTTCGCCAGTTCCGCGCCGAGTACGTCGAGCACGACCCGGTCAGGTCCGTCGAGCGTGAACATGCGGTACTGCACAGGCGCGCTGACATCGACATGCAGCGTGGTCCCAGGCCCCTGCGCGTCGAGACGAATGCCGGTCACGGCCGCCGCTAGCGCCGCCGCGGGTGCAGCGATGCCGCCAACAACCGCCCACAGCCAGCGTCTCGCGACCATACCCCCCCAGGAAAACACCGCGCCGAGTCGCCGGAAAGTATAGCCAAACCGGAACGGATTGGAAGAACTTTTTCTCGCCTTATTATGCAGATAGACACGGAATCTACCCGGGGGCTCATTATATTTGCCCATCTCGCTGATGCCGCGGCCGGGCGGCAAGGAACCAGCCCATCATCGCGGCATTTGCAGCGCGCTGGCGACCATCCGCGCCGGCCGTGTGAGGGGATTAACGCGGATGCGACGACCCTGCGGGGAAAGTTCCAGCCTGACGATCAGATCGGCTGCGGGCAGATGACCGACACCATGATCCGGCCACTCGATCAGCGCGTACGTGCTCTCCCCCAGCAGTTCCGGCAACACCAGATCATCGAGTTCGCGCGGGTCCCGGACACGATAAAGATCGATGTGGATGACGCGAACGGCCGCGAGGTCGTACGGCTCGACCAGAGTGTAGGTCGGGCTCGGTACCCGCCCGCGGTGCCCCAGGCCGCCCAGCACGCCGCGAGCAAACGTTGTCTTGCCCGCACCGAGCGGGCCCTCGAGAAAGATTACAAACGTTGCCGGGCTGACGCGCGCAAGCGCCTCGCCGAGGCTATGGCCCGCTGCCACTGTCGCATCCGGGCCGATCAGTTCGAACGCCGGGGATTCAGCCATGCACGCAGATGCGGGAACAAGTCGCTCGCGATCAGGCCGCGCTCGCCGTTGGCGGCCGCCGCGTCCGCAGACCCGGCGTGCACATAAGCCGCCGCGGCCGCCACCTGCAGCGCATCGTTCGGGCGGCACTGAGCCATCAGTCCGGCCACAATCCCGGTCAAGACGTCGCCCATGCCACCAGTTGCCATTCCTGGATTACCCCGGTCGATGACATAGGGGATATGACCGGCCTCGGCAACGAGGGTGCACTTGCCTTTCAGCAGCGCCACACCGCCGTAGCGCTCTGCAATTTCGTTGGCGGCTGCCAATCGATCCGACTGCACCTGCGCTGGCGAACAGCCCAGCAGACGGCCGGCTTCGCCGGGGTGAGGGGTAAGGATCCAGTCGTGCCGACGCTGCCGGCGAATCGCCAACAGGTTCAACCCATCGGCATCCAGCACCGTCGGCAGTGCAGTGGCGAGCACCTCGCCTAACAGCTCCTGCGCCCATTGGTCCTGACCGAGACCGGGACCGGCGGCGACAACGCTGACGCGCGCCAGCAGCGTACGGAGTTCGGCGGCTTCCCTGACGCCGTGCACCATCAGCTCGGGCCGGCCGGCCAGCAACGCCACAATATTTTCCGGTCGGGTCGCCACGGACGTCAGTCCGGCGCCGGCCCGCAACGCAGCCTCGCCCGCGAGTCGCGCCGCGCCGCCCATGCCCGCGTTTCCGCCGACTACCAGCACATGGCCGAAAAGCCCCTTGTGGCTGCTTCGCGTTCTCAGTGGCAACAATCGCCACAGCGCCTGTTCGCCGAACAACCGCAACGCAGGCCGTGCATGGCCAACCACCGACGGCGCCACGCCAAGGTCAGAGAACACGATGTCTCCGGCATGATCGGGCCCGGCACCGACGTACAGCCCGAGCTTGCGGGCAATGAACGTCACCGTGACGGCGGCGCGAATGGCGGCGCCCATGACCGCACCCGTCGCACCGTTCAGGCCACTTGGAATGTCGACGGCGATCACCGGACGATCGGTCGCATTAATCGCCTCAACCGCCTCCAGCCATGCGCCCTCCAGGCAGCGCTGCAGGCCGGTACCGAGCAACGCGTCGACAATCAGATCAACCTCCGCGCAGATCGCCCCTGAGAACTGCACCACCCGGCCACCGCTGCGCCGGAAATCGAGCCATGCGGTTGCCGCGTCGCCCTGCAGGCGGTGCGGATCAGACAAGGCGGCCACCGCGACCTCGATCCCCGCGGCGGCTGCCAGACGCGCGACCACGTAGCCGTCGCCCGCATTGTTCCCCGCGCCGCAGACGATCAGCCAGCGGCGTGCCGCCGGAAAGCGCGCCCGTGCCAGATCGAATACCACCTGGCCAGCCCGTGACATGAGGGCATAGCCCGGTATGCCGAGCTCGCTGATCGCGACACGATCGAACTCGCGTACCTGCTGCGGCGAGAAAATCAGGCTCGATGGATCGGACATCGCACGGATTATACTCAGCGACCCTGCCTCACGATCCGCGCCACGCCCCGGGAATCACATGACCGACGCCGAGCTCAGAGACCTGGCCAACCGGATCCGGGATTGGGGCCGGGATCTCGGCTTCCAGCAGACAGGAATTACCGTACCGGCGCTGGGCGATGCGGAAAACAGACTGACATCGTGGCTCGCCGCGGGCTATGCCGGCGACATGCGCTGGATGCGCCGGCACGACACCAAGCGCAGCCGCCCCGCCGAGCTCGTGCCGGGAACCGTGCGCATCATCTGCGTACGCATGGATTACCTGCCGTCCACGGCGCGACCCGCCGCGGAGCTGGCGCAATCGCCGCGCATCGCCGCAATTTCCCGTTATGCCCTCGGTCGTGATTATCACAAGGTACTGCGCAACCGCCTGCAGCGGCTCGCCGAGCGGATTCGCACCGTGGTGGGCGACTTCGGCTACCGCGTCTTCGTCGATAGCGCTCCCGTGATGGAAAAGCCGCTCGCGCAAAACGCCGGCCTCGGCTGGATCGGCAAGCACACGAACCTGATCAGTCGCGACGGCGGCTCATGGTTCTTTCTCGGCGAGATTTACACTGACTTGCCGTTACCGACCGACCTGCCCGCGACCGCACATTGCGGCAGTTGCCAGGCCTGCATCGACATATGCCCGACACGGGCGATCGTGGCGCCTTACCAGCTCGACGCTCGGCGCTGCATCTCGTATCTCACCATCGAGAATCGCGGGCCGATACCCGAGGAGCTTCGCCGGCAGATCGGCAATCGCGTCTTCGGTTGCGACGACTGCCAGGCCGCGTGTCCTTGGAACAGGTTCGCCCAGCCGAGCCATGAGGCCGACTTCGCTCCGAGGCACGGGCTCGACCGAGCAACCCTGGTCGAACTGTTCCTGTGGGACGAAACCAACTGGCAACAGAAAACCACCGGAAGCGCCTTGCGCCGGGCGGGCTATTTCGGCTGGTTGCGCAACATCGCCGTAGCGCTCGGCAATGCGCCGACCTCGCCGGAAATAGTCGAGGCGCTACGATCGCGCCGGACGCATCCGGAGCCACTGGTGCGCGAGCATGTCGCGTGGGCGCTCGCGCAGCACGGCGAGCACCCGCACTAGACCGAGACGTTATCGATCAGGCGTGCGCGGCCGAGCCACGCAGCGGCCAGCACGCGGAACCGGCGCGTGCGTGCGCCTGGCGAAGCCAGCGTTTCGTCCTCGCGCACCGCGAAGTAGTCGGGGCGGAAGCCGGCGTCACGTAAACGGCGCATGCCTTGTGCCTCGATCGCACGGAAGCGGCGCTCGCCGGCGCGCAGGCGCTCCGCGCCCGCCAGCAAGGCGCGATACAGCTCGGGAGCCCGTGCGCGCTCGGCCCGGGTCAGGTACTGGTTGCGCGAGCTCATAGCGACCCCGTCAGGCTCGCGCACCGTCGGCGCACCCAGGATTCGCACCGGGAAGCGCAGGTCTTCGGTCATGCGGCGCAGAATGACCAGTTGCTGGTAGTCCTTCTCGCCGAATACCGCCACATCGGGCATGACGATATTGAACAGGCGGCAGACGACCGAGGTTACCCCGTCGAAGTGCATCGGGCGAAACTCCCCGCACAGCTGCCGTGACAAGCCTGGTACGGAGACGATCGTCGCCAGGGTCTCGCCGCGCGGGTACATCAGTGCGACGTCCGGGGCAAACAGCACATCGACATCGGCGTCGCGCAATGCGCTGCGATCGGCGGCGAGCGTGCGCGGGTAACTGCCGAAGTCCTCGTTCGGACCGAACTGCGTCGGGTTCACAAACACGCTAGCTACCACCCGATCGGCATGGCGTGACGCCAGCGCGGTCAGACTCAGGTGCCCGGCGTGCAGGTTGCCCATGGTGGGAACCAGCGCCACCGTATCTCCCGACCGTCGCCAGCCTGCGAGCAGGCGGTGCAGCTTTGCGATCTCGCGCAGGGTCTTCACAGGGCGACGGCAATGCTGCTCAGGAAAAGCAGTGCCGCGCCGCGGGGTACTCGCGCTGCTTCACGGCCATGACATAGCGTTGGCAGGCCTCGGCCACCGAGCCGGCCCCCGCCAGGAAATTCTCCACGAAGCGGGGCATTCGCCCGGCGGTGATGCCGAGCATGTCGTAGAGCACGAGGATCTGTCCATCCACATCGGGGCCCGCCCCGATGCCGATCACCGGCACATGGACCGCGTCTCGCACCGCACGACCCACCTGGTTCGGCACACACTCGAGCAGAATCAGGTCCGCGCCCGCCCGCTCCAGTGCCATGGCGTCCTCGACCATCTGCTGGGCCTGTGACGGCTCGCGGCCCTGCACGCGGAATCCGCCGATCTTGTGCACGGACTGCGGGCGCAAGCCAATATGGGCGCATACCGGGATATCGTGCCCGGCCAGGTGCTCGACGACGCGAATCTGCCCGGCACCGCCTTCGAGCTTCACCATCATCGCCCCGCCCTCCTGCATCAGGCGCACCGCGTTATCGAGCGCCTGCGGCGGCGTGGTGTAGCTCATGAAGGGCATGTCTGCCATGAGAAATGCCCGGTGCAACCCGCGCGCCACGACACGCGTGTGATAGATGATGTCGGCAATGGTGACCGGCACGGTCGTATCGTGCCCCTGTATAACCATGCCGAGCGAATCACCGACCAGCACCAGGTCGGCGCCCGCGTGGTCCACGATCCACGCGAAACTGGCGTCGTATGCGGTCAGGCACGCGATCGGCGCCTGCTCGGCTTTCATCGCGCGCAGCGTGCCGACATTAACCGGCTGCTGCGCCTGATCGCGCTGCTGGAGTTGCTTGTACATCGGATGGCGATATCCCTAGGCGATGGCGGCCGAAACCGGATTGAAGAAGTGCCGCCCGCTGCGTACGCGCTCGATCTCATCGCGCAGCAAGGCGAAATGGGCATCATTATGAACCGGATCGATGTTAGCCGCATTGACGATGAGCAGCGGCGCCGAATCGAAATCGTGGAAGAAACGCGCATACACGTCATTCAGCCGCTCGAGATAACGCCTTCCCATGCGCTGCTCGTACGGGATGCCGCGTTGGGCAATGCGAAACAGCAGCGTATCGACCGGGGCCTGCAGGTACACCACCAGGTCAGGTTCGCGTGGCTCGAAATCGAGGCTCGCGTAGACCTTCTCGTAAAGTGCGAATTCCTCGCGGTCCAGATTGATCTCGGCAAACAACCGATCCTTGTCGATCATGAAATCCGAGATCCATGTGGCGCTGAACATATCCGGCTGGCGCAGCTGCTCGATCTGCCGCACCCTCTGGAATAGAAAGAAAAGCTGCACCGGGAGCGCGGCGCCGCGTGGATCGCGGTAGAAGCGCTCCAGGAACGGATTGGCTTCGGCCTCTTCCAGCAGCAGCGCACTGTCAACCTCCTGTGCGAGGCGGCGCGCCAGGCTGGTCTTGCCAACCCCAATCGGCCCCTCGATGGCGATATAGCGTGATTCCCCCATGACCCTGCTCGCGGAAATTCGGCGCCGGCAGCCGGCCCGGCGGCCGCTGCCGTTCAGTTGATTCTTGTCAGCCCCGCAGGCCCCAGCGCCAGCGCCAGATCCCGCACGTTACCGAGCCCCGGCAGATCGAGCCCCGGGGCGACCTCGAACAATGGCCACAATACAAAATTCCTGCCGGCAATGCCCGCATGAGGCACTGTCAGCTCCGGCAGCCGCAAGGTGGCGCTGCCGAACGCCAGCAGATCCAGGTCGAGAGTCCGCGGACCCCACTTTCCGGCGCTATCGCGATCGCGACCATGCGCCGCCTCGATGGCCCTGAGCTTGTGAAACAACTCGCGAGCTGCCAGGCCCGTGAGCAAACCGGCCACCGCATTGACGAAGTGCGGCTGTTCGATGTCGCCAACGGGCGGATTCTCGTAAAGGTTTGACACAGCGATCAACCGCGTGCGCGGCAGGCCGGCGAGCTCATGAAACGCCTGACGAACCTGCTGTGGCGGATCGCCGAGGTTACTGCCGAGCCCGATATAGGCTGGCATCCAGATGCTATCGGCGCTCATGATCGACCCCGCAAAGCCTCAGGCCGGTGCGGCGTCCGGCTCCTGGGCAGCCTCGCGCCGACCGCGCCGGCCGCGGCGCCCGCCACGGCGGCGTCGTCGCTCACCGTCGGCGCGTTCCAGGCCGAACTCGCGGCGCTGTTCGGCCGGAGGCAGCGCCTGAACACTGCGCCACCAGCCTGCCAACTCCTCATCAACCTCGCCGAGAATCTGTCGCAGCATCATCAGATCGTATGCTGCGCGAAACCGGCTGCCCTCGAGAAACGCCAATGCCCGCCCGCCTTTACGCTTGAGGAAGCGCGGTTGCAACTGCAGCATCTCGCGCATGGGCGTGGAAAACCGTCGCGGCACAGAAATACGCGCCGTCTGCTCCCGGGTGAGCTCTTCGGCCGCCACCGCAAGCGCGGTCACCTCCGGCATACCCTCGCCCATCAATCGGCTCGCGCGTTCCCGCGTCGGCCCCCAAAGCAACACACCGAACAGGAACATCGGCGTCACGGGACGGTTCTCGGCAACGCGCTGATCGGTATTGGCGAGGGCCGCCTCGATGAAGTGTTCGCGCGTCTCGCCCCCCGCAGCGAGCCACCCGGCTGTTGCAGGAAACAGGTGCTCGAACAACCCGAAATAGCGCAGGGCCCGGTAGCTGCCGAGCGCATGGCCCGCCTGGAACAGCTTGAGAAATTCCTCAAAAAGCCGCGCCGGCGGAATTCCGTCCACCAGATGCGCGAGGCGCCGGATCGGCTCGCCGGTTTCCATGTGAACGTTAAAACGCAGCTTGGCGGCGAACCGCGCCGCGCGCAGCATGCGCACGGGGTCCTCGCGGTAGCGGGTTTCTGCATCGCCAATCAGCCGCAGCGTACGTGCACGAATATCCGCCACGCCGCCTACGAAATCCCAGACTGAGAAATCCGCGATGTTGTAATAAAGGGCATTGGCGGTGAAATCGCGCCGCCAGACGTCTTCCTCAATTGTCCCGTACACGTTATCGCGCAGCAGGCGACCGGTTTCTGACGACACCTCACGGTGCTCGGCGCTGACCTCCTCGCCGCCCCGTCCGCGAAAGGTCGCCACCTCGATGATCTCGCGACCGAAACGCACATGCGCCAGGCGAAAACGCCGGCCGATCAGCCGGCTGTTGCCGAACAGCGCGCGCACTTCTTCAGGATCCGCGTCGGTGGCGACGTCGAAGTCCTTGGGATGCCCGCCCAGCAACAGGTCACGCACGCTGCCGCCCACGAGAAACGCCTGGTAGCCCGCATCTTTGAGGCGGTAAAGAACCTTCAGCGCATTCTTCGAGATATCGGCCCGTGAGATATTGTGTTCGGACCGCGGGATGATGAGGGGCGTGTGCTGCTGGAATTGTGCGATGTCGGTCAATAACGGCCCCGGCTTGTGAGATCGGCTCAGCAACCTATAATAGCAAGCCCTTCGCCCTCGCGGGCGCGGAAATCAGCGCCAGCTCCCTTCGTCTAGCGGTCCAGGACGCGGCCCTCTCAAGGCTGAAACACGGGTTCGATTCCCGTAGGGAGCGCCACTTGCGACAGTCCACGCACGCAACTCCGGCCGGCCTCATGCGGCGGCTCGCCGCGGCCGCTTACGACCTGCTGCTGGTGGCGGGCATTTTGATGCTGAGTTCCTTCGCGGTAGTAATCGCCCGCGGCGGTCAGGCGGTACCCGGCGGCAGCATCGCATACCAGCTGTTTCTGCTGGCGCAGACAGGTGCATTTTTCAGCGGATTCTGGGCCAGCCGCGGTCAGACGCTCGGCATGCGCGCCTGGCACATTCGGCTTGAGACCACGGCGGGGACCCCACTGCCACTGGCACTGGCTGCGCTGCGGTTCATCCTGGCGCTCGTCTCCCTTGCGCCGCTCGGGCTTGGGTTCTGGTGGGCGCTGCTCGATCCGCAGAAGCGCACTTGGCACGATCGGCTGAGCGGCACCCGTATAGTTTATGCAGGTGACTGATCGAACTTATGAAAACAAATATTGATTATAACTCTAATATGCTGCTTCAGCGTAGCTTCGCCAGCGCCAGTAGCGTGGCTCCCACCAAGACCAGCGTCGGCAGCCACCCCACCACGATCGGGTTCAGGTTGTAAACCTCACTGCCATCGGCAAGCGCACGACTGAACAGGAAGTACGCCAGTCCGATGCCGACTCCAACCAGCATGCGGGCACCGGTTCCGGCACGGCGCATCTGCCCGAAGGCAAACGGCACCGCCAGCACGCACATTGGCGCTACGGCCAATGACGCAGCAACACGGCTCCAGAAAGCCACTTCGTAGCGATGCGCGTCGAGCTGGTTGGCGCGCAGGTATGCGATGTAGCGCCACAGCGCCATACCATCCAGTGCTTCCGGCCGCACGACCGTGAGTCCCAGCAGCTCGGCATTCAGTCCGCTCACTGCAGCGGAACGACTAGCGCGCTCTACCGATACGCCATCGGCCGTAAACGCCGTGCCTGCGTAGTTGTTGAGCGTCCACTGCTGCGACTCATCGAGTCCCGCTGAATCAGCCCGGGCGACACTGGCCAGGCGGTTACCGGATGCGAGCCTGAACAGGTACACGCCGCCGAATCGCGACGGATCACCGAGGCGGCTCATATTCATGATGACGTCACCGTCGCGCACCCAGGCAGACTCGCCGGTCGCCACGCCGGATGGCCCGTGCATGGCAAACGTGCGGAACTGGCGCGAGTAACGCTCCAGCGGCGGCGCCAGATACTCGCCCAGCAGCAGACTGAGCACGGCCAGGCCAATCCCCGTGATCAGAACGTTACGCGCTACCGCATTTTGCGAAACGCCCGCCGCGCGTAACACGATCAGCTCGCTGCTGCTTGCAAGCGCGCCAAGCCCGAGCAGGCTGCCGAGCAGCACAGTCATCGGCAACATGACAAATGCCATTTCGGGAATCTTCAGCAAGGTATATGCAAGCCCCTGGATCACGCCGTATCCGCCCGTACCGATGTCGTCGAGCTGCCCGACGAATTCGATGAATCCGCCGAGCGCCAGCAGCACCGCCATGACGATAGCCGACGTTCCGACAATAACCCGTGACAGGTAGCCGCGAATGATTTTCACAGACTCACCCAGCGCAGGTGCCGGTGAAAGGGCCAGCCGCGCGGACCGAATTTGCGCGCCAGCAGGACCAGCGCGGCAAGGACGAATGCCGCATGTACCCACCAAAGACCGACCAGCGCAGGCAACTGCTCGCGCTGCACCCAGACGCGCGATGCCCCCAGCAGATTGACGTAACTGATGTACACCAGCACCCCCGCTCCAAGCCCCGCATAACGCCCATGGCGAGGCGAGGCGCCCGCGAGCGGCACGGCAAGCAGGGTCAACACCATCAGCGTGAGCGGCACCGATACCCGCCATTGCAGCTCGCCGATCGCCGCGGCATCGCCAGATGCGACCAGTGTGCGCAACGACTGCGACTCGGGCTCCTGAGGCGCCGGCCCGCTCGGTGGTAATCGGTACGGAATGCCATGTTCAGCAAAATCCACGACACGGAACCGGGGGCTGCCCGGCTCGCCTTCGTAGCGGCGCCCGTTGACGAACGTCAGAATGCGCACGTCCGGCTCCACTCCCTCGCGCTGCCAGGCCTGCTCTGCCACGATAACCTCGACCGCGGCTTCCTGCCGGCGCTGCACGAATACGTTGTGCAGGCGCCCATCGGGTGTCACCGCTTCTGCGTAGACCACCGCATCGCCATCGCCGAAACTGACGAACCGCCCCGCCTCCATGAGCCGCAGGTCCGAACGCTCGCGCGCTTCCTGCGCAATCCTCTGAACGGTGTCGATAGCAGCCGGCGATATGACCAACGCGAGCCAGCCGACAAGCGCCGCCAGCACCGCCGCCAGCACGAACAGCGGCCTGTAGATCTGCGCCGGGCCAATTCCGCAGGCCATCAATGCATACATCTCGCTGTCGCGATACAGCCGCGCCAGCGCAAGCAGCACCGACAGGAAATATCCAACCGGGATGAGGATGGTCAGGTACTGCACGGAGGTCAGCGCCATCACCAGCAGCACCGCGTCCTTCGGCAACCTGTTCGCGGCAGCATCGCCGAGCACCTGGGCAAACTGATTGATGAGAAGAATCAGGAGCAGCACCACCGTAACCACGAACCAGGTCTGGGCGGTCTCGCGGAAGATGTAGCGGTTCACCGTCCGTGGCATGGGTATGCTTCAGTGATCTTGCGGCGCCTCACCGGTCGAAGTCCAATCCGGTACACTAGCGCGCGTCGCTGCCGGGGGCATGCCGCGACATGATCTGGCCTGAAGAATAGTGCCGTCAAGCGGGCCTCCCGGCGCCGGATTCGCGCTGTTGCAACCATCGGACCGAGTGGAGATGCCCGCATGCGGTTTCAAGTGAGAACCGGCGCACCATCGCGCCAGAAGACAGGTTGCCTGATGCTGCCGGTGTACAACACCGGGCCGCTGCCGCCAGTCACCCGCGAGGCAGACCGCGCGACCGGCGGACTGATCGGTGCACTCGTCAAGGACGGCGACTTCCAGGCCGAAACCGGCGACACGCTGCTGCTGCCGAAAGTGAACGGCATGCTCTGCCCGCGCATTCTGCTGATTGGCCTCGGCGCGCGCGACAAGTACGACCGCAGGGCGGCCCGCAAGGCTTTGCGTGCAGGGTTTTCCGCAATCGGGCGTTCGTCGGCAGCGGACGTCGTCTCCTACCTCGGCGCCGAGCGCGCTCGGGGCACCGATGCGGCGCGACGCGCCCGACTCGCCGTCGAGGCATGGTTTGAAACAAGTTACCGCTTCACGGCGATGAAATCCGGCAACAACGACAAGAAACCGAAGCAACTCAGCCTCGGCCTCGGGGTCGCGGCCCGCGACGCGGCTGCCGCCAGGCGCGGCATCGCCACTGGCGAGGCCATCGGCCACGCCATGGCCCTGGCCCGCGATCTTGGCAATATGCCACCAAACGTCTGTACGCCTTCCTATCTGGCACGCCAGGCGCAGGCCATTGCGAAGCGGCACGCGCGAATTCGGGTCGAAGTGTTGAACGAAGCGAAGATGAAACGCCTTGGTATGGGGTCTCTGCTGTCGGTGACCTCGGGTGCGGCCGAGCCCGCCCGCCTGCTGATACTGCACTATCGTGGCGGTGGCAAAGCGGCGCCGGTGGTTCTGGTCGGCAAGGGCATCACCTTCGACAGCGGCGGCATCTCGCTGAAGCCCGGACCGCAGATGGACGAGATGAAATACGACATGAGCGGCGCAGGCACGGTGCTTGCGGTGATGCAGGCGGTAGCCGAAATGCGCATCGGGGCGAACGTAATCGGCGTCGTGCCGGCCTGCGAGAATATGCCGGGCGGGCGCGCCACCCGGCCCGGCGACATCGTCACCACCATGTCCGGCCAGACGATCGAAATACTAAATACCGACGCAGAGGGCCGATTGATCCTGTGCGATGCGATGACCTATGCGCAGCGCTACAAGCCTGCGGCGATGATCGACATCGCAACGCTGACCGGGGCGTGCGTCGTCGCGCTCGGCAAGCACCGCAGCGGTCTGATGAGCAATTCCGACCGGCTGGCCGCCGAACTGCTCGCCGCCGGCGATGCTGCCGACGATCCCGCGTGGCGACTGCCGCTCGGCGAAGAGTACATGGAACAACTGAAGAGCCCATTCGCGGACGTCGCCAATGTCGGTGGCAAGGAAGCCGGGGCGATTACCGCAGCGGCGTTTTTGTCGCGGTTCGCCGGCGACACCGAGTGGGCGCATCTGGACATTGCCGGCACCGCATGGGTAACCGCGCCGCAGAAAGGCAGCACGGGGCGCCCGGTGCCATTGCTGGTGGAGTACCTGCTCAACCGCTGAGCCGCCGCTATCATAGGCGGCGCTTCCATCACCCTGACCTGAGCAGGATGTCGTTTTGCCCGACGCGAACCGCGTGGATTTCTACCTTCTTGCCGAGGCCGACGCCGGGGCTCGGATGCGTTTCGCCTGCCGGCTGACGGAAAAGGCCTACCACCAGAACCATCGCGTGCATCTGCACGCGGCGTCCGCACCAGAGGCCGGCGAGCTCGATGAACTGCTCTGGTCCTTCCGGCACGGCAGCTTCGTGCCCCATGAGCTCACCACTGACGGAACGACCAGTACATCTCCCGTGACTATCGGCCACGGCCCGGCGACGCCACCGCCGGCGGACCTGCTGATAAACCTGAGCGACGAACTGCCCGATTTCCTTGACCAGTTTCCGCGCGTTGCCGAGGTTGTGGACCGCTCCGATATGAGCCTAGCGGCTGCCCGAAAGCGATTTCGTGAATACCGCAATCGCGGGACCGAGCCCGTTACCCACAAGATAGACAGGACACCATGACCGAGAAAAAGATTCCCGTATTGACCGACATAGTTGCGACACCGCCGCCAGGCACCAGTACGACCGGCGTGCTGCCGGAGGACGAGCTCGCCGAGCTCCAATCGCGCCTGGCTACCGAAGGCTATGCGCTGATGGAACGGCTGCTGCACGAATCGTTGCGCGAGATGGAGGCCAACCTGTTCGCCGACGTCATCAGCCGCCTTCGCACCGAACTGCCGGATCTGATCGACGAGGTGCTGCGCGAACACCTCGACAGGCGCTGAGCGGGGACAGGCGCGACATGGACAAGAGCTATCGGCCCGCCGAGATCGAGCGGCGTCGCTACGAGGAATGGGAACGCGCCGGTTACTTCGCTGCCGGCGGCGATGGCCCGGCCTACTGCATCATGATCCCGCCGCCGAACGTGACGGGTACCCTGCACATGGGCCACGCCTTCCAGCACACGCTGATGGACGCGCTCACCCGCTACCATCGCATGCGCGGCTTCCGCACGCTGTGGCAGCCGGGCACGGACCATGCGGGCATCGCCACGCAGATGGTCGTCGAGCGCCAGCTCAACGCGGCCGGTCAGCGGCGCCAGGACATCGGCCGCGACGCTTTCGTCGCCCGCGTCTGGCAATGGAAGGAACAATCCGGCGACACGATCTGCCGGCAGATGCGCCGCCTCGGCAATTCGGTGGACTGGTCGCGCGAGCGGTTCACCATGGACGAGGGGCTTTCGCGCGCTGTCACGGAAGTATTCGTGCGCCTGTATGAAGAAGGCCTGATATACCGGGGCCAGCGCCTCGTCAACTGGGACCCCGTGCTGCACACGGCCCTGTCAGACCTCGAAGTGCTCGCCGAGCCGGAACCGGGCCACCTCTGGCATGTCCGCTATCCGCTTGCAGATGGCTCGGGCCACCTGACGGTCGCGACGACGCGTCCCGAGACCATGCTCGGCGACACGGCGGTCGCCGTGCACCCGGAAGATGAGCGGTACCGGCACCTGGTCGGCCAGCAGGTGCGCCTGCCGCTCGCCGGGCGGCTGATCCCGGTTATTGCCGACACGTACGTGGACCCTGCTTTCGGCTCGGGCTGCGTGAAGATCACGCCCGGCCACGACTTCAATGACTACGAGGTCGGCAAGCGCCACGAGCTGGCGCTCATCAACATATTCGATCGCGATGCGCGCGTGAACGATTCGGCCCCGGCGGCCTATCGGGGTCTCGACCGGTTTGAAGCGCGCAAGCGAATCGTCGCCGACCTTGAAGCGCTGGGCCTGATGGCAAAAATCGAGGCTCACACGCTGCCGGTGCCGCGCGGGGATCGCAGCAATGCGGTGCTCGAACCCTGGCTCACGGATCAGTGGTACGTGCGGACTGCGCCGCTCGCCGAACCGGCGATCGCTGCGGTGGAGGACGGCCGGATCCGCTTCGTGCCCGACAACTGGGCCAAGACCTATTTCCAGTGGATGCACAATATCCAGGACTGGTGCATCAGCCGCCAGCTGTGGTGGGGGCATCGCATCCCGGCGTGGTACGACGACACAGGCCAGGTTTACGTCGGGCGCAGCGAAGACGCCATTCGGCGTGATCACAGGCTCGGACCGCAGCTGCGCCTGCGCCAGGACGACGACGTGCTCGACACGTGGTTCTCCTCGGCGCTGTGGCC
>CAYOFE010000010.1:9801-44039 GCA_964403135.1 uncultured Chromatiaceae bacterium | reverse complement strand
AAGCGACGCTTGGGCCGGACGATTCGCGGCTTGCGCCGCTCCCACATTGACCTGTGGGAGCGGCGCGAGCCGCGATCCCCCTGTCGCGACTGGCGTCGCTCCCACAACAAGCCCGTGGCCCATCGCGCAGCGCTGTGGGAGCGGCGCAAGCCGCGATTCAGTTGCCGCAGCCCCTCGCGCAGCGCTGTGGGAGCGGCGCAAGCCGCGATTCAGTTGATATAGCCCATTGCGCGCAGTTTCTGCCGCGTCCGCTCGTCGATTCGGTCCAGCCGCTCGGCGCCCCGCGACGCCTGCGGACAGGTACCCAGCCAGTTGCGCATCTGACTACCCAGGTCGCTGGTCAGCGCCGGATTTGCGGCGCTGAGGTCATCGAGTTCGGCGGGATCGCGGGCAAGGTCGTACAGCTCGACGCTGCCGGGATCCCGGTTCCAGATCGCTTTCCAGGCGCCACGCCGCGCCACGACGTTCACATCGCCACGGCGATCCCGGGCCGGCTGGTAATCGTGTAATTCGTTGATGCGCAGTGCCGGTATATACGCCGCCAGGCCCGGCTGCAAGCCGGGCCCTGGCTCAGGCGCCGGGAAGGGCGCGTCACCCGGCGCCGCCGCCGGCGAACGCAAAAGCGGCAGCAGGCTGCGTCCCCGGCAGCCCTCGCACAGATCCCGGCGTCCGAGGTAGTCCAGCACCGTCGGCATTATGTCGATGATCGAGACGGGATCGGCGATCCGCCGCCCGCCATGCTCGCCTCGTGGGAGCCGCACCAGCAGGGGCACGCGTACCTGCTCCTCATATACGGACTGTCCATGCAGCCAGTTGCCGTGTTCGCCGAACTCCTCGCCATGATCGGCCAGCACGATGAAAATGACGCGATCCCACAGCCCCAGTCGTCGCAGCACGGCGATGGTCTGCCCCAGGTGCTCATCAGCGTGCGCTACTGCCGCGTCGTAGAGCAGCTCGTAGCCGTCGCGGTGGTCGTTCAGGAAGCGGATGATCTCAGTCTGTTCCGCCGAGTTGTCGGTCGTACCGCGTGGCCGGCCCGCCGACCAGTCCGCGCTGCGCAGTTCGTTGAGCCGCGCCCAGAGTGCCCGGAAGTTTTCGCGATCGTCGATGCCGATGTGGCCGAAGCGATTGATGACCCGCGCTGGGGTATGGAAAGGCTCATGTGGCTCCATCGTATGGAGATACAGCAGGAACGGCTGCTGGCCGTGCTGCGCCAGGAATTTCCCGGCATCGGCTGAGCGGTCGTTGTCCCGGGTTGGGCGCTCCTCGGCGATGCGATAGCCGCGGCTCAGGTCTGCGATGCTTCCGGCATGCATGTTGCTGAAATATGCCGCGGTCTGAAAGCCAAGGCCGGCAAGCCGCTCGGCCAGCGTCGCGACGTTGGCGTTGAGCTTTCGGCCGTAGGTAACGACGCCATGCTCGCAAGCGAGAGTCGAGGTGAGCAGAGAGGCCACCGAGGGCAGGGTCCACGGTGCGGCGCCGTAGGCCGCCTCGAACAGCACGCTCTCCGCCGCCAGCGCGTCGAAGTTCGGCGACGTCGGCCGTCGCGTGTAGCCGTACGCGCCGAGGCGGTCGGATCGCAGGGTATCAATGAGGTAAATGACCACCGGCGTCATGGCATCGCCGCCGGCCGCCGGCGTCGCCCCCATGCCGCCGCTGGCATTCCGTGCTGGTGCCATCCACCAGCTCAGCGCCGCGGCGAGCGCCGCGAACCCGGCCGTTGCGGCGAGACCCTGGCGCAAGCGCGATGCCGAGGGGCGCGCGCTCATGTGTGCGCGACCGCCCGCGGCTCAGTTGAAGTAGCCAAGGGCACGCAGGCTTTCCTTAACGCGGTGGTCGAGTTCCCTGTCGATCGGCGCCTTCGCATCTGCGCGGCATGCCTCGAACCACGCGCGCGCGCGGTTGCCGAGGCGCCTGGCAATGCCTGGGCGTTGCGCCGCGAGATCGGTCGTCTCGCCGCGATCTTGCTCGATGTCGTACAGTTCGACAGCGTCCTTTTCCGCGTTCCAGATCGCCTTCCAGCCGGCTTCGCGTACCACGACGTTGATATCTCCGCGCTGCTCCTTCCACGGCCGGAAGTAGTGCTGCTGGTTGATGCGCAGGCTGGGCGGCGCATCGATACCGCCGGCGCGCGTTGCGGCACGCACCAGTGGCAGGAAGCTGCGGCCGCGACAGCCATCACACAGATGTGGTTGCCCGATGTACTCGAAAATGCTCGGCATCACGTCCACCAGCGAAACCGGTGTGCCGACGCGCCTGCCGCCGTGCTCGCCACGCGGAAAGTGCACCAGCAGTGGCACGCGCACCATTTCCTCGTAGACGGACTGCCCGTGTGTCCAGCCTTGGTGCTCACCGAACTCCTCGCCATGATCGGCCAGCAGGATGAACAGGGCCTGGTCCCAGGCGCCCTTGGCTTTCAGCACCTCGATGACCTGCCGCAGGTGATCGTCGGCGCTCGACACTGCGGCGTCATACACCAGGTCGACGGTCGGGCGCAGGCTCGCCAGATAGCTCATGGCGGCTTCCTGCGCGGGAGTATTGTCGGTGCTGCCGATCGGTCGCCTGGCCGCCCAGTCCACGGCGCGAAGCTCGCGATAGAGGTGCCAGGCCGCGCGGTAGTTCTCGCGCTCATCCATGGGCGCATGGCCAAAACGGCTGATATACCGGCTGGCGACATTGAACGGCTGGTGCGGCTCCATCGTGTGCAGATAGAGAAAAAACGGCGCCCCGGCGCTGCGATCGAGAAATCCGCGGACGTCGTCGGCCCGTTCGTTGCTGTCGCGGCGCAGCTCGGCGATCTGGTAGCCACGGTCGAGATCGGCCATGTCGCCGGCATAGCCATTGCCGTAATACGACCCGGTTGCGTAGCCGAGGCCGGACAGTCGCTGCGCGAGTGTCTGCAGGGCCGGACTCAGCCGATTGGTGTCTCGTGTGACGTTGTGCTCGCACGAGTAAGTGGAAGTGATCAGCGAGGCGACCGAGGGCAGCGTCCACGGTGCCGCCGAGTAGGCCTGCTCGAAAACCACGCTTTCCGCAGCCAGCGCATCGATTGCCGGTGAAGTCTCGCGCGTGCGGTATCCGTAAAGGCCGAGCCGGTCGGCACGCAGGGTGTCGATCAGGTAGATGATGACCGGCGTTGCGGGCCGGCCCTGAGACAGCACAGCAGGGTTCCCGCGCAGCAGCCACCACGCCGTGGTCCCTGCAAGCACTACCACGGCCGCGGCGAGGAACAGGACGGCGCGCCCATGCTGCTTGCGCCACGGCGAGCGCGGCCTCGTATTCTGCAGTGGCTCTGCCTGCCTCATCGCTCGTCCGTGGTTTGAACCGCTATCGTCTGTTCACCGGCAGACTGACTCGCTAGTATAGCCACAACCGGATTTTCCGCGCCGGCGTGGTGCGTTAGCGGCATATGTTCAGTCGGGTTCTGCAGCGCTGGCGCTACGGCGAGCCGGTGGTGGTCGTGTCCGGCCTGCCGCGCTCCGGCACATCCATGTTCATGAGCATGCTGCAGGCTGGTGGATTGCCGCTGCTTACTGATGCGGTTCGCGCCGCCGATCACGACAATCCGAAGGGTTACTTCGAGATGGAGCGAGTCAAAAATCTCGAGCGCGATGCCGACAAGTCGTGGCTGCGCGAGGCGAGGGGGCGCGGTATCAAGGTGATTTCGCACTTGCTGAAAGAGCTTCCGGACGACAACTTCTACCGCATCGTGTTTGCGATGCGCGACGTGGAGGAGGTGATCGCATCGCAGAACGCCATGCTTTCGAGGCGCGGCGAACCGAACCCGGTGACCGACGACAGGGCCCGCGAGCTGTACCGCCGGCATCTGGTTAACGTGCGGGTCATGGCGCGCCAGCGCCGCAACATGCAGATGATCGAGGTTCACTATGCAGATGCCGTGAGCGATCCGCGCAAGGTGGCCGAGCGGCTGAATGCGTTTCTCGGCGGCGGGCTCGACGTTGCCGGCATGGCCGCCGTGGTCGACGGCAATCTCTATCGCAACCGCACTGAGACACTCGATTCGGTGTCGGGCTGAGCATGGGCCGGAAAACGCGATCGTTGCTGGCGATTGGCGCCGCGGCTTGCATCCTGCCGGCCGGGGCCGTGGCTTATGTCGGCCCCGGAGCCGGCTTTGCGCTGCTGGGGTCTTTTTTCGGTGTGGTACTGGCGTTTCTCGCCGGCGCCCTGTCGCTGCTGATCTGGCCCTTTCGCTACGCCATCCGCCGCCTGCGGCGCCGCAAGGCGCTCAGCCATGCCCGCGTCAAGCGAATTGTCGTGGTGGGGCTCGACGGGCTCGACCCCGGGCTGGCTGAACGGTGGATCGCGTCGGGAGAGTTACCGAACCTGGCGCGACTGGCACGCGAGGGCAGCTTCGGCCGACTGCGCACCACCTATCCGTCGATTTCCCCGGTCGCCTGGTCGTCGTTTATGACCGGTGTCGATCCGTCGCGGCACAACATCTTTGATTTTCTCGACCGTGACGTGCGTACCTACAAGCCGAAGCTGTCGAGCTCCGAGGTCTCGCCGACGCCGCGAACCATGCGCGTCGGCAACTGGATCATCCCGCTCGGCCGCCCGCTGCTGCGCAACATGCGCAAGAGCCGCGCGTTCTGGAGCGTGCTCGGCGAGCACGGCATCCCCTGCAACATCCTGCGAGTCCCGCTGACGTTCCCGCCGGAGAAGTTCGCCGGCGCGATGCTCTCGGCGATGTGCGTACCGGACCTGCGCGGCACCCAGGGTTCTTTTACCTACTACACGACCGTGCCGGCGGAGGCCGGTGCCGTTGCCGGGACGGCCGAGCGGACCGGCGGCCAGCGATTCCTGGTGAAGATCGAAGACGGTGGTTTCGAGGCGAGCCTGCCCGGACCCGACAACCCGATGAGAGCCGATCACCGCCCGCTCGGCCTGCCATTCAGCGTGCGTGTCCTGCCCGACAAGGGCGAGATCGTGCTGAAAATCTCGGGGCGCCGTTACCGGCTGCAGGAGCGGGAGTACTCGCCGTGGATTCACCTCGTCTGGCACGCGGCGCCGGGCGTGAAGGTGCATGGCATCGCGCGTTTCTACGTGACGAAGCTCGCGCCGGAGTTCGGCCTGTACGTCACGCCGATCAATATCGACCCGGGCAATCCGGCGCTGCCGATTTCCTGGCCGACTTATTACTCGGTTTATCTTTCGAAGCTGATTGGCGAGTTTGCAACCCTCGGGCTCGCCGAGGACACCTGGGCGCTCAACGAGCGGGTCATCGACGAGGAGGCGTTCTTCAAGCAGACCATGGACCACCACGAGGAGCGCGAGAAAATGTTCTTCAACGCGCTGGCAAAATCCCGCGAGGGCGTGGTGGCCTGCGTGTTCGATGGCACCGACCGCGCCCAGCATATGTTCTACCGCTACCTCGAGGCCGATCACCCGGCCAATCGCGGCAAGGACACCGAGCGGTTCCGCCACGCCATCCGCGACGTCTACAAGCGCGCGGACGCCACGGTCGGCAAGGTCCTGGATGATCTCGGCCCGGAGGACATGGTCCTGGTGGTTTCCGACCACGGGTTCCAGTCCTTTCGCCGCGGGGTAAACCTCAACGCCTGGTTGCGCGACCAGGGCTTGCTGCACCTGAAGGACGGCGCAACCACCTGCGGTGACTGGTTCGACAAGGTCGACTGGACCCGCACCAGGGCCTACGCGTTCGGCCTTGGCGGTATCTATATCAACCAGCGTGGCCGCGAGGCCCAGGGCATCGTCGCGGCCGGCGCCGAGGCACAGCAGGTCAAGGAGGCGATCATCGCCGAGCTTTCGGGATTACGGGATCCGGAAACGGGACTCGTGGCGGTCAAGCAGGTCTTCGATTCGTCCGCGGTTCATTCGCGCGGGCCGTACCAGGCGGCCAACCTGGACCTCATCGTCGGCTACGACCGCGGCTATCGCGCCTCATGGGAGTGCGCCACCGGGCAGGTGACCGCTGCGGTGTTCAGCGATAACACCAGGAGCTGGAGCGGCGATCACTGCGTCGATCCGCGGCTGGTGCCCGGCGTGCTGTTTTCCAACCGGCGCTTCGATGCGCCGGACCCCGGGATCGAGGACCTGGCGCCGACCATACTCACGCTGTTCGGCGTGGCGGTGCCGCAGCATATGACCGGGCAGGTGCTGAAGGTCGCCTGATCAGGGCTTGCGGGCAAAAATCAGCACGTTCTCGCCCCACCGCGGTGGCAGGATCGGCCGCCCGGACAGGCAGGCCAACGCCGTCGGCGCGATCACGCAGGGCAACTGCAGCCATGACGGCAGCCATTTGACGTAGGGCACATCCCACCAGCCGTCGGCGGATTCCCGTTCGATAACCAGCCCGGCATTTGCCGCCAGCCGCAGCCACTCGGCGCGTCCGAGCAGCGAGCAGTGAGTGGGATCCTTGTTGGCGTACCAGTCGGCGCCCTTCATGCGGGCGCCCAGCGAGCCGGTGTAAGGCACCGAGATAAACAGCATGCCTCCGGGCCGCAGCATCGCCGCGGCGCGGCGCATGGCGGCGCCCGGGTCGCGCAGGTGCTCGAACACGTACTTGGCCATGACGAGGTCGAAACTGCCCGGCGCGAGGTGCGCCGGGAAGCCGTGCTCGATGTTGGCGACCGCGCAGTTCGACCGTGGCGCGAATTCCGCCGCGCGCGAGACCGCGTAGCTCGAAATGTCCACGCCAAAGGTCTCGTACTGCTTTTCCAGGCGGGCCAGCACAAAACCGTGGCCGCAGCCGATTTCCAGCATGCGCTGGCCACCGACGCGGCGCAGGCACCAGCGAGCCATGCCGGCGTACCAGTACACCGACCACCAGTGCATGCTGAACGGCTTCAGTCCTTCGTGGCGATAGACGGTAGCGAAGTAATTCCTGTCGAAGCCGTGCGCGGCCGGCGCATCGTCGCCCTGCCTGGGCGGGCTGGCCGGGGAGTGCGGGTCTGGCATGAGGCTCAGCGCTCCTGGTCGGGCCGCCCGAACTCGATGGCCTTGAGGCGCGCCAGCACCATCTCGAGCAGCTGGCGGTTGAAATGGATGAGGTCCGCCACCAGCCCGATCATGAGAGTCAGAAAGCCCATCATCAGCAGTACGCCACCGAGCACCAGGGACTGAACGCGGCCAGCACCGTCGCCGATGGCGTAGTAGTAAATAAAGCGCACTACCGGTATCGCGCCGAGGACGGTCAGCACGGCGCCGATGTAGAAAAACACCCGCAGCGGCTGGTACATCGAGTACATGCGTACGATAGTGGTCAGCTGGTCGCGGATGAACGCCGGCAGGCTGCTGAACAGCCGCGAGCTGCGCAGCTGTGGATTCGTGCCGACGGGCACGGAGGCGATCGCCATGTGCCGTTTGCCTGCCTGTATCACCATTTCCACGGTGTAGCTGAATGGCGAGAGGATGTTGAGATGCAGCGCCGCATCGCGCGAGATGGCGCGAAAGCCGCTCACCACGTCGGGCACGTCGGTCTCGGAAAGCGCGCGGACCACCGCGCTGCCGGTTTTCTGCAGGCGCTTTTTCAGGAACGAGAAATGCTCTATGCGGTCTGTCTGCCGGTCGCCGATGACGATGTCGGCTTCGCCGCGCAGGATCGGCGCGCAGAGCCGCTCGATGTCCCGCCCGGCGTACTGGTTATCGCCGTCCGTGTTGACGATGATGTCGGCGCCGAGGCGCAGGCAGTTGTCGAGGCCGGTGCGAAATGCCCGGGCCAGGCCGCGATTGCGCTTGTGGCGCACGACGTGGTGCACGCCGAGTTCTCGCGCCACCGCGGCGGTGCGGTCGGTGCTGCCGTCGTCGATGACGAGGATCTCGATCTCGTCGATGCCTTCAATCTGCCGCGGAATGTCGGCGAGGGTCTGCGGCAGCGTGTGTTCCTCGTTGAAGCAGGGAATCTGTACGATCAGCTTCATCTGCGGCGTATCGCCCGGCGGGCCGTTGGCCTGGAAAACGACACGATAATCGTCGCGCCGTCCGGCACGCAAGGAAACGGGGAGGGATCGCGGCTTGCGCCGCTCCCGCAGGTCGGGGGATCGCGGCTTGCACCGCTGCCACAGGTGCCGCGAAAGGCTCTTGTGGGAGCGACGCCAGTCGCGATAGTCAGCGGACGTGGCGCAGCCGCCGCAGTCCGCCAAGCAGCCCGATCGCCGAGAAAAGCAGCGCACCGCCGGCCGGGACGGGTACGGTGGCGCTGAGCGGCGTGCCGATTACACCGCCATCGACCATCAGGCGGCCGAAGTCTACGGAAGTGCAGGCCGCATTCAGGCACGTGCCTTCGAAGGACGATGCCGTCGGGAAGAACGGATCGATCAGGAATACGATGCCGCCGGCATTGGTCAGCGGAAACTGGAAGATCAACTGCAGCAGCGCAGAGCCCGTCAGGTCCGGGCCGGCGGCTGGCACCAGCGCGGCATCGCCGGCTGAGCCGATCAACAGTGAGCTGTATGACGCCGGTGGCGACAGGGTGCCGCCGCTGGTTGCAATCGAGATCGTCGAGAACTCATTCGTGTCCGCGTCATAGACGAAAGAGCCGGTCGCGGTGCCGCCATCCTCGAACAGCACGTCGGTCAGTGTCCACTGTACCGGGCTTGAGAAGGCCGCGGAGCTCCACATCGTGAGCGCGGCTGCCGCGGCGAAGGCGATCCTGGCTGGGCTGGTCATTGGCTGTTCTTGTGCATGGGCAAACGGCCTAGGTCATGCTAGTCCGGCGGCGGCGCTTGTGTAAATGGACTTGTCATAAGGGGTGTCGGACCGGAGCAATATTGACACTTCGTCGGCAGGCCACTTAGCATCGGTGCGTAGCGCCCGTGACACATTCATTTGTGTTTTATGTTTCGCGGGTAAGCGCTCAACCAATTTGCAAAATTCCAGCCGGTCAGCGTCCGGCCAGTAACGCAGCAAGGAATTCACCATGCCCGATAACCTCCGGCTCCGCCGCATCGCACTGGCGTGTACGGCATTTCTCGGGACCCTGTTGGTGGCCGCATCGGCTCATGCGGTGCCATCGCTGCGCTCCGAGCTGTACTCGGTCGGCGCGGTGGGTCGTTTCTGCAGCCGCGCCCAGCAGATCGTCGCGAGCACCGCGATTTATTCCTGGAATATCGTGCACAACGAGCTGGATACGTTCGCGAACTCCTCTTCGGCGCCGTACACGGGTCCGAATCTCGGTACCTACAATGGCGGTCTCATCGCCTACCCGAACGGCGACCAGATGCCGTTGATCACCCAGCAGCTGATTTCGCAGCGGGAGCTGACCCAGACGCAATGGGAGTACCCGATCGTCATCTCCTGCAAGATGAAAGACGCAGAGTCGATCAACTACTACTTCGGCGCGGGTTCGGCCGGAACGCAGCGCAGCTGCCGCGAGGTCAACCAGGACACGGTGGCCAGCGTTTTTGCCAGCCTGAACAGCATCGAGCAGCGCAGCATCCGCTTTCCGCAGAATGAGATTGTGTACCTGTCGGACATCATGGCAGCGTCGGGGCCGAACTGGCTCTATCCGTTGCCGTACCTGCCGCGCGTGGCGTTCATCCCGACAATAGGCGTCAACGCGGGCAAACTGGCCTTCCGCGGCTACGCGATTGCGGTGGCGCGTACCGTCGGCAGCGGAGACGTCGCCGCCGACAAGAAGGGTGTTTACTACTGCCATCTCCCGTCGCCCGAATATGTCCGCGCGCTGGTGACAGGGCAGATGGAGCCCATCATCGAAAACCCGCCTGAGTTCTAGGCGCCCGCGGGTCGGCCGATACGAAGCAGGCGCCGCCGTAATTCGGCGACCGCCGCGCGGGCATGCGATCAGCCGCACAGGCTCGCCGCAACCGTAGCTGGCATCTAGAATGACGTTTTTCTGCCCGGGGCATCCGGCACCATGAAAGGCATCATTCTCGCCGGGGGCTCCGGCACCCGCCTCTATCCGCTGACGCAGGTGGTGAGCAAGCACCTGCTGCCGGTGTACGACAAGCCGATGGTGTACTACCCGCTGTCCACGCTGATGATGGCGGGGATCCGCGACATCCTGCTCATTACCCGTCCTGACGAGCAGGCGCTGTTCCGGCGGCTGCTCGGCAATGGCAGCCGCCTCGGGCTGTCGCTGAACTATGCCGTGCAGGCCGAGCCGCGCGGTCTCGCCGAGGCGTTCCTGATCGGCAAGTCGTTTATTCAAGGGGAACCCTGCGCACTCATCCTCGGCGACAACATTTTCTATGGCGATGGCCTGATCAGCCTGCTCGGCCAGACCCGCCGCCGTTTCGAGGAGGCGGGCTCGCGCGGCGCCTGCATCTTCAGCTACGTGGTGCGGGATCCGCAGCGCTATGGCGTGGTGGAGATCGACGCCGCCGGTCGGCCGGTCTCCATCGTCGAGAAGCCGGATCGACCCCGATCGCGCAATGCGGTCGTCGGGCTCTACTTCTACGACGGGCGCGTGGTCGAGGTGGCGCGGCAGGTGCGCCCGTCGGCACGCGGGGAACTGGAAATCACCAGCATCAACCACGCCTACCTCGAGCGCGGCGAACTGTCGGTGACCCGCCTCGGACGCGGCTACGCCTGGTTCGACACCGGCACCTCGGAGTCATTGATGCAGGCAGCCTCATTTGTCCAGGCTGTCGAGGAGCGGCAGGGTCTCAAGGTTGCCTGCCTCGAGGAGATCGCGCTGCGGATGGGTCTGATCGATCGCGCCCGGTTCGAGGCGCTGCGCGGGATGCTGCCGCAGAGTGCCTATGGGCGCTATCTCACCGAGATAGCCGACGAGCTGTGAGCAATTGCTCGTAGACGGTGGCGCATGGACGACCTGCCGACATCCAATCCGCGGGCGGGCTACCTGGCGCTGAAGCCGGCAATCGACGCGGCGATCCAGCGCGTGCTCGACAGCCCGGCGTATGTGCTGGGACCGGAGGTGGCGGCGTTCGAGGAGGCATTCGCGCGGTATCTCGGCGCCTGTCATGCGATCGGCGTCAACAGCGGCACCGACGCGTTGCACCTCGCCCTGCGCGCCCTCGGTATCGGGCCGGGTGACGAGGTCATCGCGCCCTCGCACACCGCCGTCGCCACGGTGGCGGCTATCGAGATGAGCGGCGCGAGCGCGGTGCTGGTGGATATCGAAGCGCCGTGGCGCACGCTCGATCCTGTTGCCGCCGCGGCGGCGATCGGCCCTCGCACCCGCGCCGTGATCGCCGTGCACCTGTACGGCCAGCCCGCGGATCTCGACGGGCTCGGCGCGCTGTGCCGGGCCCACCGCCTGGCGCTGATCGAGGACTGTGCGCAGGCCGCCGGTGCGCGCTGGCGCGCCGCGCGCGTCGGTACGGTCGGTGTGGCTGCCGCCTTCAGTTTTTATCCGACCAAGAATCTGGGCGCCATCGGCGATGGCGGCATGGTCGTCACTGGCGATGCGGCGCTGGCCGGGCGGGTTCGGCAGCTGCGCCAGTATGGCTGGGACGAGTTTCGCTGCAGCATCGTGCCCGGCTGCAACAGCCGTCTCGACCCGCTGCAGGCGGCGGTTCTGCAGGTAAAGCTGCCGCTCCTCGATGACGGCAACGCGCGCCGGCGTGCGCTCGCGGCCCGCTATGCGGCCGGCCTCACCGGGCTGCCGGTGCAGCTGCCGGCCGAGCGGCCCGGCTCGACGCACGCCTGGCATCTCTACGTGATCGAACTGCCCGACAAAGCGATGCGCGACGCCTTGCTCGGCCACCTTCGCCGGCTTGGCATCATCGCCGGCATTCATTACCCGGTCGGCGCGCACGCGCAGCCGGCCTACGCCGGGCGGTTGCGCACCGGGCCGCTGCCCGTCACGGAACGGCTTACGGCAACGATCTTGACGCTGCCGCTTTACCCCGAACTGGGGGAGGCGGCCGAGGACCGCGTGATCGCAGCGGTGCGCGGGTTCTTCGGGGGCTCGGCATGATGCAGGCAAGCGTCGCCGACGCGCGCGAGATCAGCTTTCCGCAGCATCTGGGCAATGGCGTGCTCACGGTGTATTCCGGCGCCGATACCACCGGCGTGCCGTTCCCTATCGCCCGTGTCTTTACCCTCACCGGGATTGCCGCCGGCGGCACCCGCGGGCGGCATGCACATCGCGCCTGCAGCCAGCTTTTCGTCGGGCTTTCCGGGCGCGTCGAGCTGCGCGTGGACGATGGCCGTGAAACTCGCCTCATCGTCCTCGACGATCCGGCCGCCGGGCTTCTGGTTCCTCCGGGGCTGTGGGTCGAACTCAGTTTCCCCGGGCCGGAAGCGGTGTTGGTGGTGTTTTGCGATCAACCTTTCGACGAAAGCGATTACATTCGCGACCGTGCCGAGTTCCTGGGGACCAAAGGCTTGCCCGCGGAGCCGCTCGGTGCGTGAGGACGAATACCGTCGCCTCGACCAGCTCGAGGAGTCGATGTGGTGGTTCGCCGGCCTGCGCGGTACGGTGCTCGATATACTGACCCGGCACTTGTCGGCGGGCGAATTCCGCCTGCTCGACGCCGGTTGCGGAACCGGTGGCATGCTCGCGCGCATCGCAGAACGTTTTCCCCGCGCTGCGCTGTCCGGCCTGGATTACGCCGAGACGGCTTGTGCCTGCGCGCGCGGCAAGACCAGCGCCGAGATCCGCTGCGGCTCGGTGAATGCGCTGCCGTATGCCGATGCGACGTTCGACGCGATTATCAGCCTCGACGTGCTCGATGCGGACGATGTCGACCCGGCGCGCGCCGTGGCCGAGTTCGGCCGCGTGCTGCGGCCCGGGGGCCTCCTGGTGCTGAACCTGGCGGCCTACCAATGGCTGCTGTCCTACCACGACCGGGCGGTGGGCCAGTCGCGGCGCTTCAGCCTGGGGGAGGTCCGCCGCCTGCTGGCGGGCGCCGGCCTCGTGGTCGTGACCGGCACGTATTGGAATACATTACTATTCCCGTTTATGGTCCTGCGCCGCAAGGTATTTCCCTCCGCTGCGGGAGGCTCGGATGTGCGCCCGTTTCCGGCGTCGGTTGACGCCTTTTTCCGGCGCCTGGTCGGTTTCGAACGCCGGCTCATCGGCGCCGGCTGGCGATTGCCCTTTGGCGGCTCGGTGCTCTGCGTGGCTCGCAAGGAGCTCTAGATGGTCGGTTTGTCGGTGGTGATTCCGGTGTATCGCGGGGCCGCCACCATCGGGCCGCTGGCGAAGGAACTGGCCAGGCTCGACATCGCCGGCGGCCTGGAACTGGTGCTGGTCAATGACTGCAGCCCCGACAACAGCGGGGAGGTGATCCGCAGCCTGGCGGGACAACTGCCGGTGCCGGTCATCGCCGTCGAGCTGGCGCGCAATTTCGGCGAGCACAATGCGGTCATGGCCGGTTACGCCGTCGCCCGTGGCCGTTACATCATCAACATCGACGACGATTTCCAGAACCCGCCATCGGAGGTGCGCAAGCTGTACGACTACGCGCGCACCCATCCGCAGTTCGATGTCGTATACACCCGCTATCCCCAGAAGATGCACTCGGCATTCCGCAACCTCGGCAGCCGCTTCACCAACGCGATGGCCGGTTTCCTGCTCGATAAGCCGAAGGGTCTGTACCTGTCGAGCTTCCGCTGCGTGAATGCATTTCTCCGTGACCAGGTGATCGCCTACCGCGGGCCGTACCCGTACATCGATGGCCTGATCCTGCAGGTCACGCAACGGATTGGCAGCATCGAGGTGCAGCACGCCGATCGCGCGCAGGGGCAGAGCGGCTATACGCTGCGTAAGCTCGCGCGGCTGTGGCTCGCGATGTTCGTGAATTTCTCGGTGATGCCGCTGCGCGTGAGCAGCCTGCTCGGGGTGGCGATCAGCCTGCTCGGCATGCTGGTGGCGGTGTTCGCCGTGGTCGAGCGGCTGCTGTACCAGACGCCGCAGGGCTGGACTTCGCTGATGGCCGCGGTGCTGGTCTTCTCCGGCGTGCAGCTGCTGATGCTCGGGCTGATCGGCGAATATCTCGGCAAGCTGTATCTGACTGCGGTCGGCCGGCCGCAGTTCGTGGTGCGCGAGATTCAGCGCAGCGATTCGGGCGCCCCGGCCCGCCACGAGCCAGCGGTCACGGAGGCAGAGGCGGGCCGACCGGGCGGGTTATGACCTGCGATCCGGACCTCATCTGCGACGTCGGCATGCACAATGGCGACGGCACCGCCGATTGCCTCCACAAGGGCGATCGGGTGGCCGCCATCGCGGCCAACCCGGACCTGATCGGGTCGACGCGCGCCGAGTACGCCGCGCGCTTCGGCGGCGCGGTCCGCAGAGCCAGAGTCCGCTGCATGCCTTTTGGCGATGCGCTCCGGCGGTTCGGTGTGCCGCTCTATCTGAAGATCGACATCGAAGGCAGCGACCGGTTGTGCCCGCTCGCGCCGGTGCCGCCCGATCTTCCACGGTACGTTTCCATCGGGATGTCTCATGAGGACGGTGGTCGCGACATCACCAGGCTGGCGGAGCTCGGTTACCCGGGCCTCAGGTGCGTCCGCCAGGACGACCTCGCGGTTATCACCCCGGCAACACTTCCGCGGCAGCTGCGGTTGCGACGGCTGCGCGCGCGAGAAGGCCTGATGGGGTTATGCGTAGGGGCTGCGAGGCGCGCCGCCCGGCTGGCGCGACCAGCCCGTGACGGCGCCTGGCGTTTCCCGCGCGGCGCGAGTGGACCATTTGGCAACGATCGGGCGGGGCCCTGGCTCACTCCGCAGCAGATCCTCGCCGTCTGGCAGGCGCTGCGCGACATCGACGGTGAACCCGGAACCGGCGGTGTAGGCGAGCGGTTCGATATTCACGCGGCACTACGGGGCGCCAATGCCCCGGGCGGCCGGTCATGAAGTCGCAGCGGCTGCTCGTCCAGGACAGTCTGGCGATCGCGTTGGTCGTGCTGCTGTCCGCCGCACTGTACGTGCCGTTCCTCGGCTTCTACAGCGACGACTGGACGTTCCTCTGGTACGTGCTCGGAGATCCCCGGCGGCAGTCGCTCGGTGAAATGCTCTGGCGGACTTTTTCGCTGACCGACAGCATCATGACGCGGCCGGTCCATGCGCTCTACGCGGGCATTCTTCTCGCAGTGTTCGGTGCGCAGCCGCTCGGCCATCACGTGGTCAATTCGTCGGTCATTGCCGCCAGTGCCGTGCTTTTCTATCTGGTGCTTCGTGAGATCGGGCAGGACCGCCTGACGGCGCTTGCCGCCGCATTACTGTTCGGCCTCCTGCCGCACTATGCAACCGACCGCTTCTGGTTCGTCACGATCCAGGTCGCGCTCAGCGCGGCGGCCTACTTCATCTCGCTGCTGGCTGACCTGAAGGCGACCGGACGGCCTGCCGGCAGGCGCTGGCCTTTGCGGATGGTCTCGGTGGTCGCGCTGCTGACCAGCGTGATGAGTTACGAGATCTTCATGCCGCTGATCGTTCTCAATCCCGTCGTGGTCTGGTTCTGCCACCGCCGGCACGGGACCGCGGAGTGGCGCTCGATCCTGCCGTTCGCCGTCGTGCAGCTTGCCATCGTAATCGCCTGTGGAGTTTTCAAAGCGATCTACACCGCCCGCATGGTCGAGGCGACTGCGATCGATCACGTCGTGTGGTTCGGTAAGCTGCTGGCTATTGCCTTCTACACGCTGGTGTTCGGCGATTTCGGCCTGCGCCTGCCGCTCGTGCTCTGGGACATCGTCGCCAGACAGGACGTCGCGCCGGTCGTCGGTGCGGGCCTCCTCGCGGGCATGGTGGTCCTCGTGTACCTGCGGCGCGCCGCGCGCGAGACGGGGGCCATGCTCGCCGATCGGGTCGCCCATGCGCGGCGGATTGCAGCGGGCGCGCTGCTCGTGATCGCCGGGTACAGTATCTTCTTCGTGACGTTTACCGCCGGCATTTCCACGACCGGGATCAACAATCGCACGTCCATGGCCGCGGTCATCGGTATCGCGTTGGGTATCGTCGGCGTGCTCGGCTGGGCCGTTACGTGGTTCCCGCCGACGTGGCGCGTCAGTATCTTCACCGCTGCGGTTGCGACGCTGTGCGCGTCGGGTTTCATCATCGTCAACACCCTCGGCCTGTACTGGGGTGCGGCAGCCGCGCGGCAGCGTGTGGTTCTCGCTGCGGTTAAGCGCGACGTGCCGACGCTGCCATCGGGCAGTACGTTGCTGCTCGACGGCCTCTGCCCCTATGTGGGACCGGCGCCGGTATTCGATTCCTGGTGGGACATCTCGGCCGCTCTGCGGCTGGTCTACCGTGACGACTCGCTGGCCGGCGACATAGTCAAGCCGAGCCTCGAAATCACCGAGGAGGGCATCTACACGCACATCTGGGACAAGAGGATCGGGCCGTATCGCTACCAGACCCTGCTGGTCTACAACCTGCAACGGAGCCACGTCCAACGACTTCCCGGTCCGCTCGCCGCCCGGGAGTACTTCGCCGCCTTCGACCCCGACCGGGATAGCAGCTGCAGGCCGAGCCGTGAGGGCGATGGCGAGAGGCTGTTCGTGCCCGGAGCGCGGCGCATCGGTTTTCCGCCGTTATCGGCGAGCGAGTGAGCGCGCGATGCCGGGCGCCGCCGAGAAACCTGCCGTCTCGCTGTTGGTGGCCACGCGCAACCGTGCCGCCCAGCTCACGCGCTTTCTCGAGCGGCTGCCATCGGCGGAGATTCGCGCCGCGCATGCCGAGGTCGTCATAGTGGACAATGGCTCGACCGATGGCACGCCGGAGGTGTTGGAGCGTTTTGCGAAACATGCGGCTTTCCCCGTCGAGTTGCTGGCCGATCCGCGGCCCGGGAAAAGCGCGGCCCTGAACAGCGCAATCTCACGCTGCCAGGCCGATCTGATTGCCTTCACCGACGACGACTGTTATCTGGCGCCGGGCTACTTCGACACGGCGGTCCGTGAATTCTCAACCGGTGCATTCGGCTACGCGGGCGGGCGCATTCTGCTGCATGACCCGGCCGACGCGCCGATTGCCACCAGCTATTCCATGCGACGGCAAATTATCCAGCCGGGCGCGTTTCTGCGCGCGGGGCTTATCCAGGGCGCCAACATGGTGCTCACGCGGCGTGCGTTCGAGATGGCCGGAGGCTTCGACCCGGAATTCGGCCCGGGGCTCAGGTTTCGCTGCGAGGACATCGACCTCGTCGCACGTGCCTCGTTTGCCGGCGTGACCGGGGCCTACCTGCCCGGGCTGCTGGTTTATCACCACCACGGTCGCAAGCCCGGTGCGCAGACCGAGGCACTGCGCCGGCAGAACGCGCACGGCCGTGGCGCCTACTATGCCAAGTGCATACGCCGCGGCCAGCGCCGCTACCTGCTTGGCTGGGCGTGGCGCAGCGCAGCCCCCTGGCGGTGGCGCTTCGTGCCGCTGGAGATCCGCGGCGCGCTTGATTACCTGCGCTCGCGGCCGCCATGCGTGTCCTGATCACTGCCTCGACGCTGCCGCGCTGGGCGGGCGATGCGGTCCCGGCGTTCGTGCTGGACCAGGCGCGTGCCCTGCGCCGGCACGACCCGGGCCTGGAAATCCACATCCTCGCTCCGCACCATGCCGGCGCGGCAACCGAGGAGGCGATAGATGGTGTGACGGTGCACCGTTTTCGCTATGTCTGGCCGGCGAGCCTGCAGCGGCTGGTCTACCCGGCGATCCTGCCCAATCTGCGCCGCAACGGCTGGCTCTGGCTGCAGGTGCCGTTGCTGTTCGCCGCCGAGTTCCTTGCGGTGCTCGGATTTTGCCTGCGCTGGCGTCCGGCGGTGATCTACTCGCACTGGTTCGCACCGCAGGGCCTGGTCGGTGGGGCCGTTGCCCTGCTGACCGGCATTCCCCATGTGCTGACCAGCCACTCGTCCGACGTGCACGTGATGCGCCGCATGCCGTGGCTCGGGCCGGTCCTGGTGCGCTTTGTCATGCGCCGGGTGCGTGCATGTACCGTGGTGAGCCGCCGCACGGGCGAGAAGCTCTTCGCTTTCTTTGCTGATCCTGCTGAACGAGCGGCGCTCGGCGCGCGGACGCTGACGTTGCCGATGGGCGTGGATGTAGCCGCGCTTCGGCCAGTCGGCACCGATGAGCGGGCGGCAATACGCCGGGACCTCGGCCTCGACGGCCGCACCGTGTACCTGTTTCTCGGGCGGCTGACCGAGAAAAAGGGCATCGACGTGCTGTTGCGGGCGTTTGCGCCGGTGGCACAGGCGCGTCGCGATGTCGTGCTGTTGATCGCTGGCGAGGGAGAATTGCGCTCCGCGCTGGAGCGCGAGGTGCGCTTGCTGGGCATGGAAAGCCGGGTGCAGTTCACCGGCTTCGTTTCCGGCGAGGCAAAGCGCCATGTGATCGCAGCCGCCGACGCGATGGTGGTGCCGAGCGTGGTTGCCGCCGATGACGACGCCGAAGGCTTGCCCGTGGCATTACTGGAAGGACTCGCGGCCGGGCTCGTCTGCGTGGCGACCGACGTAAGCGGCGCTGACGACGTCATCGCCGATGGCACGGACGGCCTTGTCGTGCCCCAGCGCGACGAGGCGGCGCTTGCGAGCGCACTGATTCGCGCGCATGACATGACCCCGGCGCAAAGACAGGCGTTCGCGGAGCACGCCCGCCGGCGCGCGCAGGAGTTCGATTGGCCTGCGGTGGCTGCCGCGCACTACCGGCACCTGTTGTTACCCAGATGAACGCAACCAGTCCCGAGGTCTCGGTGGTGCTGCCGGTCTACAACGGCGCCGGGACCATTGCCGCGACCATCGCCAGCGTTCTTCGCCAGACGCATGGGAGCTTCGAGCTGCTGGTAATCGACGATGGCTCGACTGACGACACCGTGCGCATCGCCGGCTCGTTCCGCGACCCGCGCATTGCGGTACATTCGTTCGAGAACCGCGGCCTGGCCGCGAGCCGTAACCGGGGCGTGCGCCTGGCGCGCGGGGAGTTCATCGGCTTCATCGACGCCGATGATCTCTGGACCGAGCACAAGCTCGCGCGCCAGGTCGAGGCGTTGCGGCGTGATCCTGCCGCAGGCCTTGCCTACAGTTTCACCGACTGCATCGATGAGCACGATGCGTACCTTGGCCCGGGCAGCCATATCGCGGCGAGCGGGCGAGTGTACGAAAAGCTGCTGGTGTGGAATTTCCTCGACAGCGGTTCCTGCGCGCTGGTTCGCGCCAGCGCGCTTGCCGACGCCGGCATGTTCGACGAGTCGCTGCCGGCCGCCGAGGACTGGGATCTGTGGCTGCGCCTCGCCTGGGGCTACCCCTTCGCCTGTGTGCCGTGGCCAGACGTACTGTATCGCGTGCACAGCAGCGCCATGTCCTCAAGCATCCGGCGTCAGGAGCAGGCCTGCCTGCGGGTGTTCAGCGCCGCCGTGAACCGGCTGCCGGCCGGAGCCAGACGCGATGAGCTGCGCCGGGAAGGCATCGCCAATCTGAACCGCTATTTCACTGGTCGCGTGCTCGGCACCTCCTCAGGTCCGGCAAGCGGTCGGCTGGCGGCTCGCTATTGGTGGCGCTACCTGACGGCCGTGCCGGCGCGCTCGCTCGACCTGCGGTGGGCCACGTTTCAGGCCGGGCGAATCGCGTTGACAGCGCTGCTGCCGGCAGCCGTGTCGCGGCCTCTGATCAGCGGGCTACGGCGGCTTTGGGTGGGTCGCTCGCCGGGCGCCATTGGCTGACGCCATGTGCCGGCGGTTCAACGCACTGGCAGGGGCTGCCGCCGCGTCCACAGGCAGTCCGTATAAGTGAAGTTCTCGTGGATGTACGCCTGTGTCGCCGCGGGCAATTCGCGAAATTTTGCGCCGTCTGTGCCGGCGATATAGCGAACGCGTGCTTGATCGAGCGCGGCGACGAAGGCGCTGCCGAAGGGGTTCTCGCCTGTCTGCCGTGCCACGACTGCGCCGACCGGCCCGTCGGCCGCCCAGTAAAACTGCAAGCGCGCGTTGAACATGAACCCGCCGCAGGCGTCCCAGATAACGCCGATCGGTTCCGTGCGCGGCGTCACCTCGAGCAGGTATGCGGTGAGAGACTTCTGTCGCTGCAGTAACGCTTGCTCCTGCGTCGGCGCGAAGCGCGCCGCCTGAAGCGCGATTGGCGCGATGCCGAGCACCGCGCCCGCCGCGAAACCGATCGATGCGTTCGCTCCCAGTCGAGGCGCAAGCCGCTCGACTGCGCTGTTCATGCCGTAGGCCGCGAGCACGCACCACGGCGGAAGCAGAAACAGGAAGTACTGGCTGTAGAAGCCGGCCGCAAGTCCGGCTGTGCTCAGGATTGCGCTGACTGCGATCAGTCCGATCAGCGGCGTTTCCGGCCGCCATGCCTTGCGGCGCCAGCCTGCCCACCAGAACGCGAGGCCCGCGGCTGCCGCCAGCGCGATGGGCCACTGCCGCTGGACGAATGATGCGGCGAATCGCCAGCCGCGATCGGTGGCCTCCACTTCGTAGCCCGCGGCCGCGAAATTCCACGCCAGGTTGTAATAGTGAAAATCCGGGATAGCGTCGTGCGCCAGGAAATAGAGCAGCACCAGCGCGTACGGCAAAAGGCCGCCGGTCGCCAGCAGCCCGAGATCGGCGGCCACCGCGCGCGCGCCAAGGCCATGCAGCCGCGCGCCGAACAGGTAAAACAAAAGTATTGCGAGGGGACCCAGGCCCGCCTTGGCGTTGGTCAGCGCAGCCAGGCCCATCAGGCTGCCCGCGAGTGTGGTCATAACCGGCTGCCGCCGGCGCAGGCTGCGCAGCAAAACCCACAACCCCATCAGCCAGAACGCGTTCTGCCACGTGTCGGGCCGGCATTCGACGCCTTTGTCGTGGACGAAGAAGCTCGCGAGCAGGATTGCCGGGGCTGCCGCGCTGGCCGTTCGCGCCAGGCCGGCCGCGCGGGCGATCAGGTACGTGGCGAGCAGCGCTGCCATGCTTGCCATCGTGCTGTGCGCGCGGCACGCATAGAGCAGATCAATGCCCGGCGGCGCGCCGCTGATGCGCAGCAGCCAGCCGTTCACCAGGCCGAACAGCGGCCCGTGGTGTTCCCAGAAATCGCGGTAAGGTACCTCGCCGCGGGCGATCAGCCAGGCGATGTGCGCGTGCTGCAGTTCATCGGCGTCGAATACGCCGTAGGTGAAATGCAGGCCGGCGCCGGCGATGCCGATCAGCAGCAGCACGGCGATGGCTGTGAGCGCCAACGGTGTCACGCCCCTGCCTTGGCGCGCAACTCGTTGCGCAGCACGGCGATATCCGGCTGCGCCAGCAGCGCGGGAAGCGCGCGAATCAGCGTATCGAGGTGGGACAGCCCGGCCCGATAGCTCTGCGCGGCCGCGGTACCGTCGCCCGTGGCGGCCAGCAGGTCGCCGCGTTTGAGGAGAACCCGGGCCAGTTCGCGGCGCGGCTCGCCGAATCCGGGACTCAGCCGGATCGATTCGTTGAATCCCTGCAGCGACAGCGCCAGCAGCGCGAGACCGCCCCGTGGCGCTTCGGCCTGCAGCGCCCGTTCGTAGTAGACGCGCCCGAGCCCGTAATGCGCCAGCGCATAGTCGGGCTGGTTCGAACGCGACTGCCGGAACGCCTGCTCGGCCCGGTCGAGGTCGCGCTGTTTCAGATAGATGACGCCGGCATGGTACTCGGCTACCGCCAGCGTGCCATGGTCCGTTTTCAGACGTCGCGCTGCCGAAAACGCCGCCAGCGCCGGGTCGTATTCGCTGGCGACATAGTGGGCGAGCCCCAGTTCGACCCAGGGCTGGCCGTGCGTCGTGACCCGCTGCACCGTGGACGACCACAGGCGGATGTTGCTGCTCCAGTCGAAACTGCGATCGACACTGGTGGCAAAGTAGGCGCCGCAGGCCACGACCGCTGCGCCGAAGGCGGCAACATGCCACCGCGATGCGCTCAGCGGGCCGATCAGTGCGCCGAACGCCAGCGCCGCGCCGGCCGACGGCAGGTAGAGGTAACGCTCGGCGACCGGTGTTGCGGCGAACGTCGAGAGCGCCACCACCAGCGACGGCGCTAGTCCCATGCCTGTCCAGACCAGGCCGATGAGCGCGGCGGACTCGCCGCTGCGCCGCCACCACGCCGCGGCCGCACCGGTGAGTGCCAGTGACACCGCGATCGCCGCCGCCGCGGCCGCAATGCCCGGCACCAGCTCCCACACCACGTAATTCGACTGCGGCCACGGCCAGACGAGCTTCATCAGGTAATACCCGGCGGCGCGCAGCAGGTTCGACGGATCAACTGCGTTGACCTGGCCGGCCAGGCTTTCGGCGCCAGCCAGACGCAGCGCGACGTAAATCCCGATCGCGGCGAGATACAAAGCCGCCAGCGGCCTCCAGGTCGTGACCGGGCGGTGCCCCGGCGCAGTGGATTCGGGGCGCGGCGCGAGCAGGAGCACGAGCGGCACCAGGCCAAGCCCGGCAACGCCAACTTCCTTGGCGCCGGCGGCCAACAAAAACGACAACGGCGCGAGCACCAGCGCGATGTACGACCGGCGGTCGCGCCAGGCGAGCGCCAGCAGCACGCTGCCGAGCGTGAACAGGGTCGCAAGCACGTCCACGCGCGCACCGACCCAGCAGACCGATTCCGTGTGGATCGGGTGGGCGGCGAACAACAGTCCCGCGGCCAGCGCGCCGGCATTGCGCCCGGCGCCGGTGAGCAGGCGCCGGGCGAGGCACCAGACCAGCGCCGAACTGATGGCGTGATAAACGATATTCGAAACATGCCGGCCCCAGACTCCATCCGGTCCGTGCAGCTTCAGGTCGAGCAGGTAGCTCAGCGTCGTGACCGGGCGGAAATACCCCGCGGGCCAGTCGGGTATGTCCGCCGGCGGGCGCAGCACCGCGGCGAGGCTGGTGAAGTACTGGATCTGCCGCGCCCAGAACACATCGTCCCAGACGAGTTGGCCCGACACCGAGGGCATGACTGCCGCGGCACCGGCCAGCGCCGGAACCAGCCACATCCACCCCATCGCGCCGCGGCTTGGCGTGCTCACGGCAGCGCCTCGCGGCGGCGAGTCCAGAGGCAATTGCTGTAGCGGTATTTCTCGTGCAGAAACCTCTGCGTTGCCTCGGGCAGGTTGCGCAGCAGGAAATCGTCCCGCCCGACCACGAAACGTACTCTCCGTTGTTCCAGCGCTGCAGTGAAAGGTTCGCCAAACGGATTGATTCCCGAATGTCTCTCCGCCGTCAGACCGATCGCCGACTCCGCGCCCCAGTAGTACTGCAGCGGCTCGTTGAACATGAATCCCCCGCAGATGTCCCAAATCACGGCGATCGGCTCGGTGCGCGGCACCGATTGCAGCATCATGCGCGTAAATGATTTCTGGAACTGTAACTCTGGCCGCTCCTGGGTTGGTGTGAGCCGGGCGGCGGCCGTAAGCATATAGCCCGCCGCGGCGAGCGCGACGGCCGCTGCGGCAACGCGGCCGGGGCCACCACGGTGCTCGACCAGGAGTTCGCCCAGTCGGAGCAAACCGAACGCTGCAATGATCGACCATGCTGGCAGGAAGATCAGGAAGAACTGGTAGTAGAAATCCATGGCCAGGCTCAGCCCCGTGCCGGCGGCCAGCGCCAGCAGCATCCATGCCTGTGGCCGGACGAGCACGCCCGTTGGACTTCGCAGATCGTGAATCCATGCCAGCGCGCCCCAGCCCGCGAGCAGGACGAAAGGCAGTTGCCAGGTGAGCAGGAAGCCGGCATTCGCGCGGCTCAGCCCCGCGGCGCTGCCGCCATCGACGTATAGAAAGTTCCACCACACGCTGTAATCGTGCATCTCGGCCAGCGCATCGTGGCGGAAGAAATACGCGACGAACGGCAGGTACGCGAACAGCCCGCCGGCGACAAGGCCAGCCAGCACCTGGCCTACGGCGCGCGGGGCAAGGCCGTGAAGGCGCCCGCCCAGCGCGTAGAACAACGCCAGCACAAATGGACCAAGTCCGGCCTTCACGTTCGTCATGATGGCCAGGCCCATCAGTGCACCGGCCGTGACGCTACGCCGGGCGCGGTACAGAGGCCCCGCTCCCAGCAGGGTCGCCACACCCGCGAACCAGAACAGGTTCTGCCAGGTGTCGGGCCGGCACTCGGCGCCTTTGTCCTGGACGAATACCAGCGAGGCGAAGCAACCGGCCGCCGTCAGCGCCACCGGCCGCGCCAGGCCGAGGATTCGCGCGATCAGGAATGTCAGGCCGGCGATTCCGCACGTTGCCAGCGCCGAGGCATAGCGGCACCAGAACAGCAGGGAGATGTCCGGCGGCGCGCGGCTGAAGGCGAGCAGCGCACCGTTCATCAGGGCGTACAGCGGACCGTGGTTGTCCCAGAAGTCGCGGTAGATCACTTTGCCCCCGGCCACCAGCCATGCAATGTGCGAGTGCTGCAATTCGTCTGCGTCGAACAGGTCGCAGGTGGTCCGCAGGCCGAGGAAGATCGCTCCGGCGAGGAGAAGCAGCGCGGCGGCGGGCGTGATGAACCTGGAACGGGTGGCGGCGTTCACAGTGCGCAATGTACCGCAGGCGCGGTGTCAGTCGCGACGGAGCGATCGCGCTTTTTGCGGGAGCGACGCCAGTCGCGACAGGGCGATCGCGGCTTGCGCCGCTCCCACAGGTCGGGTGGGACCCGCGGTTTGCGCCGCTCCCACAGGTGCCGCGCAAGGTTCTTGTGGGAGCGACGCCAGTCGCGAATCGTCCCGGCTGATTTGACCGCTGCCCATGCCTCGAACAGAATCCTCGCAGGACCCGCCGAGGCAAGACGTGGACACACCCGTGACATCGCCGCGAATCTGCGTCGTCATACCCTGCTTCAACGAGGAGATGACGGTGGCCGGCGTCGTCACGGATTTTGCCCGCGCCCTGCCCGGGGCGCGGATCTGCGTATTCGACAATGCTTCGACGGATCAGACGGCGGCGCGTGCCCGCGAGGCGGGCGCGGAAGTCATCCATTCCCCGCGCAAGGGCAAGGGCAACGTGGTGCGCCACATGAGCAACGTCATCGACGCCGACGTCTATGTGATGGTCGACGGTGACGGCACCTACGAGGCGGCCGCCGCGCCCGGTCTGATCGAGCGCTTCGAACGCGCCGGTGCCGACATGCTGGTCGCGACCCGCCTCGAGCAGCATGCGCCCGGCTCGTTCCGCGTGTTCCATCATTTTGGCAACCGGCTGGTGAGTTACCTGGTCTCCCGACTGTTCCGCGCGCCGGTCACCGACATCCTGTCCGGGTATCGCGTGCTGTCGCGCGACCTGTTCAAGCTTGTTCGTCTGCGTGCGGAGGGATTCGAGGTCGAAACGGAGCTGACGCTGCAGGCGCTGGCCAAGCGCTTCACGGTGATCGAGTCGCCGGTGCCTTACCGCGCGCGGCCGAAAGGCAGTCATTCCAAGCTCGACACCTGGGGCGACGGCTACGTCATCCTGAAGTGCCTGTTCCTGCTGTTCAAGGACTACAAGCCGCTGGTGTTTTTCTCGGCCGTGGCGACGGTATTCGCCATCGCTTCGCTGCTGGCGGGCAGCGGGCCGGTGCTGGAGTTCTACCGCACCGGCCTCGTCAACCAGGTGCCGCGCGCGATTCTCGCGGCGGGCCTCGGCATTCTGGCCACCATCAGTTTCGCCGTCGGCCTGATACTCGATACGGTGTCGAAGTACCACGACGAGCAGATCGACCTGTGGCGCCAGCAGATCCGTGACCTGGAGGCGCTCAGGTCAGGGCGGCACCGGCATCGCGACTGAGTAACAGGTTCACGAACAACCCGTTTCCCCAGAAGTTCTCGGCGGCCATCAGCACCGAGGCCGGTACGGTGAGCAACGGGTTGCCATCCATCCGCGCATGCGCGAGGCGACCGAACCAGCGCTCCGTCACGCGCAGGCCCGCCTGACCGGCCAGCCGGTCGAGCCCGGTCAGCGAGAAGAACACCAGGTGATGGGCATCGTGCGTACGGCGGATTCCGGCCCGGAAACGTCCGCCCGTCAGCCGGTAACTGAGCCGGCCGAGGCGCGGCAGCAGGCTGTCTTCGTGGATGGTCTGTATGAACAGAGCGCCGCCCGGCGCGAGCCGCGCGGCCAGCGCGCGCACCAGGCGCCGCGGATCGGGCACGTGCTCCAGCAGGTCCCACAGCGTGATCAGGTCGAACGTGTCATTGAGCGATTCAGCGACCGCCACGGCATCGCCGCAATGAATCGTCGCACCTGGAGCGGCAGCGCGCGCGTGCCCGGCACGACCGGCATCGAGCTCGATACCGGCCACAGCGGCGCTGGGCATCTGCGCGCGCAGGTACGCGAGGAAGGCCCCGGTGCCGCAGCCGACGTCGAGAACGGACCGTACCGCGAGGTCGTGCTGCGACACCCGGTCGAGCAGCGCGGTCCAGCGCGCCTTGTCGCTTGCGGCATTCTCGAAGTAAGCATTCGGGGTGAACGAGGCCGTGGCGCCGCGCGCCAGCGCATCGCTCGACCAGCACTGGCAGCCCGGGCACGCATAAAGGCGAAATCCGCCGGCATCGGCGCTCGGGGCCGCGCTGCCGCCACAGACCGGGCAGTGGGCGCCGCCGGTCGTGGTGAGCGAGCGGTCCGCGGCGTGCAATGTGTCAGCGACGGGATCGGTGGGCTTGGTCATACCGGTCAGGGCCGTGCGAATCCATCAAGGGGCCGTGGTCAAGTCGCGTCCCGGAGCCTTGCTGCTCCCAGCGTAAGGGAAGCGTCGGCGCCGTGCGTTGACCGGTTTCTCCAGCCAGTGCCAGGACACAGCCGCCGCGGCCACCGTCAGTGCGACCTGCGCAACGAAGAATGCCACCGGGCTCTGACCAGCCAGCGGCGCCAGTACGCGGCCGAGCAGCGGCGCCTGAGCGACCAGGGGGTGAAACAGATAGATCGCGTAGCTGATCGTGCCGAGATACACCACCGGCGCAAGTTCTGCGAGGCGCCGCATCCCGCCGCCGAAGCCCTCGGCGGCCCGAGCCACCAGCGCCGTGAACAACAGCGCGTAGCAGGTGCGCGCAAGCGGCGCGGCCACGATCCAGGTGTCATGCTGCTGCAGGTAGCAGGACAGGTAATAGGCAGTGCCGGCCGTGCCCGTAATCCCGGCAAAGTGCACGAAGTTGTTGAAGACCGCGGGGCGATGTGCGCGCAGGCGCCAGAGCAGGGCGAGCAGCGCGCCGAGGCCGAGCATATCCATGCATGCCGGGGTCAGGACCGTGGCGTGGTAGATCGAAAGCTCATTCACGGCATACCAGCGAAACAGGGGCGCCATTGCAATCACGGCGACCATCGCCGGCGCCAGTGCCCGCCGTGGCAGCAGCAGTATCGCCAGCGGCCAGGCCAGGTAGAACTGCTCTTCGACGGCGAGCGACCAGAAATGGCTCTCGCCGTGCGCCAGCCACTCGGCGCGAAGCGCGATCAGCACATTCGTCAGGTAGGAAAATTCCCAGGCGAAATTGCCGCGCACGTCGGCCACGCCGGCCGCGGCCAGCGCGATCAGCAGCAGCCAGTACACCGGAAAGATCCGCAGGGTACGCCGGGCGTAAAAGGCGGCGAACACGCCGCGCACCGTCCCCTGTCCGTGTTCGACGCGGCTGCGCGCGTCGAGCAGGATACCCGTGATCAGGAACCCGCTGATGACGAAAAAAAGGTCCACCCCGAGCACGCCGATGCCGGTGATACGCGCGGTGAGGGGCGAGTCCGGCACGGAGCCCGGCCACAGGTGAGCGAGCATCGGCCCGGCCACGGCGAAGGCGCGCAGCGCCTGCCGATGCGGAAAGTAGCCGGGCTCGCTCATGGCGGCCGCTGCCGGGCAGCTCGCGGCGTCAGTCGCAGCAGCGCGGAACCGGCTTCGGCCTTGACGACGGTCACCGCACCGCGTTTGCGAAGCGGCCGGATCATGTCCACCGCGTCGTCCTCGTCCATGTGCGAGACGACCAGCCAGAACGGCGCCGGATCATCCATCAGCGCCAGCAGCTCGCGCTGCACGTCCTGCATCTGGCGCGCGGCGGCCTGCGGATCGAGACCGGACCAGTGCGTGGCGCCTGCAATCCAGGGCTCGTTGCGTTGCCGCCAGTAATATCGGAAGGCTGGAATCGCCCCCCAGTACACGTAGATCCGGTCGCCTGCCTCGAGGCGTTCGGCGAGCGCGGCGGCGATCGGCCGCATCGGTTCTGCGCCGGGACTGGCGAGCAGGCCGCGCGTGTGCGGGGCACCGCTCCACGACAGGGCCGCCAGCGCAACGGCCACCAGCAGGCGACCGGCGAGCGCGCCGGAGCGCGCGCGCAGCCATCCGGCCATGGCAGCGAGGCCGATGGCCGCGCAAACATAGATCATCGGGGTGAGGAACATGTCCTGGCGAATGCCGCCGAACGGGTAGGCGCCAGCGAGGGCAGCAGCCAGCGTGACCGCGCCCGGTCCCACGAGCAGCGCCGTGGCCCGCGGCGAGCCGCGGCCTGCGAGACCGGCCAGAGCGCCGATTGCCGTCAGCGCAAACATGAGTTTTCCGGGGTAGGCGAAGTGCACGATATCGGCGCGGTCGCCGGTGAGCAGCGTCCAGAGCCCTGTTGTGCTGCCGTCCCAATAGCGGTCGAGGAGGTAGCGGTAGCCGCCGGCGCTCATCGCCACGTGCTCGAACTGCGTACGCAGCGTGGTTTGCAGCAGCAGGATGCCCGCAACGCCCACGGGCAGTTGCGAGAGCAGCCACAGCCGCAGGTAACGCGGCGGCTGCGGGGCGGTGCGGGCTTCTGCCAGCAACACGATATTGATGCCCAGCGCCAGCAGCACGCTGCCATACTGGGTGCTGATACCGAAAATGCTCGACGCGGCGAGCGCTCCCGCCGTCGTCGGCGCCGGACAGCGCAGAAATCGCGCCGCTGCAATCAGCATCAGGCACGCCGCGCAGAATGCCAGCGAGTACTCGCGCACTTCCTGCGAGTACTCGACCTGCATCGGCGCAATCGCCACCAGCAGCGGGGCCAGCAGCGCGAAACGCGCCGGCGCGAACTCGCGCGCCAGCAGCCACGCGAGCGGGATGGCCGCGATGCCGGCGATAGCGGCCGGCGCGCGCAGCATCGCCTCTGGCGCATCCGGGCCGGTCGTGAACCCAAGCAGCAGCGGGAACAGCGGCGGAGCGCTGTTCCCGGTGGCATTTGCCGCGAGGATTTCCCGCCATGTGCCCTGCACGAGGTGATACATGGCGGCCTCGTCGAACCACAGCGAGTCGCTTCCCAGCGTCGCGAGGCGCAGCCCCGCACCGATGGCCGTCACCGCCACCAGCACGGCGAGCTCGACACGGTCCGGCGCAGCGGGAGCACTCGGCTCGGTCATCAGCCCGCCATGTCGGTTGCTGGCTTGTGGCACCTGAGGTACAGGTCGTTACCGAGGAAGAACCGCACCGTGCCGAATCGGCCGAGCGCAGCCACCAGCCGCACCAGCGGGTTGTCGGCCAGCGCGCGGGTATGCCACGTGGCGCCGCCACGGAGCAGGTCGCTGTCTATCCAGGTCGCTGCCGATGGCAGGCCAGCGTCTCGCGCTATGCGCCGCAGCGACAGCAGGTTGAATTCGAACAGGTGCACGTGCTGGCCGACGTCGAGGTGGCTGTCGAGGCGACGCACGCTGTCGGCGCTCACGGCGCGCAGCACGATCTTCGCCAGCGGATAGACATAGCGCATGAAAATGGAGTTTGGCGAGGTGTGAATCAGCAGGAATCCGCCGGGCTTCAGCACGCGCCACGCCTCCCTCAGCATCCGCACGCCATCCGGGTAAGACAGATGCTCGATGACGTCGCCGGAGTAGACGCGATCGAATGAATCGCTGGCGAAGGGCAGCGCGCGGCAGTCTGCGACCTGCACCTCCGCGTTCGGCAGGTCGCGGAGAGTGTCCCGGGCAATGTCGCAGGCGGCCGCCGAGTAATCGATGCCCGATACCCGATCGCAGCGCGTGGCGCAGTGACGCAGGAACTCCCCACGCCCGAAGCCGATCTCGAGCAGCGACGAGTCAGGCGTAAGATCCAGCATCGCGAGCTGTTTCTGCTTGATGCCGCTCAACCCCCCGCGCAGGTACTCCTCGTAGCCTTCCAGGCTCGCGCTGAGCAGATACTCGCGGCTGTAGGTCTCCGGAGGAATGCTGGCGTAATCCTTGCGCTGTGCCATCGGCGCACGATGCTGGCAATCAGCATTGGCGTCAATACCGCAGGCCGCGGCGCGCCTGCGGCGGTTACGGATTATGTCGATGCGTTGCCCGTGCCGGTCTTGAATTGCCCCCTCCCTCGGGCAGAATGGCGCCGCGATATGCCCCCAACCCACCGCAAGCTCGACCTCGTCGTCGTCATGCCCGTGTACAACGAGCAGGATTCGATCGGCAACGTGCTGACCGCCTGGTCACGCGTTCTCGAGGGTCTCGGCATCCGCTTCGAGGTTCACGTCTACAATGACGGTTCGAGTGATGCGACTGCGGAACGCCTCGAGCACCTGCGGGTGTCGCTGCCCGGCGTGATCGTGCACAGCAAGCGCAACTCCGGGCACGGCTCGACCATCCGCCAGGGCTACCTCGAGAACATGGATCGCGCCGAGTGGCTGTTCCAGGTGGACTCCGACGACGAGATGGGGCCGGACTGGTTTTACAAGCTGTGGAACATCCGTCACGACCACGACTTCATCACCGGGCGGCGCTTCGAGCGCAGGAGCTCGCTCGCGCGCAAGGTGGTGAGCTTTGCGGCACGCCTCACGGTCAATGCGTTGTATGGCCCCTGCGTGTACGACGTCAATTGCCCTTACCGCCTGATGCGCTCGGATGCCTTCCGCGAGTGCTTCCTGTCGCTGCCGCCGGCGACCTTCGCGCCGAACGTGCTGATCTCCGGCTACTGCGCCTATCACGAGATCAAGACCGTCGAGATCCACGTTCCGCACCGCAGCCGCTACAGCGGCGCGGTTTCGATACGCAAGTGGAAGCTGGTGAAGGAGTCGATCCGCTCGTGGTACCAGGCGGTGCGCTATCGTTTCACCAGCATGCCGCGCGAGGCCTGAACGACGGCGCGTGGCGGTTACGGCGCTGACATATCGCGCAAATCCTCGCGTGCGGCCTTCAGTGCCTGGGCGATGACGTGGTGCATGTCGAAATACCGGTACTGCGCCAGCCGCCCGCCCATGCGCACGCCCGGCTCCGCGGCCGCCATCGCCCGGTAACGCGCCAGCAGCTCGAGGTCCGCCGCCGTGCCGACCGGGTAATACGGCGCGTCGTTATCGACCTGGGCAAACTCCCTCATGATCACGGTTGCGCCATCCCGGCAGCCGCGCTCCGGGTGGAGGTGTTTCGGTTCGTGGATGCGGGTCCAGGGCACGTCGGTGTCCGCATAGTTCATCACCGCGGTGCCCTGGTAGTCATCCAGGGCGAGGGTTTCGGTCTCGAACCGCACCGAGCGCCAGTTCAGCCGCCCGTGGCAATAACCGAACCAGGCGTCGATCGGACCGCTGTACACCACGCGGCGCGCCTTGCGCCGCCAGTACTCGCGGTCGGCGAGAAAGTCGCAGTTCAACTCGACGTCGGCGCCCTCCAGCAGGCGCGTGAACATCGGCGTGTAGCCCTGCGCCGGCAGGCCCTGCCAGGCGTCGTCGAAGTAGCTGTCGTCGTAGGAGTTGCGTACCGGCAGCCTGGTAATGATGCTCGCCGGCAACTCCCGCGGCGGGCGTCCCCATTGTTTCTCCGTGTAGCCGGCGATGAAGGCGCGGTACAGATCCTCGCCGACCAGGCTGATCGCCTTCTCCTCGAGATTCTTCGGCTGATCGATCGCCGGTCTCTTGCTGGCGAGGAACGCCGTAACTTCAGACGGTCGCAGAGTCAGTCCATAGAAGGCGTTGATGGTGCCGAGATTGATCGGCATCGTGTAGACCCGCCCGCGGTGCATGGTCAGCACGCGATGCCGGTAACGCGTGAATTCCGAAAAGCGGTTGACGTACTCCCAGATTGCCCGGTTTGGCGTGTGGAAGATGTGCGTGCCATAGCGGTGCACGATGATGCCGGTGTCCTCGTGCTCAGCCGAGTAGCAGTTGCCGCCGACGTGACCGCGTTTCTCGACGACCAGCACCGAGCGGCCATTCTCGATCGCCTGCTGAGTGAACACCGCGCCGAACAGGCCGCTGCCGACGACGAGGAAGTCGTAGTGGCCGGTGCTCATCGCCCGCCTTCCGTCGGTCGCGCGGCGGGCAGGGACGGTAAGCTGTCAGGGCGGGTGGCGGCAACGGGCAGGACCTGGCCGAGAACCGCCCCGAGCTTTTCGGCATACCGGCGATTGGCCAGTGCGCTCGGGTGAATGTCGTGCGGCAGGTTGTTGTTTTCGGGCAGCGACGTATCAACCGAGATGTCGACGGTCTGGATGCCGCGTTGCGCGGCAAAGGCGAGCATGTCGGCCGTCAACCGCCCGTTCCAGATCCCGGCGAGGACGAACCGGGCGCCGTTGTCGCGGGCGAGCGTCGCGATGTCGAGCATCAGTTTTTCCGAGACCTCGTGGCTGCCCAGTGCCCGGACTTCGAGTTCGTTGTAGCTCGATTCCAGTTTGTTGACCAGTGCCAGGTGGTTCATCAGTGGCCACGGCCGATACTCGGCTGCGGCCATGCCGATCACCAGCGATCCGTCCGCCTGCAGGCGGGCGACGGGCTGGCTGAGCGGCCCGAGCCGGTTCCAGGGCACGACCTCCTTGCGTCGCTGCCTCGCAAAGGTGTTGCGCGCGTCGTGAAAATCGCCGTACGCGAGCACGACTATGGCAGGGCGGGGGCGTGGTACAGCCAGCGCCTCGCGGAACTGGATCAGCGAGTGCAGGGTGCCGTACCCGCTCACACCGAAATTCACCACGTGATATTGCGGCAGCATCGCCTGGAGCACCCACGGGTAGGTCTCGGCGTCGTTCAGCGACCACCCGTGGGTCGCAGAGCAGCCGAGAATCCAGATCTCGGGGCGCCCGTCCGCCCCGGCTGTGTCGCCAGGGCTGGTGATCCGCAGGGTATCCGGGCCGTGCGTCATGACAAACGAAAAGCCGTCGCCGAGCGTGACTTCGTAGCGACCGGCGAGGTGCGTATAACCAAGCGTCGGGTGCTGCTGTACCACGCGCCCCCCGGGGCTGACCCGAATGCCCGGATCATGAACCGCCCACGGTTGCCAGCCATCGCGGCGCAGCAGCCATTCCCCCGCGCCGACGATCATTGCGCTTAACGCCAGCAGCGTCGCCACGCCAAGCAGTGCGGCCATGGGCCGTGCGGCCCGCTCGCCCACCCGAAGGGAATGATGGCCCATGACGCGCGGCTTGGTTGGGGTGAGGTCAGAACAACGTGTAGATGAACGGCGCAACCGCCGTGCCGCCGAGCACTACCAGCATGCCGACGACCAGCAGCAGGAGCAGCACCGGAGCGAGCCACCACTTTCGGGTATGTTTCAGGAACGCGAACACTTCGCGGAGCAGCCCGCGCTGGGGGGCGGCGGCTTGCGCGGCGAATTCCTGGCCGGATGCCGCCTCATGACCTTTCGTTTCGCGCATGCCTGTCGTCACGCTCAGAACTGGTTGAAGTACCGCGACGGCCGCGGGTCAGACTCGGGCTGTTGCCAGTATGAGTCGTCCGACACCCCGTGTCGCCGCAATGGGTCACGTCGCAACAGCCGAAATGTCAGGCCGATCGGCGTCAGCACCAGATAGTAAATGACGCCGAGCAGCGTATGCGACACGATCCAGCCGACCGGATAAAAGGCCCGCATCCACCCGCGATAAATGGGCAGTCGCAATGCCGGTACTGCGTAATACAGCGCGCCCAGCAGGCATCCGGTAATCCAGGCAGCCCACGCCGCTGGAGCGGACCCTGCAACCGCGAAGAGCAGCGCCCCTGCCAGCGCGAAGAAGGCGATTACCAGCGGGCCGAACCAGCGCAGTTCCCGTGCCGAGGGATTGAGTTTCAGGTCGAGCAGCGTCATTGCTTGTCTCAGTCCTGCAGGGGTTTACGCGCGATCATGATGAAGAACCCGCCTTCTCTCTGCCCGGCAGCGAATACCTGGCCGAGCTGCACGATCGCATGATCCAGCGGCGTGCCCGCGGGTTGCGGTTCGAAAAGACTGGTGCCGCTGAGCCCGTCGTCCTGTGCGCGCAGCGCCGGGATGCCGCGCACGAATTCCAGTCCCTCCTTGTGGAACCAGCCGAGCACTTCGTCGAAGTTGTGCTTGGACTCGTGCGGGTGCCGGTACTGGTCGGCGAACCAGGCGCGGCGTTTGCCGCTGCTCAGCCCATTGCGTCGTAACACCGGATCAATCCAGCGCGCCCGGCCGCCGGTCAGGCGGAACAGCCGGCGCCTGAGATCGGTGAGCAGGCGGCCATAAGTGTTGTAAAGACCGATCACCACATAGCCTCCCGGCTTGACCAGCCTGCTGATGCTTCTGAAGCCG
>CAYOFE010000010.1:0-9701 GCA_964403135.1 uncultured Chromatiaceae bacterium | reverse complement strand
ACCCGGCTGTTGAAGGGTATGCTCTCGTTCAGGCGTCGCGCGTAGACGCCGCGCCGCGATTTGTCGAGCAGTGACCGCACCGAGTCATGGTCATCGTAGTTCGGGAAGGGCGTTTCCTCGTGGAACGCCTTGACGATCTCGGTGACGCCGGATGGATCGTCGACGCGTTCGTGCGGCCAGAACAGTTGGGCAATGCCGTCGGTGACCGGAAAAGTGTGGCCGCAGCCGTTGCAGACCAGCGTTCCGGGCTGCTCGTTCAGCGGGGCTGCGCAGCACGGGCTGGTCAGTCCATGCGGGATCGGTTGTTCGGCGGCGTCCGCCGCAGGCTTGGTCAGCAGGAAATCTCCAATGCACAGCACGTCGAGTCCGCACGACATGAACGTCTCGTAGGCCTCGCGGGGCGAACACACGATCGGTTCCCAGCCGAGGTTGAAGCTGGTATTGACCAGGACCGGGCAGCCGGTCTTCGCATGGAAGCGCTCCATCAGCCGGCGCAGCCGCCCGTGGCGTTCGGCGTCCACCGTCTGGACGCGCGCCGAGAAATCCACGTGGGTGACTGCGGGAATGACCGAGCGCGGCGTTCTGAGCCTGGCGAACCCGCTGGCGGCGCTCGCTTCGCCGGCATCCCGCCGAATCCCGCGGCTGACCGGCGTGACGATCAGCATGTACGGGCTTTCCTGGCCGGGGCGCAGCTCGAAGTACCTGTGCGCGTGCTCCGCAAGCACGATCGGCGCAAACGGCCTGAAACCCTCGCGAAACTTCACCTTCATGTTGATAGTGGCCTGCATCTCGGGATTGCGAGCGTCGGCGATGATGCTGCGGAAGCCGAGCGCACGCGGGCCGAACTCCATGCGGCCCTGGAACCAGCCGACCACCTTGCCGGCGTCGAGGGCTGCGGCGACCTCGTCGAGCAGTTGCGCTTCGCTCGCGTAGTGCGTGTAGCGCGCTCCAAAGCCGTCGAGGCAGGCCCGAATCTCGTCGTTCCCGTAAGCCGGGCCGAGGGCCGAAGCCCGCTGCCGGTCGGCGGTGTTCGCGCGGGCGTTGCCGAGTAGCTGGTGCCAGGTGAACAGGGCCACGCCGAGCGCCCCGCCCGCGTCGCCGGCCGCCGGTTGGATCCAGATGTCGTCGAAAGGCCCTTCGCGAAGAATCCGCCCGTTGCCGACGCAGTTCAGCGCCACGCCGCCGGCAAGACAGAGTCTCGTCATGCCGGTGGCGCGATGCACGTGCCGCGCCATGCGCAGCATGATCTCCTCGGTCACGTGCTGGATCGATGCGGCGATATCCATGTGCCGCCGGTCGATGGGTTCATCGGCCCGCCGCGGCGGGCCGCCGAACAGGGCCTCGAATTTCTTCGACGTCATGGTCAGGCCCTGGCAGTAATTGAAATACGACAGGTCAAGCCGCAGCGAGCCATCGGGCTTCAGGTCCACCAGCTCGCGCAGTATCGTCGCCGCGTAGCGAGGCTCGCCATACGGCGCGAGCCCCATCAGCTTGTATTCGCCGTCGTTGACCGCGAATCCGCAGTAGTAGGTAAACGCCGAGTACAGCAGCCCGACCGAGTGTGGAAACCGCAGCTCGCGCTGGATCTCGATGCGGTTGCCGCGCCCGACGCCGAAACTGGCGGTCGCCCATTCCCCGGCGCCATCGAGCGTCAGGACTGCCGCTTCCTCGAACGGCGAGGGGAAAAAGGCGCTTGCAGCGTGAGACTCATGATGCCCGGTGAAAACGAACTTCTTCCGGTAGGCGCCGCCGAGGGCGCGGCGCATTTCGCGTGGCAAGTGCAGCTTCTGCCGCAGCCACGGCGGCATTGCGCGGACGAAGCTGCGGAGACCGGTCGGAGCGTAGGCGATGTAGGTTTCGAGCAGCCGGTCGAAATGCATGAGCGGCTTTTCGTAGAACCCGACATAGTCAAGTTGCGTGGGATCAAGCCCGGCCTGCTGCAGGCAGGAGGCGATGGCCCGTGCCGGGAAAGAAGCGTCGTGCTTGACGCGGGTGAATCGTTCTTCCTGGGCAGCAGCCACGATTTCGCCATCGACGACCAGCGCGGCGGCGGAATCGTGGTAATAGGCCGAAATGCCGAGAATCGCGGTCATGATGCTCGCAACCTTACGTAGCGGACGGTTCCCGATGCGGCGCGCGCATGGCTGATCGTCGGGACAGCGCTATCGTTCCGGCCGCCAGAACCAGGGTCAGCAGCGACACCACGCTGCCCACCCGCACGGACGCTGGCGCATAGACCAGGTCGACGTTAATGGCTTGCGACCGTGTCTCCAGCCGCAAGCAGCGCAGGACATAGTCACAGCGCACGATGGGCAGCTCGCGACCATCCACGGCCGCTTCCCATCCCGGATAGAACATTTCCGAGAGCACGAGGATGCCGGCGGGGCCTGGGCCGACCGCGATCTGCAACCGCTCCGGTGCCGATTCGCGCACGCTGATGGGCACAGGTGGCGTCGCCGTTGCATCTGCGGCGACAGGCCGATCGGTGCTTCGCACGGCATCCGGCTCGAGTACCGCCTCTTCCAGGGGCCTGAAGGCCGGACCGGACATGTAGCGCAACGCATCCGCGCCGTCAGCTACCCGGCGCACGCCGGTGACCAGCCAGGCGCGTGGCACGTCGGGGCCGTCGGGGCGCTCGAACAACTGTCCGCGCACCATCTCGTACTTCACGCCAAGTACCTTGAGCGAAAATCGCGGGGCGCGTGCCAGTATCTCGGGATTCAGCAGGTTCATGCCAAGACCCTCGGTGCCGTACCCCGTCATTGCGCCGATGAAGCGCTGGTAGCGCGCCGGCATCATGCCCGCATAGCCATTGATGCTGCGCCGGTCGATCCGCACGGCGTAGTTGTGCGGCAGAATCCCGGGGCTCGCCCAGTAGCGATACCAGCTCGGATCGGCGCGTAGCGGGGCAGTGTTTCGTTCCGCCACCTGCAGCCCTAGGCGCGCCCTGGCGGGCTCGTTGCCGGCGCCGAGCAGCACCGGGCGGTGCCAGCGCGCGGCGGAGGTGACATCGGCCAGCGTGACGAGCGATGCGACCGCGACCATTACCGCAGCCCGCAGTCCGGACCGGCGAACCTGGGGCAGGCCGTTCAGCAGCGCCTGCAGGCCCACGGCGGCGAGCAGGGCGACGACGAGTTGCACGATCAACAATGCACGGGCCGGAACACGGAAGACGTCGAAGCTTGGCACCCACTCGAACAGCCAGCGGTGCAGGAAGGCGCGGTCGCCCAGCATGTAAAGCGCCATGAAGATCGCCGCCGGCAGCAGGGCGAGCACGCGCCGGTCATGCGCCGCAGCGACAGCCCCGAGGAGCGCGAGGACGAGGGGCAACAGGCCCATGTAGGCATACATCTCATGCCACGGGATGCCCACGGACGGATCGAGCACGACACGCGGGTCGACCGCCGTCACCAGGTAAGCGGGATCGAACGAGTTGGTGCTGCTGTAGGCGTAGTCGTGTTGCGGCCGGTTGCTGAAGTCGGCCAGCTCGCGACTTGGCACGAGCTGAACCGCCGCGATCCCCGCCCCAAGAGCGGCCAGTGCCGCGAGCGCCACGGCGTTCTGCCACCAGGATCGCCATGACGGACGCGGCTTGCGCAGCGCGAGGTCACCGAGGGCGAATAACCCGATGCCGACCGCGCTGAGCCAGGCGATCGGCAGCGCGCCGGTGAGAATCTGCAGCCCCAGCAACAGGCCGCCGAGCGCGGTCCAGGCCGCAGCGGACCGCAGTCGCTGCGGACCACCGACAATGATCGCCTCGCGCGCGCGTTGCGCGGCCACGGCCAGCCATGGCAGAAAGGCGCTCGCCTGCAGGAAGGTCAGATGCCCCGCATACCCGCGGCTCACGATGAATCCGCAGCCGATGAACGCCAGTCCCGCGAAAAACGCCGGCCCGCGCGCGAGCCCAAGGCCGCGTCGTGCCCAGTATGCGGTGCCGAGCCAGGCGCCGAGCAGATGCGCAGCCGCGTCCGCCACCACCGCGTGACGTTGCGGCAGTCCGACATAGACCAGGTTGGCGGGATAGAACAGCGCGGTCTCCGGATCCGCGAGAAACGGCCAGCCGCCGAAGGTGTGCGGGTTCCAGAGAGGCAAATGCCCGGCGCGGATCGCCCGGGCAAGAATCTCCCTGTAGTAGGACAGCGACTCGCGGAAGTCGTAACTGCTCAGCAAGTCGTTGTTGGCGCCGACGCCGAATACTGCCGCCACGAACGCCGCGGTGCCGGTCAACGCCAGCGCGGGCAGCAGCCACCGTGGCCATTCGCCGGCGTTTGCTGGCAGGACTCGCGCTGGATGCATGGGTGCAACCCGGGACGATTGCTCAGGTCGGCCAGGCCGGCGACTGTGGCGCGCTGGCCTGGAAAAAACCGAGCGTCCACGCGGCGAGATCCACGGCAAGGATGGGTGCGGAGAGGACAAACGCGGCGAGTTGACCGTTGCGCGCCGACTCGCGCGCGATCTTCGCGAAGCGATAACCCCACAGCAACGGCACCAGCAGACGGTGGCGGAACAGCAGCCCGACTTGCCCGGTTGCCCGCCGGGAGAGCGCCGCACCTGCGCCAACTTTGCGGGCGTGACCGGCGGTTGCGGCGACTCCGGTGCGGTTCACATGCCGCACCTGGAGTGCCGGCTCGAACCAGACGCCGTCGGGCAAGCGGTGATTGAGGATGTACTCCTCGCCCCACGGCACCTCGGGGAACAGTCCGTGCTGCTCCAGGAGCCGGCGCTTGTACGAGATGTTGCACGAGGGCATGCTTGCCACTCGTCGCGCCGGCCCTCCGGCGAATTCGACGAATTCCGCAAGGTACAGCGCCGTGCCGCTGAGGCTGCCGGGCGTGCCGTTGAGGATGCGGCCGCCGACCGCATCGTGCCGGGCGTGGGCGCGGTGCACCTGGGCCACCCAGTCGCGCGCCACCAGGCAATCGGCATCGGTGAACGCGATGATGTCCGCGTGCGCCTCGCGTATACCCAGGTTTCGCGCCGTCCCGGGCGCGAGTCGCGTGGGGCTGCGCACCAGTGTCACACGAGGTGCGAACGCCACCACCAGCGCTGGCGTGTCGTCCGTGGAACTGTCAGCCACGATCACTTCATAGGCGAGAGGGGTGTCCTGGTCGAGCAGTGATTGCAGACACGCGCGGATCGTGCGTGCCGAGTTGTACGACGGCACGATGACCGAGACCGCCGGGCGGGCCATCTCGCTCATGTCGCTGCGGCTGCCGGCGGGCGAATCAGCACGAAATCGAAATTCGCCGTGGCGCGCGTTCCCAGCACGCGGTCAATAACGGCAAGTGGCAAAGTTGCGGCCATTAGCACAGTGTAAACCGCGGTTCGCCCGCGTTTGCGGGAGCCGGTGATGGCCTTGAGCATGTTTTCCGCGCTCATCGCCCAGCCGGTGGGCAGAAGCGAGCCGGCGGTCCGGGCAAGCTGCAGGCCCCAGCGGGGCGCGGCGGCGTCCAGGCCTTGCGGCGAGAACAGCACGGTGTGATACGGAAAGTGCAGTGGCCCCCAGTAACCGCGCATCAGCCGCGCCGTGTAGTGCGCGCCATTCGGCGTCTGGCCGACGATCCGGCCGCCCGGGTTCAGCAGTGCGGCGAGCGCCGTCATCGTGCCGTCGGGGTCGGTGAGGTGCTCGATGACGTGACGCATGCGGATGACGTCGAATCGCAGGCCGCTTGCGCCGATGGCTTCGATGCTGTCGAAGAAGCGCGCACCGGAGATGGTGGCGAGTTCCGGGTAGAGGGCGAAGTCGAAACCGGCCAGCCGGGTGGCGCCACGGGCGGCGAGGGCGCGCAGGAATCCACCCTGTCCGCAGCCGAAGTCAAGCACAGCGGCATCCTGCCCATGCTGGTGCAGAAAATCCGTGGCGGTCCGCCGCTGGTAGCTGGCATCGAGCTGCGCCAGCAACGGCACGCGCGAGGCGCCGTAATTCTGGTAATCGGGGCCGTAGAACGCCTGCACTTCGGCGGCATCAGGCCAGGGGTCCTGATAGAGGCTCGCGCAGACCGCGCAGCGGCGGATCACCGCCGCCACGCCGCGCCGCGCGAGGTACTCGCGGTCGGCCGGTGCTGCGATGAACACCGTGCCCGAGGTCGCGCGGCAAGCGGGGCAGGCGGCGCTTATCGGGGCAGCCCACCGGCAACGGCAGCCGCGACGCGCAGACCGCTCTCGCCGAACGCGTTGGGGTCGGTAGCGCGCGGGGCCAGCGCCCGCAGCGCGCGGTACGGCAGGGCCGGCATCTCGTGATGCGCGCGGTGATACATGATCATTGGGGACTGCAGCAGAATCAGGTCGAGCGCCGTACCCTGGAAGTTGCGCGACACCGGGCTGCCGATCAGCTGATAGCGCTGGCGCCCGGCGTCGCGGGCGTGATGTGCGTACAACCGGAAGCGGTTGGCGATCGGGTACAGCATGAGCTGCGTCAGGAAATACAACGGATAGATATCCGGGCGCCCCGTCCGCAGGGTGACGGCGAACGCCGCGCCGTGCAGCAGCGCGAGCCAGGCGAACCAGCCCGCGCCGGGGGTGCTCGCGGTGTTGCCACCGGTCTCGCCGCGCGCCGTTGCGAGGAACGCCTGCAGCGCGCTGGCGCCGCTCAGGTCCTTCAGCAGCCCGCGCAGCAAGTCGCTGCGAGTGGCCGCCGCGCAACCGCGCGTGTCGGGATCCTCAGGCGTGAAAAACTCGCTGGCCGCGTGGTGCCGGAAATGCCCCGGCCGATTGCTCTTCACGCGCGTGCCGTTGAACGTGCCGAGCAACAGGTCGCTCAGGCGGTCGTTCCAGTCGCGCGAAGGAACCAGGTTCCAGTGCGTGGCCTCGTGGAACCACTCCGACAGGATGCGCTGATGCACGAGGCACGCCAGCACCGATACAGCCAGAAACAGCGGGTAGGCGAGCCACCCGCGACCGTACCAGAGCCAGGCGGCAAGCCCGGCGTGCATCGCGAGCACCCAGCCGAGGTTCGCAAGGCCGTAGCGCCACGTGAGGTAGCGCTGCCGCAGGGCGGTCGCCGATGGCGCGAGGGTGTCCATATTCATTCTTATGCAGGCGTGGGGCGGGACGTGTCGCCTGCTTATATTGCCGCCGGCCCGCGCGCGGCGGCAAGGGAAGGCCGCATGACTTTATGGTAAAGGCCGGGCCGTGTTCGAGGCGGCCGCGGTGCGGCGTACGCTGCGCAGCAGTTCGACATCCGCTCCGGTCAGCACGCCGAGTGACCGCGCCATGATCGCCAGCCCCGCCAGCCCGGCGGCCAGGCCCAGCGCGGCCGACAGCGGCTCGAGGGCAAGGTAGGCCGCGAGCGCGATGCCGGCCATCGCCGCCGGCCGCCCGAGCAATGAACCGATGCGGCCCCAGCCGCGGCGCAGGGCGATCACAGTCGAAACGACCGGCGGTGTGGCAAAGCCGAGCGCCGCGCCGGCAATGGCCCCCTGCGGGCCGAATTGCGCGCCGAGCAGCGGCACCAGCGCCGCCATCACCAGCGTAGCGGCGATGCTTTGCAGGATCTGGTTGCCCGCTTCGCCGCGCAACATCAGTACCAGCGGGAAGGCAAAGCCTGCCGTCACCGGAATAAGGCACCACAAGGTCAGTCCGGCGAGGTGCCCGGCGGGAGCGAAGTCCGCGCCAAACAGCGCAGCGAAAACCGCGGGGCCGAGCGCCAGGCCGCACAGGCCCGCCGCCGTGCCGCCGGCGAACGCGAGCCGCTGCAGCGTGCTGGCGTAGTCGATGTCGCGGTCATCCCGACGCGCCGCGGAACGCGACAGGCCGGGTTGGGCAGCCGCGCCGAGCGCCTGCGGCAGCGTCGAGGCTATCAGCATCGCCTGCATCGCCAGGGCGAACTGGGCGAACAGCGCGGCATCGCCGGTGACATTGCGAAACAGGATCAGCGGGCCATGGATGCGCCATTCCGCGAGCAGTTGCAGCCCGAAGAACGGCCCGGCAAAGGCAACGAGGTCGCGCGCCTCGCGCCGCGGCCAGCCGAACCGCAACGGCCCCACATGCGCAGCCGCCACGCGCAATGCCACCGCCGCCTGCACGCACCACACGGCGGCCTGCGCGATCACGAGCCCCTGCAGGCCGAACCCGCCGAGCAATGCCGTCGCGGCGGTGGCCAGCTCGAGCAGGCGAAATGCGCTTTCCTGGCGCAGCGTGTGGCGGTTCAGGTCGAGGGCGATATACAGGTGCTGCGCCCATGCGGTCATCGCCCGCCCGGCAAGCGCCAGCAGCAGCACGGCGATGAGGGCCGGTGCGCGCGGATCGGGCGCGAACATGGCCGCGAGCGCCAGGCAGGCCGCGGCGGCGACGGCGGTGGTCGCTGCGCGCAATGCGAGCCCGCTTGCCACGAACCCGCCGGTCCGCCCGGGTTCTGCGGAAATCCAGTGCACCAATGCCGGGCCAAGCCCCGCCAGCGCAATCGGCAGGAAAGCCAGGTGCCACGACTGCACGTAAGCCAGCAGTGCATAGAGTTCGGGGCCAAGCAGGCGTGCGACGACGACTACATACGCCAGGCGCGCGACAGTACCGATCGTCTGCGCCGCGGCGAGAAGCGCCGTGTTGCGTGCGATGCGCCGCGTGCCCGCCGATTGCATCCCGAGCCTCCGGTTGCGCCGTGGCTCTCGGCCTGCCGGCGTTCGTCAGGCTACAGTGTACGTCGGCCCAGGCCCCGGCTGGCGGGTGCCTCGGGTATCATCTTCGACGTGGAGTCCGCGAGGATCGATCGGCAAAGCACGTGCGCCTGGCAGCTTTCCTGCTGATCAACCTGTTCCTCGCGGCGGTGTGGGTCCTGTGCCTGCGGCGCCGTTTCGGGCTGTCGCGGCTCGAAGCCTGCGCCTTGTCCGGTCTGCCGTTCGCCGCCCAGCTCATCTTCAGCCAGTTGCTGCTCGCGGCATTCGGCCTGCTGCGCCTGTCGGCGCTGCTTGGCGTGCTGCTTGGTTTCGCCGCGGCGCTGCTGGCCTGGTCGGCGCGCGGCCGGCGCGCCGCGGCGGCTGCGCCCGCCGCGCGTGACCCATGGCCGGCGGTGGACGCGGTCAACCTGGCATTGACGCTGCTTGCACTCGCGCTGGCCGCGTGGGTGGCGTTGGCGACCTGGCTGCTGCCGCCGCGCGGGGTCGATGACCTCGCGTACCATCTGCCGCCGCTGTATCAATATGCACAGACCGGCCGTATCGAGTTGCTGCCGCTCGAACTGAGGGCGCAGTTTGCGCTGCCGCTCGGCGCCGGGCTGCTGTACCTGTGGCCGCTGTTGTTTTTTCACGCCGATACCTGGGTGGACGGCGTCGGCCTGGCCCTCGCCGCGTACGGCGCGTTGCTGCTCTTCGCGCTGGCACGCGCGTTTGCGGTGGCGGCCCGCGACGCGCTGTTCATCGCACTGCTGTTCCTGTTCACCCCCGTGGTGATGGCGCAGTCGGGCAGCAATTACACGGATCTCGCCGTGGTCGCCTGCCACCTCGCGTTGCTCTATGGCGCGGTGCGGTTCTGGCAGGGCGGGGCGTTGATATTCCTGGCGATGGCGGGCCTGGCCGGCGGAATCGGGCTCAGCGCCAAGTACAACACGCTGATCGCCATCGCGACCGCGCAGCCGATCATCCTGCTGGCGCTGTGGCGTGGCGCCGGCGCGCCGGCGCGCTGGAGCGGGGATGCGCTGTACCTTGCCTTGACGCTCGTGGTGCCAGCGTACTGGTGGTTGCGCACCGCGCGGCTGTTCGGCGAGCCGC
>CAYOFE010000009.1:390-44073 GCA_964403135.1 uncultured Chromatiaceae bacterium | reverse complement strand
CGCACCGTCCAGGTCGAGCGGAAGAGCGAACCCGGCTTGATGAGCCGGGCACGCGCCTGGCGCAACTCCGACTCGCGCACGCGCAGCGCCGCGCGGGCCTCGGCGAGCGCCGCTGTGGCGGTGCGTGCGCGGCGTTCCGCGGCGTCGAGGTCATTGGCCGAGACGGTGTTGCGCTCGGCGAGCCCCTGATAGCGCTTCAGTTCCGCGTTGGCGAAGTCGAGTTCCGCCTCGGCGCGCTCGACGCTGGCCGCGGCGAGTTTCTCGGCGGCCTCGGCGGCCTGCACCGCGGCGCGGCTCTCGGCGGCGCTGCGCACATCGAGAAAAGAAGGGTCGCTCGGCTCGATTCGCGCCACCACGGTCTTGCCGGCCTCGACGGCATCGCCCGCCTTCAGCGCCACGCGCCGCATCAGGCCCGGCACCGGTGCGGACACCACGAACACGTCCTTGACCCGCGTCTCGCCCTCGTCGCTGACCGTCACCTGGAGTGGACCCCGGGCGGCAATCGCAAAGTCGACCGCCACGGCCTTGGGCCAGAACAGCCACACCAGTGCCAGCAGGGTCGCCAGCACCCAAGGTGACCAGAACAGCAGTCGGCGGGTTCGCGCGTCGGGCATGTTATCGCATGCGACTGTCAGCGTAAATGCCCGTAATAATATAGAAAAGACTGTCGGAGCACCGACCGCCGCTTCAGGACCCCCGGCTGCTGTCAGCCTCCGCTTGCTGGCGCAGGTCGCGGAGCACCCCAACGATCCGGTCAACCTCGCCTTCCGTGAGTCGCAAGTCGCCCCGGAAGCGAGTGGTGAGCATTACTTGCAGTTCCAGTAGCTGTTGCATCAGCCTGCGGCCGGCGGGCGTCAGCCTTACCAACGGCGCGCGCAGGTGCCGTGGGTTGGCGTCCAGCCGTACGAAGCCGCGTGCCTCGAGTTGTCGCACTGTGTGCCGCACGCTCTGGCGCCGCAGCCCGACGTGGCGCGATATCGCCGAGACGGTCATGGGTTCGTTACGGATGACTGCCATGGTCTGCCAGTGGGTTGGTGTCACCTGCAGATGGCCGGACAGGTCTGCGGCGACGTCGAGCAGCTGGCCGTTGAACCGGAAGATCTCGCCGACCAGCCGCTGAACGGCTGCGACGAACCCGGCTGTCGGCAATCGGCCTGCTGCAGGTGTCGCGCCCGGCGGACGCGCCGCGACCTGGTCAATTGATCTGCGCGAACGCTTTCTGTTCGGTCGTCGCACGACATTCTGCCAGCCGGATTACACAAGGGCATCTTGACAGAAATCTGTCAAAAGCCTATGTATTTCACTGTCGTTCTTTGCGTATGGGCATGGGCGCCGGCGGCCGGTCAATTTGGGGGCAGGCTTCGCTGGCGGTTGTTCTGGGGTCACGGGGAGATCACGGCGATGAACGTACAGACACGTCTGGTATTGGGGACGGCGGGCGCATGGCTCGCGATCCAGGTCCTTGTCATCGGTGCGTTGTTTCCGGGCGAGGTGCGCGCGCAGGCTGACGAGGAGATCGAGACGATCGTCGTCACCGCGCGCAAGCGCGAGGAGTCGCTGCAGGAGGTACCGGTCAGCGTTTCCGCGTTCACCGAGCAGACATTGCTCGACCGCCAGATCGAGACGATTGAGGACATCGCCAAATTCACCCCGGGCCTGAGTTTCGCAAAAGCCTTCGGGCGCACCACCGAGCGGCCGGTGATCCGCGGCCTCGGCAACGTTCTTGCAGGCGTGCAGTTCGGCGTCGAGTCCGGCGCGGCGTATTTCGTCGATGGCGTGTACTACCCCGGCGATCTGCAGTCGCTGAATATCCAGGATATCGAACGCATTGAGGTGATCCGCGGCCCGCAGAGCGCGCTCTACGGCCGCAATACCTACTCCGGCGCCATCAACTTCGTCACCCGGTCACCCGAGGACGTGACGGAAGGCGAAACCGGGTTTCGCTTCGGGCAGGATGGCGAGACGCAACTCACGGCCGGGGCGAGCGGGCAGTTGATCGACGGCGTGCTCGGGGCGAGCGTCAACGCACGATATTACAGCTTCGACGGTCAGTACACCAACATCGTCACCGGAGAGACCGTCGGTGACGAGGAAACGAGCTCGGTGAGCGGCGTGCTCGACTGGAAGCCGAGCGAAGCGCTGCGCATCCGTACCCGCCTGTCCGTGCAGAGCGACGACGATGGCACGCGCGCCTTCTTCCTGCAGCCGTCGGAATCGAACAACTGCTTCCCGGGCACCCGCTCCAACGCAGCGTGGCCAATCTCCGGCAGCACCAACAACAACCAGTATTTCTGCGGTGAGATCAACCGCCCCGCCGAATACGTGCAGCTGAACGACGGTCCGGCGCTGCCGGGCCAGCCGGTTGCCATACCCGGCGTGCCCGATACGCCATTTCCGGGTAATTTCGTGTTCGGGATTCCCGGTGGCGACCCCTACAACCCGCAGCAGGGCGTGGTCTTCTCGGGCGTCGAGCGCGACCTGTTCTACGGCAGCGCGCTGGCGGAATACTCGTTCGGGGACAGCGGCTACAGCCTGATCGGGTCCGCCGCTTACCGCGATGAAGATCGCAAGACCGGTTCGGACAGCGATCACACCTCCGTCAATTTCCTTGCCGGCAACCCGCCGGCGGGCACCCGCGAGTGTGCGCTCTGTGCATCCGAGCGTGATGATTTCGAGGACTATTCCTTCGAGCTGCGGCTGGAGTCGCCACAGGCTGAACGGCTGCGCTGGTTTCTGGGCGCCTTCTTCTACGACCAGGACATCGACGGCAGCGACGTGACGTACGCCAACCCGGACGGTGGCCCGGTCAACGAGCAGGAAGAGACCGAGAACTGGGCGGCGTTCGCCTCGGTGGAGTTTGACTTCACCGAGCGGATTACCGGCACCGTGGAGGGCCGCTACTTCGACGAGGAAAAAAGCCTGTTCCAGGATGCCACCGTCAACCCGAGCAGCGGCATCCCGGTGTTCGACGAATCCGTCGATTTTGACGAATTCGCACCGCGCGCCACGATCAACTGGCAGGCATTCGACGACGTCATGCTCTATGCGATATATGCCAAGGGCTACAAGCCAGGCGGGTTGAACGGCAAGGCGGGCCTGACAGCGACCAACCCCGCGCCGACTTATGGTCAGGAAGAGTCCGACAACTTCGAGGTCGGCGCAAAAAGCACCTGGCTCGACGGCCGTCTTACCGCGAATCTTGCGATGTTCTTCATCGATGTGGATGACATCCAGCTGACCACGCCGCTTGCAACCGGCACGGGACAGTTGACGTCCATCGTCACCAACCAGGGATCCGGTGAAGTGAAGGGCGGTGAGATCGAGCTCGCACTGGCGATCACCGACGATCTGCGTTTCAGCCTGAATTACGCGTTGGCCGATACGGAGTTCACCGAGGGTTGTGACGAGTTCCAGTGGACGCTGACCTCCGGCGGCGGCTTGCTCACCGATTTCGCCAACTGCACCGGCAATAACGTCAACGGCAACGGCAACGGGTCGATCGACGGCAAGCAGTTCCCGCTGAGCTCGAGGAACCAGCTCAGCGCCGCAGCCGACTACCGCCGGGCGGTCGCCGACGGTCTCGACCTGTTCGTCAACGCCGATATTTCGTGGGAGGACGAAAAACCGGTGCAGGTGCATAATCTTGCCTGGGTGCCGGACGCCACGCTGGTGAACGCTCAGGTCGGCGTCGACACGGGCCGCATGGTGCTGTCGTTCTACGGGCGCAACCTCACCGACGAGGATGCACCCGCCATGGTTACCCGCTGGCTGCAGGATCCGCTGGTAATTACCGCGGCGGGGTTTCCGGACACGGCGGCGGCGGGCGCTCCGGTCGGCGCCTGCCCACCGGGCACGTGCTCCACGAGCTATCCGCGCGCGTTTTTCGGCGACATGCGCCGTGGCAGGAACTTCGGTATCGAGTTGACCTACAAGTTCGGCGGCGACGAATAGCCGCAACCGGATCGGTAAGCCGGGTGACTCGGCTGGCGGCTGTGCCGGCTCACCTCGGCTTGTCGATCAGCAGCTCATTCAGTTCGACCACGAAGCCGTCTGGGTCGGTGAGGATGCTCACCATTACGGGAATGACGCCTGTCCCGTCATAGCCCGGGTATGAGGTCCGGCTGGGTTCCTCGATCACACGCACGCCGGGCAAGCGGCGCGCCTGTTCAAAGCGCTGTTGCGCATCTCGAGCGTTGAACACGAACACCATGCTGCCAATGCTGAACGGCTCGGCGGGCCGCTCCGGCGGCGTCTTGAGCGGCTTGTAATACTGGATCAGACCGATCATGCCGACGAAATCGTCGTTCGCCTGCAGCAGCACGAGGCGCAGCGATCGCTCGGCGGCGGCATCGTTTGGAGCGTCGCGTGGCGTGCGGATCACCTGGTCGTAGGCGACCCGCATGTCGAGAGCGTCGCGATAGAAGCGCAGCGAGGCCTCCATGTCACGCACAATCAGCGTGGTGCGCCGCAAGTCGATTGGCACACGGTCCGACGGAGCGACCGGTTCGGCTTGGGCTGCGGCCGTTAGAACCATCAGGCAGAGAATCATGTCGTGAAGCGGTGTGCGGCGAATCATGTTGTCCTCCCCGTTTCCGCCACCATCAGGCCGACGAGCGGACCCGCTTTCAGGCCATCGCAGCGACCGTGAAGAAATTGACGATCGGCCGCGGCCGGACTGAGGTACGCGACGTGGCAAAATCCCATGGCGCGAAGCTCGGTGTCCAGCACTGCCGGATCGAACTGCAGCTGCCAGGGCTCGCCTGCGGTCGCCATGAAGGCGGCCATGTCATGGCTCATCGCTGCGAGGTGCGCCGGGACCGCTGCGTCTCGCAACGCAAAGTCGAACACAACCGCGCTGGGCGCGGCCTGGCCGGCGATAAATCGCGCGGTATCGTGGAATGTTTCAGGCGTGAGGTAGTACGTGACGCCCGTCCAGTTGAAGAAAGCGGCTTCAGAGCGGGTGAATCCCGCCGCGCTCAGTGCCTCGGCGAGCGAGTGAGTCGTCAGGTCCACCGGTACGAAGCGCAGGTTGGCGGGCAGAGTGATTCCCGCAGCATCGAGCCGCTCGCGTTTCCACTGCTGGGTAGCAGGATGATCCACCTCGAACACGGTGGCCGGTGAGCCGGCGCCGGCTTGCCGGTACGCGAATGTATCGAGCCCTGCACCGAGAATCACGTACTGTCGTGTTCCACTGCGCAGTGCCATCGCCAGCCGCTGCTCGGCGACACGGTTACGGATCATAATCATCGCGCGGATGAGGCGCATGCCCTCGCTGCGGAACAGTTCTGGATTCCGCGCCAGCCGTTCGCGTGACTCAGTGCTGAGCAAACTTACCGCGAGCCTGTCCTCGAACAGCAGCGGCGGGCTGTCGAACAGGGGATGCGCGGCGCGCACCATCGCCGCCCATTCCGCCATGACGCTCGGTTTGCCCTCGATCATATTCGCCGGTTACTCCCAGGTCTTCAGCACGCCGATCAGGTCCAACCGGTCCACGCGCCGGCGCACGATGAACGCCGAGACGATGGTCGCGCCCATCCCGATCACCATCGCCCAGCCGTAAGTTTCCGCAGCAATGGCCAGCGGCACCCGGTACAGCTCGGTCTTGAACGCGCCGACCATCAGGCTGGCGATCGTGTATCCCATCAGGCATCCCAGCGGCAGCGCAATGAATGTCAGCAAGGCAATCTCGCCGAGCAGGATGTAAGAAATTTCCGCGCGGGTGAAGCCGAGCACGCGCAGGGTAGCCAGTTCGCGTCCCCGCTCGGACAGCGCGATGCGCGCGGCATTGTAGGTCACGCCGAACGCCAGCGTGCAGGCGAACACCACGAAGAACGAGATGAAAATCATGATGGTCTTTGCCAGGGTGTCGTGGAAGGTGGCCACGGCGGCGTCTTTTACCGTCACGGAACTGACCCGTGGCACTTCCTTGAGTTCCTTATAAAACGTCGCCTCCTGGCGTTCATCGACGCGCAGGTGCACGGCACTGACCGTCGGGCCCTCGTGCATCAGCCGGTTCAGCGCGTTGATCTCGATATAGGCGGGGCTGCCGATGTAGGTCTCGAACATGCCGACTACCGGCACATCGAACACGGGGCGTCGGCCCTCCAGTACCTCGACCGTCACCCGGTCGCCCTGCCGGACCTGCAGCAACTCAGCGAGCATGGTGGAGATCACCAGGCCGTCGGGCGGCAGGCGGATCGCCCGGCCCGAGGCGTCGAACACGTGGTGCAGTTCCTGGCGAGCCGGCACGCCTTGCAGCGATTCGCGTTCCTCCCGCGCGCCGAAGCGGATCTTCGCCGCCGCCACGCGCATTGGCTCGGTGGTGATGACGCCGGGCAGCTGTTCCAGGCCGCGGACGACGGCGCCGGCGCGCGGCTCGCCGAAACCGACCGTAACGTCCTGTCCCTGCGCCTGCAGGAAATACACGTCCACCATGCGCCCGATGGAATCCAGCCACATCATCGAGCTGACCAGCACCGCTACCGCCATGCCGATGCCGGCGCTGGTGACGAACGAGCGCAGCGGCCAGCGGCCGACCTGGCGCAGCAGGATGCGTGTCGGCTGGTCCATGTCGCGCAGCCACGGCATGCGCGCGAGCCGGGTGCGACGAAACTGCGGCGGGGCGGGCGGGCGCATCGCCGCGGCGGGCGGTAGCGCGGCCACCCGGCGCACTGCGCCCAGCGTGCCGAGCAGGGCGGCTGCAACACTGGCTACTGACGCGAGCGCGAACGGGCGCGGCCCAGGCTCGTAGAACAGGAACGGGAAGCGATAGAAATCTGCGTAGATGCGCGTGTTGATCAGCCCGAGCCACCAGCCGAGCGCCCAGCCAAGCACGACGCCGACGGCGCAGATTCCCAGCACCAGCTTCACGTAGTGCCAGCCGATGTCGCGGTTGCGGTAGCCGAACGCTTTCAGCAGCCCGATCTCGCTGCGCTCTACGGCGATCAGCCGCGCGAGCACCATGTTGGTGAGAAACGCCGCTACGGCGAAGAATACCGTCGGCAGGATACTGGCGAGTGCCTTCAACTGTTCGATCTCGTTCATCAGGAACCAGTTCGAGATCTGGTCGGCGCGGGCGTAAGCGCCGACGCCGCCGTACTTCGCCAGCATCAGGTCGAGCCGGCGCACGATGTCGTCCGGGTCGGTGCCGCGCAGCAGCCCCACCGCCACGCTGTTGAAAGCACCTTCCAGTTCGAAAGCCGCCTGCATCGCTTCCTGGCCGAGCCAGACCACGCCGTAGCGCCGCTCATCGGGCATCAGCGCCCCCGGCCCGATCGCGTAAACGTACTCCGGCGACAGCGCGATGCCGACGACACGGAGATTGCGCCAATGGCCGTTGATGATGGCGCGCAGCTGGCTGCCGACTGTCAGGCCATGGACCTCGGCGAAGGGCTCGTTCAGTACCGCTTCATCGGGCGCGCCCGGCGCAGGCAGCCGGCCCGAGCGCAGCGCCAGTCGGTTCAGCAGCGCCTCCTCGTGCGTCGGCACGGACACCAGCTGGCCGATCACCGGTTCGGCGAAGCCGCCGATGTCGAGGATGGCGGTCTTGACCACGCGCAGGCTGACCGCCTGCACGCCGGGCATCAGGCGGATGCGCTCGCCCAGGTACTGCGGCGCGCGTTCCACGCGTGCGAAGACGTGGCCGAAGCGGTAACGCTCGTAGTAGGCACTGGCGGTGTTGCTCAGCGCTTCAACGGACGTCAGCGACATGCACATCAGCGCTACGCCGGAGGCCATCACCAGCCCAATCGCCAGCACCTGCGCGCGCAGGCGCCAGAAGTCGCGGAGGAGCTTGCGGTTGAGCGGTGTCATGGCGAACAGCCACCCGAGCCTCCGCAGCCCCTAAAGCCGGCTTGCCGAGGCCGCGAAGCTGGCGAGGGCTGCACGAAGTGGCGGCGAATGGACGCCGCCCCGCGCCTCGGCACAGGGACGTGCCGTGGCGCGGGCACCGCTGCCAGCGAGCTGCCGAGGGAACCCGCAGGCCAGGTCGGCAGGGCAAACGGCTGTACCGCTTTTTTCGATCATGCTATCGAGATCTGAGGGACTCACCGCGCCGCATTGCACTCCAGCCGCTTGCCCGACACTTCGCCGGTCAACGCGCCGTCTTCCCAGGCGACCACGCCGTTGACCAGCGTCATCGCCACCTCGGAACGGAACCGCCAGCCCTCGAACGGCGACCAGGCCACCTTGCAGATCTGGTCATCGCCCCGCACCTCGGTGCCGCGGCGCATGTCCACCAGCACCAGGTCTGCCCAGTAACCCTCGCGGATGTAGCCCCGCTCGCGGATGCCGAACAGCCGCGCCACCGCGTGGCTGGTCTTCTCCACTACGAGTTCGAGCGGCAGCGCACCATCGTGTACGTGCTCGAGCAGCATGGGCAGCGCATACTGGGCGAGCGGCAGACCCGCCGGCGCCTTGAGATACGACTGCTCTTTCTCGCGCAGCGTGTGCGGCGCGTGGTCAGTGCCGATCACGTCGATGTGCCCTTCCCTGACGGCGGCCACCAGCGCCTGGCGGTCGGCCGCGGTCTTGATGGCCGGGTTGCACTTGATGAGGTTGCCGAGCTCCGCGTACTTCGAGTCATCGAGCAGCAGGTGGTGCACGCACACCTCGGCGGTGATGCGCTTGCCGTCCATCGGACCCGGTGCAAACAGCTCCATTTCCCGCGCGGTCGTCAGGTGCAGCACATGCAGCCGCGCATCGTGCCGGCGCGCCAGCTCCACGGCGAGCGACGACGAGGCGTAGCAAGCCTCCGCTGAACGAATCAGCGGATGTGCCGAAACCGGCACGTCATCGCCGTATTGCGCGCGGAATTTCGCCTCGTTGGCGCGGATGATCGCGGAATCCTCGCAATGCGTGGCGATCAGCACCGGGCAATCGGCAAAAATCCTCTCCAGCGTCACCGGATCGTCGACCAGCATGTTGCCGGTGGAGGCCCCCATGAAAATCTTGACGCCGCAGGCCTGCTCGGGGCGCAGCGCCCTGATCTCCTCGATGTTGTCGTTGGCGCCGCCGAGATAGAAGGCGAAGTTGGCGCGCGCGCGGCCGGCCGCCGCGACGTACTTGTCGGCGAGCGCAGCGCGATTGGTCGCGTTGGGGATGGTGTTCGGCATGTCCATGAAGCTGGTGATACCGCCGGCGACCGCCGCGGAAGACTCGGTGGCGATGTCGCCCTTATGGGTCAGGCCCGGCTCGCGGAAATGCACCTGGTCGTCGATGAATCCGGGCAGCAGGTACCGCCCCCTGGCGTCGATGACGCGGTCAGCCTCGCGGCCCGTCAGGCCGAAACCCACCCGTTCGATGCGGCCATCGCGGATGAATACATCGCCCTCGGCGATGCTGCCCTCGTTGACGATGCGGGCGTTGACGATCAGTAGCGTGCTCACGTCGATGCGTACCGGTCAGTTGCCAGAATCAGTTCATGGGTGATGCCGGGCTCGAATGCCGAATGCCCGGCATCCGCTACCAGGCGGAAGTCTGCTTCAGGCCAGGCGCGGTGCAGTTCCCAGGCCGAGATCATCGGGCACACCACGTCGTAGCGGCCCTGGACGATAGTGCCGGGGATGTGCCTGATGCGCGGCGCATCGCGCAGGATCTGGTCCGGCGCCTGCAGGAACCCGCCGTTGACGAAATAATGCGACTCGATGCGCGCCAGCGCCAGCGCAAACTCGTCGGCGCCAAAGCGCGCGACGGTCTGTTCCGATTCGAACAGGTGGCTGGTGGCGCCTTCCCAGATGGACCAGGCGCGCGCCGCCTCCAGGGCAGCCTCGCGATCGGCGCCGGTCAGCCGCTCGTGATAAGCGTGCAGCAGGCGTCCATGCTCGGCCGGCGGGATGGGTTTCAGGTACTCCTCCCAGCGGTCGGGCCAGATCTCGCTGGCGCCGTGCTGGTAGAACCAGTACAGCTCCGACGGGCGCAGCATGAAAATACCGCGCAGCACCAGCCCGGTGACCCGCTCGGGATGCGTTTCGGCGTAGACCAGCGCCAGGGTGCTGCCCCACGATCCGCCGAACACCAGCCAGCGCTCGATGCCGAGATGCCCGCGCAGCCGCTCCATGTCGGCAACCAGGTCCCAGGTCGTGTTCTCGCGCAGCTCCGCATGCGGGCGGCTGCGCCCGCAGCCGCGCTGGTCGAACAGCACGATGCGATAGCGCCGCGGATCGAAAAAGCGCCGTGGCGTGGCATCGCCGCCGGCACCGGGCCCGCCGTGCACGAAGATCGCCGGCTTGCCGCGCGGATTGCCGCACTCCTCGAAATAGATCTCGTGCAGCGCCGACACCTGCAGGTGACCGCTGCGGTACGGCTCGATCTCGGGGTACAGCGTGCGGCGGCTGGCCGCCTGCGGCGCATTGCTCATGCATTGCAGTATAGCGGGCAAACGACCGCCTGCTAGAATCCGTCACCGGTCAGCGCCCTGCACGGTTCCCCACCATGTCGAATTCCCGCCACTGCGTAGCGATACTCTGCCTCTTTGCACTGGCGGTCGCCGCCGGCGCGAAGGAACTCGAAATTCCATACCGTAAGGAGGTGCTGTCCAACGGCCTCACCGTGATCGTGCACGAGGACCACAAGGCACCGATCGTCTCGGTCAACCTCTGGTACCACGTCGGCTCGAAAAACGAGGTGCGCGGCCGCACCGGCTTTGCGCACCTGTTCGAGCACCTGATGTTCCAGGGCACCGAAAATTACGACAAGGAGTTCATCGCCGAAATCGAGCAACTGGGCGCCTCCGACTTCAACGCCACCACCTGGTACGACCGCACCAACTACTTCCAGACCGTGCCGGTCAACGCGCTCGACCGGGTGCTGTGGCTGGAATCCGACCGCATGGGCCACTTCATCGGCGCCGTCACCCAGGCCAAGCTCGACGAGCAGCGCGGCGTGGTGCAGAACGAAAAGCGCCAGGGCGACAACCAGCCCTATGGCCGCGTGTGGGAGGTCCTGCAACCGCAACTGTTCCCGCCCGACCACCCTTATTCCTGGGAAACCATCGGCTCGATGGCGGACCTGAACGCCGCCACGCTCGATGACGTGCGCGAGTGGTTCCGGACCTGGTACGGACCGAACAATGCCGTGCTCGCGATCGCCGGCGCCGTGAACACCGAGGAGGTGCTGGGCAAGGTACGGCACTACTTCGGCGACATTCCGCCCGGGCCGCCGCTCACCAGACCGGCGCGCTGGATCCCGCGCCACGCCGAGGGCCGGCGCCTGCGCATGGAAGATCGCGTGTCCCAGCCGCGCCTCTACCAGGCCTGGACCGGCCCGGCCTGGGGCACGGCCGATGCCACCCACCTGGCGCTGGCCGCCGCGGTGCTGGCCGGCGACAAGAACTCGCGCCTCTACCAGCGGCTGGTGTACCGCGACAAGCTGGCGACGGACGTGGCTTTCGGCCCGGTGTCGCTCGAGCTGGCAGGCATCACGTACCTGATGGCCTCGGCCCAGCCGGGCGTGGAGCTGGCGCGCATCGAGGCGGCGGCGGCCGAGGAACTGCAGCGCTTTATGCGCAAAGGACCGACCGCGAAGGAACTGGAGCGCGTGCGCGCCCAGGCACGGGCCGGGTTTCTGAAAGGCATCGAGCGCGTCGGTGGCTACAGCGGCAAGGCCGGCGTGCTGGCCGAGAGCATGGTGTTCGGTGGCAGTCCGGATTTCTACAAGCAGGAAGTCGCCGCCGTAAATGCCGCGACACGCGCAGACCTGCGCCGCGTCGTGGCCGACTGGCTCGATCAGGGTGCTGTGACCCTGGAAGTGCTGCCGCGGCCTGATTTCGCCGCAGCCACCAGCGGCGCACACCGCACCTCACCGCCCGATGTTGGCGCCCCTCCCGCCGTGGATTTCCCGGCCTTCGAGCGCGCACAGCTCGACAATGGCCTGCAGCTCATCGTGGTGCCGCGCCCGGGCCTCGGCCTCGTCGAGATGGAGCTGGTGCTCGACGGCGGCTACGCGGCCGACCCCGCCGGCCGTCCCGGCGTCGCCACCATGACCATGGCGATGCTCGACGAGGGCACCAGGTCGCGCTCGGCGCTGCAAATCAGCGAGGAACTGGCGATGATCGGAGCAGGACTCGGCAGCAATGCCGGAGTCGATACGCTTTCCGTGCGACTCTCGGCGCTGGCCGACAAGATCGAGCCCGCGATGGATGTGTTCGCCGACGTGGTGTTGAACCCTGTGTTCCCTGCCGATGAGCTCGAGCGGCTGCGCGGCATTCACCTCGCGGCGCTCCGCCAGGAAAAGACCCGCCCCATTTCGATGGCGCTGCGAGTGCTGCCAAAGCTCCTCTACGGCGAGGGACACGTCTATGCTCAGCCCTTGACCGGCAGCGGCACCGAGCCGTCGCTGCAGGCGGTGAGTCGCGAGGAGCTGGCCGCGTTCCACGCCGCATGGTTCCGGCCATCACGCGCAACCCTGATCGTGGCCGGCGATACCACGCTCGCGGCACTGCGCCCGGTAGCCGAAAGGCTGTTCGGCCGCTGGGCGCCCGCGTCGGTGCCGGCAAAGAACGCCGGGAGCATCCGCCCCGCGCCGAGCGATGTGCTCTACGTGATCGAACGGCCCTCCTCCGATCAGTCGGTGATTTTCGCCGGGCAGCTGGTGGCGCCGCGCCGGAGCCCCGACGACCTCGCCCTGCAGACCATGAACAACGTCCTCGGCGGGCAGATGGCCTCGCGCCTGAACATGAACCTGCGCGAGGACAAGCACTGGTCATACGGTGCCTACAGCTTCATCCTCGATACGCAGGGCGAGCGGCCACTGCTTGCCTATGCCTCGGTGCAAAGCGACAAGACCCTGGAGTCGCTGCAGGAGATGCGCAGGGAACTGCGCGAGATCGGCGGCAGCCGCCCGCCGCTCGAGGCCGAAGTCGAACAGGCCAAGCGCACCGACACGCTCGCCCTGCCGGGCCGCTGGGAGACGGCGGGCGCAGTTGCCGGCGCCATCGGCGAGCTGGTCAGATTCAATCTTCCGGACGACTACTGGTCGCGGTACGCCGCAAGGGTCAACGCGCTCGCGCTGGCCGAAGTCGAGCGGGTCGCCCGCACTGGCATTCGCCCCGACCAGGTCATCTGGGTCGTGGTGGGCGAGCGCGCCCGGATCGAGCCGGGGCTGAAAGATCTCGGCTTCTCCGCTATCCGCTCCATCGAGGCGGATTGAACACCCCGCCCCGGCGGTTCTACGGCTGGACGATCGCCGCTACGTCGGTGGCGATCTATTTCTTCACCAACGGCATGGCGATCTTCGTGCCGCAGAACCTGTTTCCGCGTTTCATGGACACTTTCGGCATCACCGCCGCCGAGATCAGCCGCACTATGGCGATTACCTTCGCGATTTCCGGTGCGCTGGCGCCATTCGTCGGCGCCGCCATCGATCGCCTCGGCGTGGTGCGCGTGATCCGCACCGGCCTGGTCGTGCTGGCAGTCAGTTTCAGCCTCTACCCGATGGCGCGCGGGCTCACCGATCTTTACCTGCTGCACGCGGCCATCGCGGTCGGGCTGATCCTGGCCGGGCTGATGCCCAACGTCGTGCTGCTGTCGAACTGGTTCGTCGCGCGCCGCGGCACCGTGGTGGGTATCCTCGTGGCCGGCTCCAGCCTGGCCGGTGCGGTGCTGCCCACCGCGATCTCGCCTTTGGTGAACGATGCCGAATACGGCTGGCGCTACGGGCTTGGCGCCCTGGCCATCGCGTTCTGGCTGCTGGCGCTGGTGCCCGGATTCCTGCTGCTGCAAGCCTCGCCGGCCGCGCTCGGCCAATACCCGGACGGCGCGGCAGTTCCGCCGGCTGCCGGCGGGCCCAAAGACGGCGTGCCATTTGCGGCGGCGTTGCGCACCCCGACGCTCTGGTGCCTGGCGATCGGCTCGGCCTGCCTGTGGTTCGCCACGCAGGCGATGACCAGCCAGGTCACGATCTTCTTCGAGCAGGAAGCGGGCTTCACCCCGCCCGACGCGACGACGCTGTATTCCGCCCTGATGGCGTGCAGCGTGGCCGGCAAGTTCCTGTTCGGTGCGGTGAGCGACCGCTTCGCCAGGCGCCGCGTCATGGCGCTCGCCAGCCTGACGCTGCTCTGCGGTTGCCTGCTGCTGTTCACCATCGGGACGGACGGCCTGGCACTGACGCGCGACCCGGCTCGCCTGCAGGCCTTTGCGGTCGTCTTCGGCCTCGGTTTTGGCGGCTGCTTCACCATGATCCAGTTGGTAGCCGTGGAAAGTTTCGGCCAGCGGGAACTCGGCAAGATCCTCGGCGTGGTGACCTTCGTGGACACCATGGGCGGAATGGCCGGCACGCTCGCCGCGGGGCAGCTGCGCACCACGACCGGCGACTACTTCACGCCGTTCGCGCTGGTCACGGTCATCGCGCTGGTGGCGCTCGTTAATGTGCTCTTCATCCGCCCGGTTCACCCCCGCGGATCAGCGGCCCGTTATATCGCTTGATTGGCTCGGGCAGCTATGCAAAATACGCCGGCGGCGGCCGGGCACCGGCCGCAGTGGTTATCGTCCCGAGCGCCACTCGACAGCTGTTAAGGAATCACGATGATCAGGGCGGAGTCGCTGACCAGGCAGTACGGCTCGCTGCGGGCTGTGGATAACGTCTCGTTCACGGTGCAACCCGGCGAAGTGCTCGGGTTCCTCGGTCCGAACGGCGCCGGCAAGACCACCACCATGCGCATGATCGCCGGCTTCGTGCCGCCCACCTCCGGGCGGGCCGAGATCTGCGGCTTCTCGATCGAGCAGCAGCCCACCGAGGCCAAGCGCTGCCTTGGCTACCTGCCGGAAGGCGCGCCGTCCTATGGCGAAATGACGCCGCGGGACTTTCTTGGCTTCATCGCCTCGATCCGCGGCCTCCATGGCGAGCAGCGGCGCAGCCGCCTCGACGATGTGATCGGCCGGCTGCACCTGGAGGCGGTGCTCGACCAGCGCATCGAGACGCTGTCGAAAGGCTTCCGCCGCCGCGTGGGACTTGCCCAGGCGATCCTGCACAACCCGCCGGTGCTGATTCTCGACGAGCCGACCGACGGCCTCGACCCGAACCAGAAGCACGAGGTGCGCGAGCTCATCAACGCGATGGCCAGGGACAAGATCATTGTCATCTCGACCCACATCCTCGAAGAGGTCGATGCGGTGTGCAACCGCGCCATCATCATCTCGCGGGGGCGGATCGTCGCTGACGAAACGCCCGATGCGCTGATCCGCCGCTCGCGCTATCACAACGCCGTCACGCTGCGTTTCGAGAAGGGCAGGAGCCTGAAGGAAGCCGCCGCGGAGCTGCGCACCCTGCCCGGCGTGGACCACGTCGAGATGGACGAGGCGAGTCATTCGATCACGGCGTTTCCGAAGAGCAACGCGCTCATCGTCACGGCGATCGGCGACCTCGCCGGCGCCAGGGGCTGGCCGCTGGAGCAGATGCACCTGGAGTCCGGCCGCATGGACGAGGTGTTCCGCAGCATCACCGCGAAGGAGGACGCCTGATGAGCCCGGTACAGATCATCGCGGGGCGCGAGCTGCGCGCGTACTTCGCCACGCCGGTGGCCTACGTATTCATCGTGATCTTCCTGGCGCTGATGGGCGTGTTCACCTTCTACCTCGGTGGCTTCTACGAGCGCGGCCAGGCCGACCTCACGCCGTTCTTCAACTTCCACCCCTGGCTGTACCTGTTCCTGGTGCCGGCGATTGCCATGCGGCTGTGGGCCGAGGAGCGCAAGTCCGGCAGCATCGAGCTGCTGATGACGCTGCCCGTCAGCACCATGCAGGCGGTGATCGCGAAATTTCTTGCCGCATGGGCCTTTACCGGCGTCGCGCTCGCGCTGACGTTCCCGGTGTGGATCACCGTCAATTATCTCGGCAACCCCGACAACGGCGTGATCTTGGCGGCCTATCTGGGCAGCCTGCTCATGGCGGGCGCATTCCTTGCCATCGGCGCGTGCATCTCAGCGGCAAACAGAAACCAGGTAGTGGCGTTCATCATCACGGTGGTGGTCTGCTTCGCGTTCCTGCTGGCGGGTTTCCCGCTGGTGCTCGACTTCTTCGCCGGCTGGGCTCCGCAATGGCTGCTCGACGCTATATCGGGCTTGAGCTTCCTGACCCATTTCAACTCGCTCAGCAAGGGCGTGATCGAGCTGCGGGACGTGTTGTATTTCCTGATCGTGATCAGCACATGGCTGTACGCGAACGCCATCGTGCTCGACATGAAAAAAGCCGGGTAGCGAGGCACCGATGAGCAGTACCACACGATCGACCTACGGCCTCCTGAGCCTGGTGGCACTGGCGGTGCTTTTCATCGTAACCGCCACGCTGAGCCACCTCATTCTGAAGGGCGCGCGGCTCGACCTGACGGAGAACAATCTCTACACCTTGTCGGACGGCACCATCAAGGTGCTGAGCGCCATCGACGAGCCCGTCAACGTCTACTTCTTCTTTTCCGACAAGGCGACCGCCGACATCCCCTACATACGCACCTACGCCTCGCGCGCGCAGGAGATGCTGGAGGAGTTCGCGCAGCACGCCAATGGCAAGCTCAAGGTCACGACGGTCGATCCCCTGCCTTTCTCCGAGGACGAGGATCGTGCCACGCAGTTCGGGCTGCAGGGCATACGGCTCGACACCACGCCGGACCCGATCTATCTCGGCATCGCCGCTACCAACAGCGTCGGCGACGAGGAGACCATCGCCTTCCTCGACCCGTCCAAAGAGGCGTTCCTGGAATACGACCTCGCCAAGCTGATCTACACCCTGGCCAACCCGAAGAAAACCGTGGTCGGCATGCTGAGCAGCCTGCCGATGAACGCGGGCTTCGATCCCATGACCCAGCAGATGCGCCAGCCCTGGCTGATCGCGAGCCAGGCACGCCAGCTGTTCGAGGTGCGCGAGCTGCAGCCCTCGCTCCGCAGTATCGACGAGGACATCGGCGTGCTGATGGTGGTGCACCCGAAGGATCTCAGCGAGCAGGCGCTGTATGCCATCGACCAGTTCATCCTGCGGGGCGGCCGGGCGATGCTGTTCGTGGATCCCTACGCCGAGACCGACCAGGGCGGCGTCGACCCGAACGACCCGGCCTCGCAATTCAACGCTCGCAAGAGCTCGAGCCTCAACCGCCTGCTGCAAGCATGGGGCATCTCTGTCGCGGAGGACCAGATCGTCGGCGATGACCGCTACGCGCTTCAGGTCATGGGTCCGAGCCAGCGCCCGGTGCGCGACATCGCGCTCATCGGCGTTGACAGGAACGGGCTCGATTCGAGCGACGTCGTCACGGCCAGCCTGAACAACGTGAACTTCGGCTTCGCCGGATTCATCACCCGCAAGGAGGATGCGGCGGCAACGCTCACGCCGCTGGTGCGGACCAGCGATCTCGCCGGACCGGTGCCCGCGGCTGCGCTCGGCTTCATGATGGACCCGGAGATGCTGCGGCGCGATTTCAAACCGACCGGTGAGCGCTACACGCTGGCAGCGCGTATCTCCGGCAAGGTGCCGAGCGCCTTCCCGAATGGCGCGCCGGGCGGGGCATCCGAGGGCGCCAAGCCACACCTGGCCGCCGCCGAGAACGCAGTCAACGTGATCCTGATAGCCGACACCGACGTGCTGACAGACCGGCTCTGGGTGCAGCAGCAGAATTTCTTCGGGCAGAGAGTCTCGACCGCCTTTGCCAACAATGGCGATTTCGTCGTCAACGCGCTGGACAATCTTGCCGGCAGCAGTGATCTGATCGGCATCCGCGGCCGGGCCACCTTCAGCCGCCCGTTCGTGCGCGTGCAGGAGTTGCGCCGCGAAGCCGAGAATCGCTTCCGCGTCAACGAGGAGCGGCTGAAGCAGGAACTGCAGGACACCGAGCGGAAACTGACGGAGCTGCAGGCAAGCCGGCAGGACCGCAACGCGATGATCCTCAGCCCCGAGCAGGAGGCCGAGCTGAAGCGATTCCAGGACCAGCGGCTGGCGATTCGCAAGGAGCTGCGGCAGGTGCAGCGCAACCTCGACCAGGACATCGAGAGCCTCGGCAACTGGCTCAAGGCCATCAATATCGGCGCTATGCCGGTGGCGATCTCGCTGATCAGCCTCGCGGTGCTCGGCCTGCGCCGCCGTAAGGCAGGGAGACTGAGCCGATGAACAGTCGCACGCTGATCGGGTTGCTCGTGGCGCTGGCGGTACTCACCGCGCTGGCGATCGCCGTGTCGCTGTCCGAGCGCCCGCCTGGCGGCGCGGGCAAGCTGCTGCTGCCGGATCTCAAGGCGCAGCTTAACGACATCAGCAGGATCACCGTGATTACCGCGGGCAGGAAGGTCGCCGCCACGCTCGAGCGGCGGCAGGACCAGTGGGTGGTCGCCGAGCGCGGCGCCTACCCGGCGGACCTCGGCAAGATCCGCACCAACCTGATCGCGCTCGCCGAGGCGCGCATCGTCGAGGAGAAGACTTCCAACCCGGAGCTCTACAACAAGCTGGGCGTGGATGACATCGACAAAGAAACCGCCAGCGGCGTGCAGCTCGATATCACGGCAGGCGACAAGACCACCAGCGTCATCATCGGCCAGACCGGCGTCGGCGGCGGCGACCGGGCCTATGCGCGAGTCGCCGGTGCAGCAACGAGCTGGATGGTGAGTGGACAATTCAACCTGGCGCGCGATGCCACCGACTGGCTCGATCGGGAAATCGTCGATATCGGCTCGGCGCGCGTGCACGCCGTGACCATCAGCCATCCGCAAGACGCGCCATTGCGGGTGGAAAAAGCCAGCCGCCAGGCAGTGAATTTCGAGGTCAAAAACATCCCCGCCGGGCGCGAGCTGTCGTTCTCCACCGTCGGCAATTCCATCGGCGGGGCGTTGAGCAGCCTGACCCTCGATAACGTAACCACCGCCGATAGTTTCAATCCGGGTGATGCCAAGCCGGTAGTGGCGCGATTCGAGACCTTCGACGGCCTGATTATCGAAGCCACGTCGTGGAAGACCGCCGAGGGGCCGCGTTTGAAGTTCGCCGCGAAAGCCGACCAGGCGCTCGCGGATCGGTTCGCGGCCGCAGCGACCGCCGCGCAAGACTCCGCCGACAAGCCTGCGGCGCCTGAACAGACCGCCGCGCAGGACAGGAAGCCGCCGAGCTTCGATGAGGTCAAGGCCGAGGCGGACCGGCTCAATGCCCGGCTCGCGCCCTGGGTGTACACGCTGGCCGACTTCAAGGCGGAGCAGTTCACGAAGAAACTCGACGACCTGCTGCAGCCTAAGCCACCCTCGAAGTAGCGCGGCGGATTTACAAACCAAGGCAATTGCCGTCGCGGTACAGCAGCGTGGTGCCGTACTCGCGGACGGCATTGGGTTTCAGCCCGCGGAACTCCAGCGAGCGGAATCCCTGCTGGCGAACCTTTGCTATAGCGTGCTCGTTGTCACCACGCTGCGTGTCGTCGATCAGGATCACGCCCCGGGCGGTAAGATTGGGTGGCGCAGCCAGCAGGCACTCGGCACGGGCCGCATCGTCGACCACGATCACGTCGAACTTGCGTCGTTCGCGGCTCATAAGGCTCACATACTCCGCCACATCGAACGGATGATGCAGGATCAGCCGCGCGTTGGCCGGCATGTTCTTCGCGACGTATCCATACCATTCCGGGTCGCGCTCGACCGAGACCACGTTGGCAACGCGGCTCGCATAGAAGAGCGTGGAATTGCCACAACCGTACTCGAACAGCGACAGGTCTTTCTGCAGCCGCTCCTCCAGGAACGCGACTATGCTGTAGTTCATCCACGGGATCGGCGAACCGTCACGGCGAATGGGCTTCTTCAGCTTCACCGACTGGATGTAGCCGGACTGGCGCAGAAACGAACGGCGGTGCGTCAGCAGCCCGACCGCCTTGCCGAGAACCACCAGCGGCGGAAATGCCGCGCGGAAAATCGTGCCCGATGCCCTGCTGAACTGGCGAACCAGGCTGGTTTGCGACTTCATGGATCTGCCTGCCTCGGTGGCGCCAGCCACGCTTCGGGATGCGGGGTGCTTATTCTACCTTCAGGCCGCAGATAACCCGCGGGGCCTGCTCCGCCGGCCGCGGCGTGTAGAATCCCCGCCGTGAAACCGTGCGGCGATTACCTGGAGCGCATCCTCAAGGCCCGCGTCTACGACGTCGCGGTCGAGAGCCCGCTCGAGCCGGCTGCGCGGCTGTCGGCGCGTCTCGGCAACCGCGTACTACTGAAACGCGAGGATTTGCAACCGGTTTTCTCCTTCAAGCTGCGCGGCGCCTACAACAAGATCGCCCAACTGCCGGCCGGATCCCGGGCGCGCGGCGTGATCTGCAGCTCCGCCGGCAACCATGCGCAGGGGGTGGCGCTGGCCGGACGCGCGCTCGGGGTGCGCGCCGTGGTGGTGATGCCCGCCACCACGCCGAGCATCAAAGTCGAGGCCGTCAAAGCGCTGGGTGGCGAGGTCATTCTGCACGGCGACGCCTACGACGATGCGCAGACCTTCGCGGTCGAGCTCGGACGCGAGCAGGGACTCGCCTTCGTGCACCCGTTCGACGATCCAGCCGTGATCGCGGGCCAGGGCACCATCGCCATGGAGATCCTGCGCCAGCACCGTGACCGGATCCACGCGATCCTGGTGCCGGTCGGCGGCGGCGGGCTGGCAAGCGGCATTGCGCTCTACACCAAGGCGCTTTTCCCGGATATCCGCCTGATCGGCGTCGAGGCCGAAGAGTCGCCGAGCATGCATGAGGCATTCAAGGCGGGCGCGCCCGCCACGCTGCAGCAGGTCGGCATATTCGCCGACGGTGTCGCCGTGCGCCGTGTCGGTGCGGAGACCTTTCGGATCTGCCGTGAGCTGCTCGACGAGCTGATCCTGGTGAACACCGATGAGATCTGCGCCGCCATCCAGGACATCTTCGAGGACACCCGCTCTGTCATGGAACCGGCCGGCGCGCTGGCCGTCGCCGGGCTGAAGCGCTATGTAGCCGCGCAGGGCGTGCGTGGCGCCACGCTGGTCGCGATCAACAGCGGCGCCAACGTCAATTTCGACCGCCTGCGCCATATCGCCGAGCGCGCTGCGGTCGGCGAGGAGCGCGAAGCGCTGTTTGCGGTGGAGATCCCGGAACGGCCGGGCAGCTTCCTGAAGTTCTGCCAGGCCATCGGGCGGCGCAGCGTCACCGAGTTCAATTATCGCTTCAACGATAACAGCCGGGCGCGCATATTCGTCGGCGTGGAGCTGCGCGACGGCGCAGCCGAGCGCGGGCAAATCCTCGCCACGCTGCGGGCTGCCGGCTATCCGGTCGTGGATCTGAGCGGCGACGAACTGGCCAAGCTGCATGTCCGATATATGGTCGGCGGACCCGCAGTCGGGATCCGTCATGAGCGTGTGTATCGCTTCGAGTTTCCGGAGCGTCCGGGGGCCTTGCTCGACTTCCTGCGTGCGATCGGCACGCGCTGGAACATTTCGCTGTTCCATTACCGCAACCACGGGTCGGATCACGGCCGGGTGCTGGCCGGCGTGCAGGTGCCAGACGCCGACATCGAGCAGTTCCACCGCCACCTCGCCGCTCTCGGCTACCCGTGGTCGGACGAAAGCGCCAACCCGTCCTACCGCATGTTCCTCGGCGGATGATTCCGGCGCCTCGCGCGACATCGCAAGGACGGGTCGTACCGTGACTGCCGGCCAGGCCGCGGACTTCGCCTGCCGGTTGTGCGGCGGCCGGGACCTGCGCCTGTATTTCACGCTCGGCAACGATGGACGCTACCGCTATTACCGCTGCGCGACCTGCGCACTCGTGAATTACGACCTGTCGGCAGGCATTGACCAGGAGCAGTACACCTGCGAGTTCGTCGATCCGATGGACGACCGGGCGCGCGCCAACCTGGACAAGGACCAGTCGTTCGCGTTCCTGGCACGCCACGTCTCGCCTCCGGCCCGGCTGCTCGACATCGGCTGCGGCACGGGGCGGCTGCTATACCTGGCGAAACGCGCCGGCTGGACAGTGAAAGGACTCGAGCTGTCGGCCAGCATGGCCGAACGGGTGCGCGAGCGGCTCGGCGTCGAGGTCATGGTGGGCGATTTCCTGCAGCTCGATCCGGCGCCGGCCGATCGCCAGGCCTACGACGTGGTCTGCCTGCGGCACGTCATCGAGCATCTGCCCGACAGTCTCGGCGCGATGGCGCGGATTGGCGCGCTGCTTCGCCCGGGCGGCTACTTCCTCGCGGAAATGCCCAACGTGGAGGCGCTGGCGAAGAAGTGGCTCCGGCTGTCGACGCGGCTCGGCTTGCACCGCCGGCGCTTCCCGGTCGGCTTCGTCGCCGGCCACTGCAACGAGTTCTGCCGGGAGTCCTTCGAGTTCCTGCTGCACCGCGCGGGTTTTCGCCTGGTGCGCTGGGAGACGTACTCGAAAAAACCGCTGGCGAACTGGATTCTCAACCGCGTGCCTGTCGGCACCAAGGCACGCGCGCTGGCGCAACGCGCAGACGGCTGAGATCAGTCCTTCTTCTCCCGGCTGTGCCGGTTCAGGAACTCGGCGAGCGACGGCCGCCGCTGCCACGCCGGCTGCGCAACTGCGCGCCCTATAACGTATTTATGCTGCCTGTGTGAACTGTGCGCTGATCCGGATGTCCGCGATTCCCGCTGGGGGGCCTATGGCGGCGGCGCTGCGGTCTCGCCGCCGGGCGGTGAGTCGCTGTCCTCCGTTGCCGGGGCGGCCCCCTCGCCGGCGCCCGCGGCGGAGCCGGGCTTGCGAAAACGCAATGTGAACCGGTCGCTTTCACCGATGGCGAGGTACTTGTCGCGATCCTTCTCGCCCTCACGAAGAGTTGGTGGCAGCGTCCACACGCCGCCCGGATAATCCTTGGTATCTTTCGGGTTGGCATTGATCTCAGAGGAGGCCTCAAGCACGAACCCGGCCTTCTCGGCGAGCTGGATCGCGTAGTCCTCGCGCACATAACCGGAGCGGGCTTTCGGGTCCTGGGGCTCGTCGTTTCCGGCGCGATGCTCGACGACGCCGAGCACGCCGCCGGGCTTCAGCGCCCGGTACATCGCGGCAAACATCGTCTCAGCCTGCGCGCTTGCCATCCAGTTGTGAATGTTGCGGAAGGTCAACACCATGTCGACAGACTCGGGCGGCACCATTTCCGTCTTGTCGGGCGGCGCCAGCACGACCATTTCGACCTTGTCGTACAGGTCCGGGCGCGCTGCCAGCTTGTCCCTGTAAGCCTTCAGCGCCGTCTGCACAAAGCTGGCTCTCGACTCCGGATCCCACTGTGCGGCGATGTACCGGCCCTTGTCGCGCAGATACGGAGCCAGTATCTCCGTGTACCAGCCGGCAGCGGGCCAGATCTCGATTACGCTCATGTCCGGGCGCACGCCGAAAAATTCCAGCGTTTGCTGCGGGTGGCGATAAACGTCGCGCGCCTTGTTATCGGCCAGCCGGTGATCGCCGGCAAGAATGTCGGCGATGCTCTTTTCGGCGGGAGGCGGCGAAGGCGGCGCGCTTTGTACCGCCGGCGCGGCGTTGCCCTGCTGGTCGGCGCCGCCGCACGCCCCGAGGGCCGTCACGGCCATCGCCAGCCAGACGAGTGATGTCGCGCGTTCAGCCCCCATTTCCGAGCCCTCGCTTTGCAACCGGGAATACCGGCTGGCGGCAGCTTATGCCAAGGGCGCGGTCAGGAAAAGACGGCGGAGTGGATATGGCTGATCTTGGCCGGCTGCGGCAGGCGGTAAAAGGCGCGCAGTTCGCGCACCATGCCGGGCACGAAACGCCGGGCCGGAAATCGTGACTCGAGACTGCGGCAGTAACGTTTCGCGAAGCTGCAGGCCTCACGATAACGTTCCAGCTCGTCGGGTTGCAGCGCATGGTCGAACGATGGCGCCGCAAACAGGCTCTCGAACAGTCGCCCGTCGAGGTCGCTGCCCTGCTGTTCGGTGAGGAGCAGGCGCGCGCCGACATACTTGTCGATTTCGGCCTGCATCTCCAGCTCCAGGAGCGTGACGGCCTGATCGCGGGCGGCGCACCAGGCCACGTAATTGAAGTGGCTGATGCCCTCGAGAACCGTGCAGAAGTCGCCGAGATTGCGTCCGCACAGCCGTTGGCGCGGATCGGCTGCCGATAACCGTTCGAGCAACGCCGCGTCGAGATATAGGGCCATGCCGAGTTCCCCACCCACCTCCTGGATCAGGAGCTTCTCTTCCATCTCCCGGCTGGTGCCAGGCGGTTCCCAGCGATGCAACGATGCAGCGTCGGTTACAAGGTACTCGACCACGTCGGCCGGCACGCCCGTGCCATAAAGCGTGGCGAGCAAGGCCTGCAGGTTGCGCAGCAGCATCCGCAGGTCTCAGTGGCTGTAACCCGTGCGCGCCTGCGGATTGGGCTCGACCCCCGCCTGGCGCAGCAGCCGGCCCGCCCGCCGGCTACCGGTGCCGAGCCAGGTCTCGTAGAGGCGCAGGATGTCATCGTCCCGGCAGCCGCGCGCCGAATCGCGCACCTCGTGCAGCACATCGACGAGGTCCTGGAAGTGCGCAGCAAGCTCCATGAACAGCACCGACATTGCCTGCCCGCGCGCCGTGCCGCGGATTTTCGCGGCCAACGTGCGATAGGCCCCGCCGCCCATATTGACGTAGTAACCAATGCCGACGGATCGGCGGTGCAGCGCCTCGGCCATGAAGCCGGCGGTGAACAGGGCTACATCGCCGAGACGCTGCAAGGCCAGGTTGCGCTCGCCGGCATTACCGGCCTGGGCGGCTTCCGCAAGCATCAGCGCGAGCGGCTTCTCGGCGTAGCTGCCTTCGGCCTGTTCATACAGATACTCGGAACGCGCCGCCAGAGTCAGCAGATTGACGACGTAATGAGCGACGTCGCTGTCGACAACGACGTGATTGCTGGCCATCGCCGCGTCCACCGAGTCGCGAAAAAACTCCTGCAGGTTCGTCACTGGGACGAGAGAGAGCGGGTCGGTTGCATCCACCTTGTCCATAGTCTCCTCTGCCGGCCAGCCCCTTGGACGCAGGACATGTCCGGTTTATACCGTAATGTAGACTCCGCCGGCAGTGAACGAGTTCACGCTGCCGATTGCGCTGGCACTACGCAGCGCAAAATGCCAACGTTGCCGCGCTCGGCGACGATCTAGCCGGCGAGCGCAACCCCGGGCTGCCAGCTGAGCTCTGTCACCTCGCAACCGCGCGCCTGCTGCACGATCTGGAACGCGACGAACTCACCCGGCCGGCGCAGGGCCATGCCAACCACCAGGCAACAGCCGCGCGAGCCGCTCGCCGGCGTGGCATTGGTATCCAGGTCGCACTTCACGTAGAACGACTGGCCGACGCTGGCGCCGGCAAATGCCCCACGCTCGTGAAGCGCGGTGAGAAATGCGTTGACCTGTACGCGGGCTTCGCGCCAGGTCTCTGCATCGGCCGGCAGCAGCGCCGTCCAGCGCGTGTACCGCGCGATGGCGCCGAGGGCAAACAATGCGATTCGCCGGCGCGGCAGCTCATTCCACGACGCTGCAACCCCGCCGGAGCGGGCCAGTGTCAGCTGCCCGCCGAACTCGATCCGTCCGCCAATGCCACGCGCCAGCGTGTTCACGCCCAGCCGGTGCAGCTGGCGCGCTGCCCATTCGTCGATGTTCGCGGCGAGCCGGGCTGACCCCAGTGCCACGGCCGATGGCGCCGCCGCAGGGTGCCAGGGCCCGCCCGCCGCATCGCCCGCGGCAAGCAGGCCCATCACCACACCAGCCGCGCTCAGCGGCAGCGTGGCAGCGGAACCGGCGTTCAATTCGAGTGCCGGAAAGTACGTCAGGGCATCGGGGCTGGAAAACGAGCGTGCGCGTTGCGCGCGAATCGCATCCTCGGCGGTACGCCAGCTGGCGGGCGGGTCCAATACCAGCAGCGCCTGTCGCTCGCGGCAATAGCGTTCGGCAGCGAACAGCGCCACCGGTCCGAGCGCGCCGTCGGGCGAACCCGGCAGAAGATGCAGCAGATCGACTGTCGGCACCTGGTCGAGCGCAAACAGGCCGGTGCCCTGCTCGCGTGAACCGATGAGGTCGTAATCGCCGTGCGCTTCGCTATCGCGCCAATCCGCATGGCACAGCACCCAGCCGATGCTCTGTGAACCGTCGTCGCCGACCGTGCGCGTCGGTCGCTCTGTGGGCACAGGTTCAGCAAGGCGCACCAGCTGCGAGCTCGCCAGCGCATCTGCCAGGGCGTCAGTGTCGCCGGCGCGAATCGAAACCCGGTGATAGCTCTCCTGCTCCTCGACCAGCGGCGCAGCCGCCGAGCTGCAGCGGTGCACGACCAGGTTGAAGCGGTCGGTCTCGGCTGCGCCGATGCCGTCGTAATCGACCGAGGCGCGCAGGTGTTCCAGCCGGCCAGGGTTGAGGGCCTCCAGCACCAGTGGCCCGGCCGGCCCCGGCATGACAATGCGGTTACGCCGCTGCGAGCGCGTCACCCGCACGACCACGGCGAGGCTGCCGCCGCTGCCGAAATACTGCCGCAACAGCAACTCCATGCGGCTGCCATGCCCGGGCACGCCGAAGCAGGCAAGAAATTCGCCGATGCTTCGCACCGCTACGGGCTGGTCCACCGGGCCGCGCGGCGCGGGCCCGACGAAGGCGGCAACGGTGTCCCGCTCGACAGGGATAGGCTCTCCCCCGGGCGGGGACTCAATAACGAATATCCCGCTGCTGGCTGGATCCATTGGAAGCGCACTGCCGGGCGAAACGCGCCGCGATCGAAAAACCCGCGACTATTCTAAAGTCAGCTCGCCGCTCATGCGAGCGTTACGCGACGCGCCAGGCAGCGCGCAGCAACCGCGGTGCAAGCACCGGCGTCAGCACCAGCCCCGCGATGAAACCGCCGATGTGCGCGCGAAACGCGATCCCGCCACCCATCGCCGGAGCCGCCTGCTCGTAAAGCAGCTGCACCACGAACCAGAACCCGAGCACGACCCAGGCCGGAAGCCGCACCACCTCCCAGACAACCAGGATCGGCACCAGCATATGGATGTTGGCGCGCGGGTAAAGCAGCAGGTACGCACCGAGCAACCCCGACATGGCGCCGCTCGCGCCGATGATCGGCATGGTGCTGTTCATATCTGGCCATGCCTGCACCAGCGCCGCAAGCATGCCGCATAACAGGTAGAAAACGATGAACGTGACGTGACCGAGCGCGTCCTCGACGTCGTCGGCGAAGATCCACAGGTACAGGGCGTTGCCGAGCAGGTGCAGCCACCCTCCGTGCAGAAACTGGTAAGTAACGAAGGTCGCCGACGGCGGCACCCAGGCGAAGCGCGGGTCGAGCGTGGCCTGGCCGAAAAAGACTCCCGGCGTGAAGCCGAGCGCCAGCGCGGCGTTGTCGGCAACCTCGCCACCGGCCCACTGCCAGAGAAACACCGCGATGCAGGCGAAAAGAATGGTGCGGCTGGCGACCGGCGCACGCCGTGTCGACCGATCGTCGCCCAGTGGGATCATCGCGCGCCGGTCACCGTGACGCGCTGGCGGGCTGGGCCTGGCCGGCCGTGGCCCCGGCAGCCGCTTCGGTGTCCCCGAACCAGTCGTAGGTGACGATATTCGTGACCAGCCGGGCCGCCTGCACGGTGGCCGCGCCGTCCGGGCCACCGGTCATGATCGACAGCGGATAGCCGCGCCTTTCCCGGGCGACATCCACGACGCGGTCATAATCGACCTGCAGGGCGGGGTTGCCGGCAATGCGCTTGCCGATCGCTTTCAACAGCGCATCCATGTGCCGGACCTTGTCCTCTTCGAGCGCCGGGTGCGATTCGAGGTACAGCGCATCGCCAGCCGCGCCAAGCAGCAGCGGCTGATTGACGATATGCACCGGCGTGCCGATCGGCACCTGCGGGAACAGCCACTCGATGTCCTCGGGGTTCATGCGAATGCAACCATGGCTCACCCGCATGCCGATGCCGGCCGGCTTGTTGGTGCCATGGATCAGGTAGTCGCCCGGGATCGCGAGCCGCATGGCATAGCGGCCGAGCGGGTTGTCCGGCCCCGGCGGCACCACCGCCGGCAGCGGATCGCCGTTCTCAGCGTGCTCCCTGCGGATCGAGGCCGGCACGCGCCACACCGGGTCAATGGTCTTGGCGGTGATCTTTGTCGCGCCGAGCGGCGTGGCCCAGCCCTCGCGGCCAATGCTGATCGGGAACGTGAACACCAGCGGCGGCTTGCCCGCGGCCGCTTTCGGGTAATAAAAAAGCCGCTTCGATGCGACGTTCAGCACAATGCCCTGGCGCGGCGCATTCGGCAGCACGAAACGGCTCGGCAGCACGATCAGCGTGCCCTCGCCCGGCAGCCACGGGTCGATGCCGGGGTTAGCCTCGACCAGCTCGTCGTAACCGAGGTCGTAGGCCTGCGCGATATCGATAAAGGTGTCTTTCTCGCGGGCGCGAATCAGCTGCAATTCGCCGACCACGCTCGTCGACGAATCGGCCAGCTCGAAGCGCGTGGTGCTCAGGGGTTCCATTTCCACGACGGGCGGCGGTGCCGGCGCGGGGGGCGCCGCGGGCGGACGAAGCAGCGAGCAGCCACCGGCGCCGAGAACCAGCAGCGCCACCGCGGCGCGGCGTGTCCTGGCGAACCCGATGAGCGGCCGCGCCACCATCACGGGCGCTGGCAGCGCGGCTTGCGGCCGGCGGCAACCGCCGCGTTATAGCGCTGCAGCGCCTGGGGGTACTGCGCGATCAGGTCCTGAATCCGGGTATCGGGCGAGGGGTGCGTCGAGAAGAACTCCGCTGGTGCCAGCTTGTCCTTCTTCTGCATGTTCTCCCACAGCGGCACGCTCTGGCGCGGATCGAAGCCGGCCGCGGCCATGTATTGCAGGCCAACGGTATCGGCCTCGCTCTCGTTCTCGCGGCTGAACGGCAGCGACAGACCGAGCGTCGCCGCGGCACTCAGCACGTCGGCGGTGGCCCGCCCGCCGCCAAGCACCGCAGTGCCGGCAATCACCCCCACCTGCGTGGTCATCTCGCGGTTGTATCGCTGCAGCGCGTGCTTGCGAGTGACGTGTGCGATTTCGTGACCGATGACCGTGGCGAGCTGGTCCTGGTTCTCGGCCACCTTGAATATGCCGGTGAAAATACCGATGTGCCCGCCCGGCAAGGCAAAGGCGTTGATCTGGTCACTGTCGAAGACCTCGATCTCCCAGTCCTTGTCGCGATACGGCGGCTCGAGTTCGCGGATCACGGCGTTGGCGACACAGGTCACGTAGGCCCGCTTGCGGGCATCGGTGCTGATAGGGGTTTTGGCGCGGATTTTCTGGAATTCCTTGTCACCCTGCACATCGATTTCCGACTCGCTGGCGAGCGGCAGAGCGCAGCCGGACAAGACGCCAAGCAGTACCCACGAGAGCGCCAAATGAGGCAATACGCGCACTGACAACATCATCCGGATTATACCCGTCGCGCACCGGTGACAGACTTGAAATCTGTCCCCGTAACGAAACTGCAGTTCAGGGCAACCGGCTCTCCTGCTGCCGCTCGGCGAGCCACAGGGCCGCCGCATCGGCGCTGGCGCGCGCCATGGCGAGCAGCCTCTCCGGCAGCGTGTGCTTGGCCTTGTACGAGACATGAAAGACATCCGCGGTCTCGGTGGCCTTGAGCAGGTAGTCGTCGCTCGAGCCGATCTCGTCTACAAGTTTCAGCGCCAGCGCCCGGCTGCCGTACCAGTGCTCGCCGGTGGCCACGCGCTCGATATCGAGCTGCGGGCGGTGCTCCGCGACCATCTGCTTGAACAACGCATGAATATCCTCGAGCTCTTCTCGCAGCTTTGCCCGGTCCTCGTCGGTGTTGCGGCCGAACATGGTCATGGTGCGCTTGTAGCGGCCAGCGGTCACCTGCTCTACATCAACGCCGCGTTCCGTCAGCAGCCGGTTGAAGTTGGGAATCTGCGCCAGGACGCCGATCGAGCCGATCACGGCGAACGGTGCGGCAATAATGCGGTTGGCGAGGCAGGCCATCATGTAGCCGCCGCTCGCCGCGGCCTTGTCCACGATGACAGTGAGCGGAATCGCGCGCTGGCGCAAGCGCGCCAGTTGCGACGAGGCCAGGCCGTGCTCGTGAACCACGCCGCCGAAATTCTCCAGCCGCACCACCACCTCGTCCTGAGCGGTTGCCACCGCGATGATGGCATTGATCTCTTCGCGCAGCGACGCTACCGCGGTCGCCTTAATGTCGCCCTTGAAATCCAGCACGAACACGCGCCGTCGCGCTTCGCCGGACTTGTCCCGGGCCTTGCGTTCCTTCTCCTCGGCCTTCGCCTGCTTTTTCCTTTTCGCCTTCGGCAACACCGCGCCGCGCAAGGTTGCGGCGAGCTCGCGGTAACGGTCGTTGAGTTTCTCCACGGTAAGGCCGTGCGTCGCGCCGCCGCCACGCCGCGACAAGCCGACCACCAGCAAGGCGGCAGCGCCGATCGCGGCCACCACCGTCAGCGACTTCGCCAGGAACAATCCGTACTCGAAAAGAAAATCCATTGGCCCTCGCCGTTACAGCCCGACGTTGCTTTGCTCGAGAGCCCGCTCGGCCCGGTAGCTCGATCGCACCAGCGACCCGGCCACCACTTCGGTGAACCCCAGCGCAAGCCCGCTCGCCCGCAGTTGCAGGAACTCCTCCGGTGGCACGTAGCGGCGCACCGCCAGGTGATGTGCGGTCGGGCGCAGGTACTGGCCGAGCGTGAGAATGTCCACGCCGCACGTGCGCAGGTCGGCCATGGCCTGCTGGACCTCATCGGCGCTTTCGCCGAGGCCAAGCATCAGGCTGCTCTTGGTGAGAAGCTCCGGGCGCATCTGCTTTGCGGCGCGCAGCACGGCAAGCGACTGGTCGTAGCCGGCGCGCGGGTCGCGCACCGTCGGCGTCAGCCGGCGCACCGTTTCGAGGTTGTGGGCAAAAACGGCGAGATCGGCGCCGACCACGGTGCGCACGGCCGCGACGTCACCGCGAAAATCCGGCGTCAACGCCTCGACCGCGGTGCCGGGATTGCGGCGGCGAATCGCGTTGATGCAGGCCGCATAGTGGCCGGCGCCGCCGTCCGGCAGGTCGTCGCGGTCCACCGAGGTCAGCACCACGTAGCGCAGCCCCATGAGTTCGACGGTGCGCGCGGCGTGCGCAGGCTCCTCGGCATCGAGCCAGCCGCGCGGGTTTCCGGTATCGACCGCGCAGAACCGGCAGGCGCGCGTGCATACGCTGCCCATCAGCATCAGGGTCGCCGCGCCGCTACCCCAGCACTCTCCGATGTTCGGACACTTCGATTCCTCGCACACCGTGGTCAGGCGGTGCTCACGCACCGTGCGTTGCACCTCGGCGAAACGCCCGCCTCCGGCCACGCGGGCGCGCAGCCAGGCGGGCTTGCTACCCGGCGCGGGCAAGGGCTCGTGCAGGAGGCTACGCTTCACTCCGTCCTTGATGGCCGTGAAGCCCTCGGCGGTGCGGTATTTCTCGCCGCTTCTGACGATGGGAACGCCGCGAAACTCGCTCATCGCTGGCCGGTGGTCCTTGGTAAAGGCCGGCTATTCTCGCATGGAGGCGCTGGAAAAAAAGAGCCCGGCGCTAGGCCGGGCCAAACAGGGGGAAGTCATTTGCCCATCACCGCCAGAGGGTACGGGCCCGACATCTGTCGCTAGTCAGTGCACACGAGACCAGTTCAGCAGCTCGACCTTGTCGGCATCGAGGTTGAAGTTTTGCGCCAGGATCGCCTCGATCTCCTTCGGCTCGAGCACGGTGTTTGCGGCGTGTTTCAGCTCCACCACGCCGGTGTACTCGTCCGCGTAGGCCGGATCGCCGGCTTTCAGCAGGAATCGAGCGTAGTACTTGGCATTCATGGCATTTAATCTATGGCCAACGCGCCACCGATACTGTGAGCGCGGCCACAAAATAGCGACTGCCAAATCCCGGCAATGCGACCGGTTTTGCGCATTGCCAAGGTCCCCGGGTCGCGGCCGCCGTCGGGCCCCCGTGAGCGATCCCGGCCGGGGTGATATGCCGCTGTCAATCCCCGCCACCTTGTGGCATATAAGAGGGCAAGCAACGGCCGCCCGCAGAACGGCCGGTCGCGAGATAACACGCCGCCTGCAAAGCGCCAGGTGCGCTGTGCGGAGCGCGAAATCCAGGCCAAGTGAGGCAACCTTCCGGGGGCCGATGCTCGTCCAATTATGTAAAGCCTTGTTGCGCAAGCGGCGGCCGCGAACGACCGTGCGTGCGGCGCTGTTCGGGCTGCTGGCCGGCATCGGTTTACTCGCCGCGCCCCTCGCCGCCGTGGCTGATGCCGCGGAAGCCAGCCTGCTGCAGCCCGGCGCCGGCGATCGAATCACGGACCTGCCCGACCATGCACTCCCTTCGGCGGCTCGGGCCGGGCGCTTGAATCCGGCCGCCCTGCGCGCCAGGCGTATCCGGGTCGAGTTGCCGGATGGCACGCTGGCCATCGCCGAGCGCGAACGGGAAGTCAGCCGCAGCGCCGGCTCGCGCAGCTGGATCGGCCATTTCGACGACCAGCCGGGAAGCATCCTGGTGCTCACCGCGCACCGCGGCGCCGTCACGGGCAGTATGTATTACGGCCCAGCGCGCTACGAACTGGAGCCGCAGCGCTCCGGCGCCCATGTGCTGTTCCAGGTCGATGAGTCACGGATGGCGCCCGACCTCGCGCTGGCGCCGCCGCAGCCGATCACGGCCGCCGCGCCAGCGGAGACGTTCGAGGCACTGCCCAATATCGAGCCCTACGCGAGCAGCACGCCCGGCTACATCCACGATTTACTGGTGGTCTACACCCAGTCTGCCCGCGCGCGGTGGGGCCAGGCGACGCTGGAAAGCCGGATCATCGGCGCCGTCGAGCTCGCCAACCAGGCGTATCGCAACAGCCAGGTCAACATCCTGCTGCACCTTACCGGCATGGTCGAAATCAGTTACGTGGAAACCGGCGACATGGCCGTATCCCTGGAGCGCCTGCGCATCACCAACGACGGCTACATGGACAATGTCCACTCGCTGCGTGACAGCTACGGCGCCGATATGGTCTCGCTGATCAGCGAAGACACCAACTACTGCGGCATCGCCTACATCATGTCGCCGGAGAGTTCGAGCTTCGCCTCGGCCGCATTCAGCGTCGTCGCGTCGCAGTGCCTCACCAGCGGCGCGCTCGCCCACGAGATCGGTCACAACCAGGGCGATGCGCACGACCGTGCCACGGTGACCGCGGGCGGCGAGGCCGGCGGTACGTTCCCATACTCCTACGGCTACCGGCGCTGCACGACGGACGGCAGCGGCTTTCGTACCGTGATGGCCTACCAGGCGGGATGCAGCGGCGGGAATTTCGTCGCCTACTTCTCCAATCCCGACGTGCTGGTGAACGGCTTCCCCGCCGGCATCGACCACGAGGCCGACCCGGCCAACTCCGCCGACAATTCGCGCTCGATGAATAACACCGCCGATACCATTGCCGCGTTTCGCGCCGGCAGCGGCAACACGGTACCCAACGCGCCGACCGGCCTCGGTGCCATCGCGATATCGAGTTCGCAGATCAATCTCGCCTGGAGCGATAACGCCAACAACGAGACCGGCTATCGCGTGGAGCGCTCGGCCGATGGCACCAGCTTCACCGAGATCGCGGTGCTGGCCGCCAATAGCGTGACCTACTCGAGCACCGGACTGACCGCCGCCACGACGTACTGGTACCGCGTGCGGGCATACAACAGCAAGGGCAACTCGGGGTATTCGAATGTCGCCAGCGCGCAGACCACCGCGCTGCAACCCCCAGCCGCGCCGAGCAACCTGCAGGCATCGGCGTTATCCACCACGTCGATCGGGCTTACCTGGACCGACAACGCCAGTAACGAAACCGGTTTTGCGATCCAGCGCAGCAGCGATAGCGCTGCCACCTGGACGGCAAGCGGCACACCGGCGGCCAATGCGACCTCGTTTACGGTCACCGGACTGCAGCCCGGTATCCAGTACCACTTCCGTATCCGCGCCACCAACGGCGACGGTAACTCCGCGTGGAGCAATCTGGCTGCCGCCACGACGGTCACCCTGCCGGCAAGCCCGAGCAACCTGGCGGCGAGTGCAACTTCTGCCTCGACCGTCGGCCTGACGTGGACAGACAACTCCAACAACGAGTCGCAGTTCATCGTCGAGAAGGCGGCCACCAGTGGCGATCTGAACTGGTCGGAAACGGGCACGACTGCGCCAGACGTCAGCGCCTACACGGTTACCGGCCTCAACGCAGCCACCGAATACCGATTCCGGGTACGTGCAGCCAATGCGGCGGGCACTTCCGATCCGAGCAACACGGTGACCGTATTCACGCAAAGCCTGTCCGGTGCACCGGCGAGCCCCAGCGGCCTGCAAGCCACTTCCGGCTCGCCGACCACCGTGAGCCTGCAGTGGGTCGACAACTCCAATAACGAAACTGGGTTCACGATTTATTTCTCGACCGGTTCGGCGTGGTTCGAGGCGGGGTATACGCCCGCCGGCACCACCACCTTCACGCACCAGGGCCAGACCCCGAGCACCAGGTACTTCTACCGCGTGGTTGCCGGCAACGTCACGGGCTATTCCACGCCGAGCAATACCGCCAGCGTGACCACACTCGCCGCACTGCCGCCGGCGGCGCCAAGCGGACTCGTCGCCTCGCCATTCTCCGCGACCAGCATCGGGCTCACCTGGCTGGACAACGCCGACAACGAGGACGATTTCGAAATCCAGTATTCGGATAATGGTGGTGCAGGATGGAACCCGCTGGCGATCGTCGCGGCGAATTCCACGTCCTACACCGATACCGGCCTGGCAGCCGCGACCAGCCGCTGGTACCGGCTGCGTGCCCGAAACGGGATCGGCGTTTCGCCGTTCAGCAACGAAGGCAATGCAACGACGCCCGATCCGCTGGCCGCACCAACGGGCCTTGCAGCGACGGCCCAGTCCGCGGACGCGATCCGCCTCACCTGGACCGACGCCGCCACGGCGGAAACCGCGTTCGAGCTCGAGCGGCGCATCGGCGGGGTCTGGCAGCTCGTCGCCACGCTGCCGGCGAATGCCGGGGCCTACACCGACGGCGCGCTCGCCGCGGCAACCCCCTACGCCTATCGAATACGGGCCACGAATGGCGCGCTGTTTTCGGCCTACTCGAACGAGGCGACCGCCACCACCGGCGGTCCTGCGCGACCGCTGCCGGGGCGCAGCGGCCGTGACCTCGCCGCGCTAGACGCCAATGGCGATGGCGCAGGCGACCTGGCGGTGCTCGCCGACGACGCGATCAACAGAGTTCGGCTGATCGACGGACTCGCAGGACAGCAAATCCGTGCAATCAGCTACTTCAGTGCCGCCTGGCTGCCTGTTGCCATCGCCACGCTACCCGACACCAATGCCGACCTGGTGGCGAACGATCCCTCGATTGCGCTGCTCGGGCACAACCCGCAGACCAACAAGCACACGGTCCAGGTCCGCCGTGCCAGCGACGGCGGGCTGGTGCGCAGCATCGGCTTTTTCAGCAGCGACTGGCAGGCAATCGACCTGGCCGTGGTCGATGATGGCAACGGCGATGGCACGCCGGGCGACGCGGCGATCGCGGTGCTGGGATTCCAGCCCTCCACCGGCAAGATTTCCGTGCAGCTGCGCCGGGCCGCTGACGGCACCCTGATCCGCACGGTGAATTATCTCAACTCGCTCTGGACGCCGATCGCCGTCGAGGCGCTAGCACGCCCCGGCGCCGCAACGGTCGTGGCCGTGCTCGCCGCGAAATCGGGCGGCAGTGGCGAGATCATCGTGCAGTCGCGCCGCGCTGGCGACGGCACGGTCGCGAGGAACACGTATTTCTTCGGCGCTGGCTGGATCGCCCAGGACCTGTCCCTGGTCGCGGATCCCGATGGCAATGCCTCGAGCAGCGACGCCGCTTTCGCCGTACTGGCGAGCGCACCGGCCACTGGCGCGCGTCAGGTCGAGGTGCGGGATGCCGCCAGCGGCTCGCTGAAGAAGAACCTGTCGATCCTGAACGCCAGCTGGCGGATGATCGCCGGCGCCGACGTCCTGAGCGTGAATGGCAACACCCGCCCGGAAGTGGGCGTGCTGGCCGAGAACCCCGTCACCGGCAAGCTGCTCGTGCAGCTGCGCGACTACGGCTCTGCGGCCCTGGTGAAGAACGTCTCGACAGCCGACTCCGCAAAGGACGAGTCGTGGATCGTGCGGCTGACCAACAGCGACGACGCGGCCTCGCTCATTCTCAACGGCCAGATCGTCGGGCACTGCAGCGGCGCAGCCGAGTGCAGCTTCGACATCGGCAGCAAACTGCTCAGTGGCGCCAACACGCTGCGCATCCAGATCGACAATGCCGGCGGCGGCTGGTCATACGGCTACGCAATCGCCCGCGATGGCATTGCCTGGGCGGAAGACTCGTGCGGCGTGGCGGAGTCGGCGAGCTGCGAGGACAACGCGGCCACCGGCACCGTGCTCTCACGCCAATTGAATATCGGTTACTGAGCGGGCGCGGCCGGCTCCGCTGGCCACCGATCTGGTAACCTCTCGCCATGCTTGGATGGCGTCTGTTCCTGGCGGCTCTGTTCGGCGCACTTCCCCTGGGCATCCATGCCACGGCGCCAGCCGACATGGCGTTTGCGGCCGTCGCCGAAGCTCGCGCCCGCGCCGAGGCAGGCCAGGCCTCCCTGCTCGCCCCGGACAGCTACGGCAGCGGCATTCGTGCGCTGGAGCGTGCTGAAGCCGATTACGCGCGCGGCCTCACGGCCGAGAAATTGCAGGCGCTTATCGACGAAGCGGACGGGTATTTTCGCCAAGCGCTGCGCAATGCCGGTGCGGCACAGTCGGCCCTCGCACCGGCGCTGGCCAGCCGCGAAGCCGCCCGGGATGCCGAGGCCTTTCGTCTCGCCGCAACCGGATTCGCCGCCGCGGAACGCCAGTTGCAGGATGCCGCGCGGCGCCTCGAGCGCGGCGATGCCGCAGGCGCCGCCCGTCGCGCCGAGGAGGCGCGCAACAGTTACAGCGGCGCGGAGCTCGAGGCAATCAAGGCCACACTGCTCACTGAGGCACGCGCCGCACTGCTCGCCATGGAATCCGTCAACGCGGCGCGCCATGCGCCGAAGACCGTCGCGCGCGCACGCAGTCTGCTGGGAGAAGCCGAGGCGGCACTGAACCGCGACCGCAAGCGCGTCGACGAGCCGCGCCGCCTCGCCGACGAAGCCGTGCGCGAGGCGCGGCATGCCGTGGCGCTGGCGGGAATGCTGGAGCAGGCGCGCGCGCAGGGCGCCACACCCGAGGATCTCGTCCGGGAGTGGGAGACCAGCATGGCGCAGGCCGCGGCAGCCGCCGGCGCAACAGTGGAGCTCAGCAACGGCCCGCGAGCCGCCGCGGATTCGCTGCGCGAGACGGTGGCGGCGCTGCGCCAGCGCGCGGAGCAACTGGCCCGCGACATCGACGAGCGCCAGGGGCAGATTGCCTCGCTTGAGGAAGAGATCCGCGATCTGGATGCGCGGCTTACCGGCGCCAGCTCCGAGGCCCGGTCGCTCGGTATCAAGCTCGCGGCGCAGGATCGCGCCCGCGAGCAGTTCCGCCAGCTCGAGAAGGTGTTCACGCCCGAGGAGGCCAGCGTGCTGCGCGAGTCGAACCGCATCGTGGTGCGACTGCATGGGCTCGCTTTCGCCTCCGGGTCTTCGACGTTGTCGCCCAGGGGGGTGCGGCTGATGGAAAAAGTCGCCCAGGTGGTGGCGATCTATCCGGGCGAGCCGCTGCTGATCGAGGGCTACACGGATTCGAGCGGCGACAGCGGCGCCAACCAGCGGCTGTCACAGGCGCGCGCCGATGCGGTGCGCACGTACCTGCTGGAGACACTCAAAGTGCCCGCCGGACGCGTGCAGGCGATCGGCTATGGCGATGCGCGCCCGATCGCGAGCAACCAGACGGTCGAGGGACGGCGCCAGAACCGGCGTATTGAGCTGGTGATCGCGGTGAAAGCCGAACCGCTGCCGTAACTGCCACAGGCGCGTGATCGGCGCCAGCGGCCAGCGGGAGCGACGCGAGTCGCAACTGTGCGAGCGGCCTCTCGGCGATGTGCCTCTGATGGGGTAGCGTTAGCGGCCGCGGCCGTAGGCGATGATGCCTCGGACGAGCCGGCCCTGGTCATTCGACCGGGGCAAGCTGGGATCGCGGCCGGCCGCAGGCGGCCGCTCACAGCTTGCATGCTTCAGTCACCGCCGTACGCAACCGCAGCGCCGGCGAGGGAGAGGCGCATCGCCGAAAGGCCGCCGTCGCTGGTCTGAAGGCTCGTGGCACGCGACTCGCGTCGCTCCCACGGGCGACATGCGGCGAGATCCGCGCCTATTGCGCACCTTCCCGCCACCAGCTCGCGAACACGCCGCCCGTCACCGGATTCGCCATGTAACCGTAGCACTTGTGCACATTCAGCCCTTCCGGGCCGCGAAAATTCGTGTGCAGATCCAGCCGATCGCTGATTTCCTGCACCAGGCCGAGTGCGCGCATCTCGGCATAGGCATCGGCCATGCGCCGGTCGAGCGCCGTCATTTCGCCGACCGCCGACAGGTTCTGCCAGCGGCGGATATTCGTCGGATAACGGCGCCGGCCCTGCTCGCGTGCGCCCAGCAGGTGGCCGCGCACGAACTGCAGCCCGAGCGGGCTGCCGATGGTGAGAAACAGGTCCACGCGCCCGGACGTATTGAAGCGGTGCGAAAGCTCCCACAGCACGTCGAAGGCGATCACCGAACCCAGGCTGTGGCCGGCTAGAAGGACACGCCGGCCAGTCGCCCACGCCTCGAGCAGCGCATCGGCGACGATCTGGCGCACGCGCAGCGCCGCGCCGTGCTCGTCGCGGAAATACCGCCGAGTGTCGTTGAGCGTGGCGCGCATATCAGGCTCCCCGACCAGGTTGAACAGCGGTGGATACGCATCGCTCAGCAGGTACAGCCGCCGCAGCAGGCGCCGTCGCCAGCCGAGCGCCTCGCGCAGATCGCGCTCGTCGGGGCCCGGCTGGGCCAGCAGCCGTTCGATGCCCGGCTGGTCGAGGGCGATGTCGCGCTGGGTGTCGTAAAAGAGGTGCGCCCAGGAGACGAGCTGGAAGCTCTCCGCGTGGCAGGCCATCTCCGCCGCGGCCTCCGCATCGGCGCGGCGCACGCCTTCCAGCAGGCATCGCCACAAGGCCGCGCGGTGCTCGGCTGCCGGGGGTTTCGGCTTGATGCCCGGCACATAGATGATTGTGTTCGCTGTCACTTTGACGTTGTCATCGGGTGCCGTGTCTGGCATTTTGTCATGCCATGAAATACCTGCACACCATGGTCAGGGTGTCGAATCTCGACCAGTCGCTGGATTTCTACTGCGGCAAGCTCGGGCTGCGGGAGATTCGCCGTTACGACAACCCTCAGGGCCGCTATACGCTGGTATTCGTGGCCGCGCCCGGGGACGAATCCGCGTTCATCGAGCTGACGTTCAACTGGGACGCGGAAACCTACAGCGGCGGGCGCAACTTCGGCCACATTGCCTACGAGGTGGACGATATCTACGCAACCTGTGAGCGACTGATGCAGACCGGCGTCACGATTAACCGCCCGCCGCGCGATGGGCGCATGGCCTTCGTCCGATCTCCGGATCAGATCTCGATCGAGCTGCTGCAGAAGGGTAAGGCCCTGCCACCGCAGGAACCCTGGATCTCGATGCCCAATACCGGGCAGTGGTGAGAGACCCGCGCCCCCGGTCAGCCAGAGGCGCTGCGGGCCGCGCGGAACCGGCCGGTCTGGATGTGGGCGCTCTTGGATTCCTTGACGACCACGCGATTGCGCCCTTCGTCTTTGGCCTGGAACAGCGCCTCGTCGGCCATCTGGATCGCGCCCTTCAGGCTGCGCTCCGGGCCCGGCGTGACGATCGCCACACCGATGCTCACCGTCATGCAATCGGCTGCCGAAGAGCAGGCGTGCGGGATCGCCAGCTCCTCCACCTGCCGGCGGATCTGCTCGGGCAGATCGCGCCCGTGTTCGCCCGACGTGCCGTATAGCACCAGCGCGAATTCCTCGCCGCCGACGCGCGCGGCAAAATCGAGCGGCCGCTGGGCACCATTCGCAATCACGCGGGTGACCATGCGCAGCGCATCGTCGCCGGCCTGGTGGCCGTAGTGATCGTTGTAATCCTTGAAGTGATCAATGTCGATCATGAGGATGGTGATCGGCATCTGCTCGCGGCGTGACTGCCGCCAGATCGCCTGCATCCTGCTTTGGTAAGTGCGCTGGTTATACAGCCCGGTCAACCCGTCACGCTCGGCCTGCTCGGCCAGCTTGCGCGCGTCTGCGAAAGAGCGCCGCGCGGTGGATTCCAGCTGGTAGCAGCACAATCCGCCTACCACGTTCACACCGATCAGCATCATCGACTCGAATAACACCTCGGCAGCCCCGATCTTCCAGCGGAAAAGCCCCCAGACGTAAGCCGCCGAGATTACCAGCGTGGTGGCGAACGCGTAGCGGAACAGCAGGCCGAGGATCAGCCAGACGAGGAAGATCCACGCCACCTGCGCGCCGAAGTAGTACGGTGTGCCGTGCAGGCTCGCCCGCAGCGTGACCGAGCACACGATCAGTCCGACGCAGAGCGCGCTCGACGCCAGCAGCCGCTGATACCAGTCAGGACGCTCCTGGTAGGAGAGCATCAGGGTCGCCATGAGCAGCGGCAGCATCACGGCAAGACCAAAGGCGGCTGTGATGGCCGTCACGCTGCGCGCAGCGAGTCCGATCGCAGTGACCAGGAACACCGCGACCGCGGAGAGAACCATGAGGGGACGCGCCTTGGGGTAGCCAGCCGCCGCGAAATGCTGCCGGAACCCGGCTTCCAGCTGAGGATCGCTGAACGCCAGGCGGCGCCCGACTTGGGAACGCGCGGCCAGCATTTTCGCAGTCGAATGTGAATCGTCCAGGATCACCCGGCCTGGTCCCCGCCGGCCCCGGCCGGCAACGCAGCAACGTGCTGCGAGACTAGGGCCGAGCCGGGTCCGCAGGCTGCGTCCAGCATCACACTTCGTACATAACTGCCCTGGCCGGCGCGCCTTCGTGACGCACTGCCCGCCCGCAATGCCCTCCGGTATGCTGCCACCCCTATGCACCCCTCCCCGGCCGAAACTCCCCGACCAGCGCCGGCCTGGCTGGGCCTGTCCGGCGCCGTACTCGGCGTTGCGACCGTGCTCGGCCTCGGCTACCTGGCGATGAGCCAATCGCCACCACCGGCCGAGGTCGCATCGATGTCCGCGCCCGGGCTCGGGCCCTGCACGATGGATCGCGATGGCTACCTCAACGGCCGGCTGTTCGGCGCCATCGAGATCGACTTCGATTGGGCGGGCGCTGCGCTCGCCTGCGATGGCAATGCGCGGCCGGACAACCGCGGACTGCGACTGTTCTTCGCCGGCACACCGGACAATGCACAGGAACGCCTGGTGCTGGTGCTCGGCATCGAGGCGGGCCTCGATGAACTGGCCGGCAATGAGCACGAGGTCAATCTCACCGTGATCGACGAGGGCGAGGCGCGGTTCTTCAACAGTGGCGAGGAGCGCTGCTGGACGCGCGTGGACGAAGTCGTGCAATACGGTCCCGGCGAAGCCTATCGTGTCGATGGCGAGCTGTATTGTGCCGGGGCGCTGCCCTCGCTCACGGACGGCGCATCGGTGACCCTGAGCAGCATCGTGTATTCCGGCCGGTTGCGGCTGGAGGACGGCTGAGTCGCATGCTCCGGCACATCGTGCGCGTCACCTGGCTGCTTGCGATGCTCGCAGCGCGCGCCGGAGCGGCCGAGCCGGCCGAGTGGCTGCGCGAATTTGCGCGCGGCCAGGTTGTCATCGAAACGCACAGCGCATGTATCCAGCTGGATGTCTACCTGCCCCGCGGCGCGGCGCAGCGCGCGCAGGGCCTGATGCACATCCGCCAGCTCGGCGAGTTCGAGGGCATGCTGTTCCAGAGCGAGTCGCCGGCGATCGTCACCATGTGGATGAAAAACACTTACATTCCGCTCGACATGATTTTCATCGGCGAGGACGGGCGCATCAGCGCAATAACCGAGCGCACCGCAACGCTCTCACAGGACCTGATCCGCTCGCCCGGCCCGGTGACGGCCGTGCTGGAAGTGAACGGCGGCTTCGCCGGGCGCCTCGGCGTGGCGCCCGGCGATCGTGTGCTCTGGTGATCCCGCCGTAGGAGCGGCGCCAGCCGCGACCAGTGTGAGGATTCCTTAGCGTCCCGGCGCCTTGCGCGACGACCGTCCCTGGCGATGCGCGCCGCCGCGATGGCCCGAATGCGCTCTGCTGTGGCGTGGCTGTGCGCCATGCCCCGGGTGCTGCGCCGGCTTGCCCGTGCCGTGCCGGCCGCTGGGTCGTCCGGCGTCCGGGTTGCGATGCGACCGCGCAGGCGTATGCAGGATCGGGAATTGCGGCGTTTGCGCCACGGGCAGTGCACGTCGCAACAACCGTTCGATGTCACGCAGCAGGGACTTTTCGTCTTCCGCGACCAGCGACACGGCGCAGCCCTCGGCGCCGGCGCGTGCCGTGCGGCCGATGCGGTGCACGTAGTCCTCCGGTACGTTCGGCAGCTCGTAGTTGACGACGTGCGGCAATTCCTTGATGTCGAGACCGCGCGAGGCGACCTCGGTGGCCACCAGCGCCGTGATCTGTCCCTGCTTGAAGTCAGCCAGCGCGCGGGTGCGCGCCGCCTGGCTCTTGTTGCCGTGAATGGCGGCGGCACGAATCCCCGCCCCTTCCAGCTGCTGCGTCAGGCGGTTCGCGCCATGCTTGGTGCGCGTGAACACCAGCACCTGCTGCCACTGGCCGTCTGTGATGAGGTGCGCCAGCAGGTGACGCTTGTGATCCTTCGGCAGCCGGTACACGAGGTGTGCAACGCGTTCAGCGGTGGCGTTGCGCGGCGCGACCTCGATCGACTGCGGATCATTCAGGAAGCGGGCAGCGAGCCCGCGGATGTCTTCCGAATAAGTAGCCGAGAACATCAGGTTCTGGCGTTGCCCGGGCAGCAGCTTCAGCACGCGCTTGATGTCGTGGATGAACCCCATGTCGAGCATGCGGTCCGCCTCATCGAGCACGCAGATCTGCACCTGGCGGAAATCCACGGCTCGTTGTCCGGCGAGATCGAGCAGCCGGCCCGGTGTCGCGACCAGGATATCGCAGCCTCGGCGCAACCCATCGATCTGCGGGTTGATGCTGACGCCGCCGAACACCACGAGGGTGCGCAGCTTCAGGTACTTGCCGTAAGTACGCGCACTCTCGGCGATCTGCGCCGCGAGCTCGCGCGTCGGCGTCAGGATCAGCGCGCGCGGGGTGCGCCCCTGCCCGGCCTGCAACTTCTGCAGGATCGGCAGCATGAAGCCCGCCGTCTTGCCCGTACCGGTCTGCGCGCCGGCCAGCACGTCGCGGCCGGCGAGTACGGCCGGGATGGCCTGCAGCTGAATGGGGGTAGGCGCGTTGTAGCCCTGATCGGCGACAGCACGCAGCAATTCGGGCATGAGCCCGAGTTTTTCAAATGACATGAACAGACAATCCTTGCGAACGGCTCGCGTCCGGGGGCTTTGGCCCGCGGCGGTCAACAGCGAGAAATGAACGATTTACGAAGTGCGTCCCTGCAGGGACAGACCGCGAGCCGGGGCCGCGCTTGACCGCGCGCCAGCCTGATTCGGCGGACGCACTGTACCGGCTTTCGCCGCCCCGGTCCAATCAGACTGCCCGCCGGAACCCGCATCACGGGCAGGCGTAAGCCTTCGGCGGGGACCGGTGGGACT
>CAYOFE010000009.1:0-380 GCA_964403135.1 uncultured Chromatiaceae bacterium | reverse complement strand
TTCCGCGGTATGCAGGACACCCCGGAACCTTGTTGTGAGGCCCGTTCAAAGGCCTCGGGACTGACCCCGGTCCATGTGCCGGATCTCGAGGATGAGGCGATGCGGGATCTGTCGCGCGCCCGTGAGGATGTGCTGCGGGATCTGAAGGCGGCCAAGTTCCGGTTGAAAGCCTTCCTGCTGCCTCAGGACATTCGCCACGAAGGGCAAACGCGCTCGACGGCGGCGCGCAGTGCCGTCCGCCGATGCTGTCGTTAGGCGTCCGCTTTACCAGCTTCCCTGCCCAGCAACCACCCACGAAGACGCGGTTCTATCCAATCTAAAGCTGCAAGAAAGCCAAGCGCAATCGTCAGGTTAAAGATGAGATGTGCCGAGGCTACCGC
>CAYOFE010000008.1:0-47056 GCA_964403135.1 uncultured Chromatiaceae bacterium | reverse complement strand
AGTACGGCTTCGAGGTAGAGTCCGCCCATCTGAGGAGCGGACGATGCGAGGCAAGCGAGCGACGACGGAGCAGATCATTGCAGTGCTGAAGGAGGCCGAGGCCGGGGCAAAGCCGAAAGAGCTTTGCCGGAAATACGGCATCTCTGAGCAGACCCTGTACAACGGGAAAGCGAAGTTCGGCGGCATGACGGTCTCCGAGGCCCGGCGACTGAAGGAGCTCGAGCAGGAGGACAGCCGGCTGAAACGGCTGCTGGCGGAAGCCGAGCTCGACAAGGCAGCCCGGAAGGATCTGCTGGGCCGAAAATGGTAGGCCCGCAAGCACAGCGCCAGGCGGTTGCCGCGCTGATCACGGAACGCCAGTTCGGCGTGACGCGGGCATGCGGGCTGATCGGGATCTCCAGATCGCTGTACGGCTATCGGAGTCGACGGCCGAGCTGTGCCGGGCTTCAGGCGCGAATCGCAGAGAGCGCCGCCCAGAAGCGTCGCTACGGCTACCGGCGGGTGTACACCCGGCTGCGCCGGGAAGGCTGGGCGGTGCACAAGAAGCGTGTGTATCGGCTATATCGGGAAGCGGGCCTCGCCGTGCGGCGGCGCAAGCGCAAACGCATCGGCCCGGTGGAGCGCCGCCCGTTGCCGAAGCCCGTGGCACCGAATATCAGCTGGTCGATGGACTTCATCGCCGATGGCCTCGCCGACGGCCGCCGGTTCCGCTGCTTGGCCATCGTCGACGATTTCAGTCGCGAGTGCCTGGTGATCGAGGCCGACACCTCGCTCCCGGGCACGCGGGTTGCTGCGGTGCTGGACCGACTGGCTGAAGACCGCGGGCTGCCCCAATCGATTACTGTGGATCACGGGCCGGAGTTCGACGGCAAGGTGCTCGACGAATGGGCGTACCGCAACCACGTGCGGCTGGACTTCATCCGGCCGGGCAAGCCGAACGAGAATGCCTACATCGAGAGCTGGAACGGCAAGTTCCGCGACGAGTGCCTGAACGAACACTGGTTCACGAGCTTGGAGCACGCGCGGCGGATCATCGAAGCCTGGCGGCAGGAGTACAACACGGAGCGCACGCACAGCTCGCTCGGCGACATCACCCCGGCTGAGTTCGCCGCGGCGTATCGCCAGCGGCTTGAGCAAGCAGTATCTTTAACCGCGGACTCCAAATCGAATCCGTACTAAATCGGGGAGCAGGTCGATTGCACCCCAAGCAGTCGTTGCAGCGGTGCTGCGTAACGAGCCCGCCTTCATCGAGGCGCTCACCTGTATTCGCTGCCTCGAAGCCCAGCGGGTGCTGATCCCCTGGCATCTCGCCACGGCGGAGATTCGGGACATCCTCGTCGCGGTCAGCCCGGCAGCGGTCATCGTGCACCGCGATCTGCTCGCCCGGGTGGTCGATGCGGCCACCGGCCACCCGGCCCCGCAGATCATCGTGGTGGACACGCCCGCGGAGCTGCGACGGGTGTATGAGTTGCCGGCAGACGGGCCATGGCCGGCGCGGCCGGGGCTGGTGCGTTGGGAGGAGCTGATCGGCGCATCACCCGCCGGCTTACCGATCCCACCCGGCAGCATCGAGGCCCTCATCCTGCAGCACCCGCAGGTACTCGACTGTGCGGTGTTTGCGGTGCCGGACGAGGAGTTCGGGCAGGTGATCGGTTGTGCAGTGGAAGTGGCTGATGCGGACATGGACGTAGACCGGGAGCTGCGCGCGTATCTCGCTCCACGGCTCTCAGAGCACAAGATCCCGGTCGTTATCGGCGGCGCCCAGCAGCCGCTGCGGCGGAGTACCGGCAAGGTGGATCGTAGCGGGCTCAGCGTCCCCGCCTGATCGCGGCTTGCGCCGCTCCCACAGAGGAGCCCTCCTCACGGTTGAGCCGCCGCTCCCACAGGGGAGCCCTCCTCACCACAGGGGAACCTTCCCACAGGGGGAGGCCTCCTCACGGGGCAAGAGCTAGCCGGCTGCCTGGCGCGTAATTTCTTTGACCGGCGCCGCTTTCGGGTCGGCGGCCGGGGTCGTCCCTTCCGCGGCTTTCATGCTCATTTCCAGGCCTTTCTGCCAGGCCTTCGCCGCGGCGTCCTTGTCGCCGATCCGGTCCATCAGCCGGCCGAGTGCCTGCCAGGTCTCCACCGCCGGGCGGATGGCGAGGCTGGTTTCCAGGTAGCTGCGCGCCTTGCCCCAGAGCTGGTTGCGGAACGACAGCCGGCCGACCACCAGCAGCAGGTCGGGGTCTTCGGGACGCTCGCGCAGAAACGCTTCGGCGCTCTTCAGTTGCTGTGAGGCATCCGGCAGCGGCAGCTCGCCGTACATCAGCATCAGCACCGGATCCCAATCATCGCGCAGGGCGCGGCAGATCTCGGCCTCGGCCACGGCCAGCGCCCCCGCGCGCACCAGGGCGCCGATCCGCGCGCGCACCAGGGCCGGCTCGCGTCGCAGCCCCTTGGGGACTTCGTCCCAGAGCCGGCCGATGCCGGTCTCGTCCAGATCGGGTTGGCCCAGCAGGGCGCTGAACGCATCCACCGTCCATCTGTTGAGCTTGTCGGCTGGAAGCATGGGTGCGGCACGCAGCTCCGGCAGCAACGCCTTCAGGGCCGGCCAATCCTGGCGCCGCCAATGCAGTGCGCCGAGCAGCTTCAGCGCCTGCCCGTGGCGCGGATTGTGTTCGCGCACGCGGCTCAGGGTGGCCAGCGCCTGGTCGAACGCCTGGTCGTCCATCTGCATCTCGGCCTGCGTCAACAGGACGACGTCGACCGCGGCCGGTTCCTGCTCGAAAGCCAGCTGCAGCCAGCCGTCGCGTCGGAGCGGGTCGTTCTGCATATGGGCCAGCCGGGCGGCGGCCAGGTAGTTCATGAGAGCGGCACCGCTGCGTCGCGCGCCCTTGGTGAGCAGCCGCTCGCCGCGCGCGAAACGCCCCTCGGCGATGGCGATGAACCCGCGGGTCGCCTGCCGTCCGGCCCAGCGGACGCGGGCCCGCGCGGTCGCCTCGCCCAGCCGCCGCGGGGCGCGCCAGATCCACACCACAAGGCGCAGCGCGAGATAAGCGAGCGCCAGCAGAAAGATCGCCACCGGCACCGACATCTCGACCACGTAGCCCTGGAAGTTGACGAGCACGTAGCCGTTTTCCTGCAGCAGGAAATGCCCGGCCAGCGCGCCGAGCGCCAGCATGATCACGATGCCGAGGCCGGCTTTCATGGGCCGCGCTCGCGGCCCTCGATGGCGAGCAAGGCCGTCAGGGAACCGGAAACATCCGGCAGCGTCTCGGGTATCGGCGCGCTGGCGAGCTCGGTGACCAGCGCCAGGGCGCTCGCCCCGGCGGGCGTCGTGGTGTCGAAGTATTGCTCCAGGTTGAGCTTCACCCGCTCGAGAGAGCCCTTCAGGAGCGGCGTCTGCCCGCGCAGCAGGGCCAGCCGCGCCATCTGCAGCTCGAGTTCCAGGCTGCGAATCAGCAGCGCGATGGACTCGTCGGTCATCAGCGGCGACACCGGCACATCGGTACGCCGCACGGTCACGATCGACAGCAATGCGTTGCGCACGGCCTCGACGGCCCGGTCCCAGCCGCGCAATTCCGCCGCCGGTGCGGCGGCCTGCGGCGCAAAACTGTGCGGTACAATCTGCTTGCGGGGCAGCGCTTCGAGACTGTCGGCCAGCGTGCCGAGCTTCAGCACCAGCCCCTCGACATCCGCTTTCGGCAGGCTGCGCAGGGTGGCGATTTCCTCCGCCAGCAGTTTGCGCACACCGGTCAGCCGCGGGTCGGCCGCATCGCGCAGGTATTCATCGGCCAGTTGCAGCGCGGTGAGCGCCCCGGCCGGGTCGCCCGCCAGCGATTCCTGGGCGTTGGCGAGGCGCATGTAGTACTCGGCCTGCGCCATGAGCCACGCCAGCCGGGCGCCCTGGCCGCCTCCGGGCATCTGCGCGAGCGCGTCCTCGACTTTGCTGAGGCGCCCGCTCAGCGTGTCCTCCGAGGCGCCCGCAGCGCCGACGGTCTGCCCGAGGCGGGTCAGGTCGTCGCGCTCGCGCTGGATGCTGTCCTCGAGCGCGGCCAGGCGCCGCTGCAACCCGGCGAGCTCCTCGCCGCGTCCGGCATCCGCGTCCCGCAGCCCACCGAGCACCAGCCACAGCCAGGCCGTGCCGGCCAGCGCGAGTGCGGACAGCAGCAGGGGCAACGTGACACGGCGGGGTTTATCCGGCGATGGCTCGGTCATGGTTCGATGGCGGATGCGCCTGTCAGGGCCCGCGAGCCGGGCACACGGCATTTTGCCAGCGAAGCGCCCGCGCGGTCACGCACGGCCGCAGGCGGCGGTTCAGGCGGCCGGCAGTGCCAGATCGGGCGGCTTCACCTGGCCGCTCAGCCGACGCTTCACGTCGGCGAGCAGGCGCCGGCTGACCGGCAACGGCGATTCACGGCCGTTCACCCAGGCCAGCGCGCGGCCATCGTCGGCGGTCTCAACGCGCTGCAGGTGCGCCAGGGCGACCAGGGTGTTGCGATGAATGCGCACAAACCGCGCCGCAAATTCAGACTCGAGATCCTTGAGTGTCTCATCCAGCAGTTCTTCCCCACCGGCATGGTGCAGGGTGACGTACTTCTGCTCAGCCTGGAAGAACAGCACCTTCTCGACCGGTATCAGCAACAGCCCCCGGGCCTTGCGCACGCAGATATGGCTGCGACCGCCGTTCGACTGCAGCGGCGCGCCAAGCGCCTGCAGATCCCGGCCGGAAAGCCGCGCTGCATGCTGCAGCGCCCGCGCCAGCCGCTCGCGGCGCACCGGCTTCAGCAGATAACCCACCGCCTGCGCCTCGAAGGCCTGCACCGCGTAGTCGTCATAGGCGGTGGTGAAGATCACCGCCGGCCCGTGTTCGAGTTGCGCCAGGTGGCGCGCGACCTCGATACCGTCCATTTCCGGCATGCGAATGTCGAGCAGTACCACATCGGGGGCCAGTAACTGACAACGGTCGAGCGCCTGGCGCCCATGGCTGGCTTCGCCGCAAACCCGCCACTGCGGCAGCTCGCTCATGAGCTGGCGCAGGCGCAGCCGGGCCGGCAACTCGTCATCGACGATCAGGACCGTCCGCGCGGCGTTCATGGCTGATACGGGAAGCTGAGGGTGACCTGGTAGCGTTCGGCCGTGCTGTCGATTGTCAGGCTCGCGCTGGGGCCGAACGCCAGCGCGAGGCGCTCGCGGATATTTTCGAGCGCCATCTGGTTGCCCTTGCGTTCGGCCGCGCCGGCCGGCGCCCGCGGGTTGCTGACGCCGATGCAGATGAGCTCGTCGCGGCGCCGGCCCTCCACCAGCACCACGCCGGGGCCGGCGAGGCGTTCGATGCCGTGGTAGATCGCGTTTTCCAGCAGTGGCTGGATGATCAGGCTTGGGATTACCGCGTCCATGGGCACGCCGTCGAGCCGCCACTTCACCTGCAGCCGCTCGCCAAGGCGTTGCTGTTCCATGCGCTCGTAAACGCGGGCGATCTCCAGTTCCTCGGCCATCGTGATGCGCTGGCGCGCATCGGCCAGCGAGGCGCGGAACAGGTCCGCGAGATCCTCCACCGCCTGCTCGGCGGCCGCCGGATTGCTGCGCGTCAGGCTGGCAATCGTGTTCATGCTGTTGAACAGGAAATGCGGCCGGATGCGCGCCTGCAACGCGTGGATGCGCGCCTCGGCCTCACGGCGCACATTGCCCTGCCATTGCTCGCTGACGTAGCAATAGCGCAGCACGCCTGCGGCAATGACGCCGCCGATGCCGATATTCCGCGCGGCGAAAAACCAGGGATCGGCAGGCAGCCAGCCGGCCTCGGCCGCCGACGGCGCCAGCGTTTCGCCGGCCCACCAGATCGCCGCCGAGACCAGCGAGATGTTGAGCACCACGGCGCCCCAGGCGATGAGGCTGCCGTCGCGAAGTGCTGTGCGGGCAAGACGGGGCCGCAGGCTGCACAGCACCGCGGCACTCGACAGCGACAGGCACATCAGCACGAAGGAGGTGCGGCCGAGATCGGCGAAAAAACTCACCCATTGGCTCTGGCGGGCCAGCGTCAGGGCGATCGCGACCAGCTCGGCGGTCAGTACCACGCCCAGCACGGCCACGGGCGCGCACAGGTCCGGCAGGTAGCTGCAGTTTGCCGCCCGGGAGCGCTCGCTCCCGTCCGTCAACGGCAGGGCGGCGCTACTGTGAGCACCACTCGTCGACAGAGCGGCGAGCCTCGACACGGGCCTTGTCCGTTTCATCGTCAGTCAGGTACTGGCGTTCGCCGTCTGCGCCTGGCTTGTAGAGCCGATGCACGGTGTTGTACTTCTCCAGCCGATCCTTCGCCTGCTTGCAGTTGGCGTCGCGCTGGCGCTTGAGCGCAGCGCGTTCGGCGGCCGCGGCTGCTGCGGCCTGCGCTTCGTGGCCCTCGCGCACGCTGCGGGTGGCTTCCAGCTCGGCCTTCGCCTGGGCGGCGGCCTGGATCGCTGCGGGATCCGTCAGGCGATAGCGCAGGCTCAGCTCTTCGGCCGGCGCGCCTTCGGGCGGACGGTCGGTGTAGTGCTGTGTCCCGCTCTGGTCCACCCAGCGGTACACGGTACCTTGCTCGGCGGCCGTCGCGGCCCCGATCCAGAAGGCACATAGCGCTATCCCTGCGCGCGCAACAGCAGTTCTCATGATGGGCACCCTCGCAGCACAGCCTGCGAACGGTCGTACTGACCGCTCCGCGATGCCCCGGATTATGGCAGCAGCCCCGGGGCCGCCGATTTGAACTGCGTCACACCCGCGCCGTCAGGTATAGGCGCTTTCGCCGTGGGAAACGGTGTCGAGTCCCTCGCGCTCCTCGTCCTCGGTGACCCGCAGGCCGATGGTGGCGTTGACCAGGGCGTAGCCCGCGGCCGATACGGCGCCTGACCAGATCACGGTAAGGGCCACACCCCAGAGCTGGCTGACCAGCTGCCCGCTGATGGAATACCCGGCCGGCGCGTTGGTGACGTAATCGTATACGCCGGTGCCGCCGACGGTCGGTGAGCAGAACACTGCGGTCAGCAGCGCGCCGAGCATGCCGCCCGCGCAATGCACGCCGAACACGTCGAGCGAATCGTCGTAACCGAGCGCGTTCTTCAGTCGCGTCACGGCGAGCAGGCAGACGAGGCCGGCCGCCAGGCCGATGACGATCGATCCCATTGGTCCCACCCAGCCGCAGGCCGGAGTGATCGCGACGAGGCCGGCCACGGCGCCCGATGCCGCACCCAGCATGGTTGGCGTGCCGCGCGTGATCCACTCGCCGGCCGACCAGGTAATCGCGGCAGCGGCGGTGGCGAGCAGGGTATTGGCAAACACCTGCGCGGCCAGCCCGTTCGCCTCGAGGTTCGAGCCGACGTTGAAGCCGAACCAGCCCACCCACAGCAGCGAAGCGCCCATCATCACGAACGGCAGATTGTGCGGCGGCATCGGCGCGCGCCCGTAGCCGACGCGCTTGCCGGCGAAAAGGGCGCCGACGATGCCGGCGATACCCGCATTGATGTGCACCACCGTGCCGCCGGCGAAGTCGAGCGCGCCTTTCTGGAAGATGAAGCCGGCGGTCGCCGCGGCCGCAGCGCCCGCCTCGGCGTCGGTATAGGCGTCAGGACCGGCCCAGAACCAGACCATGTGCGCGACGGGTATGTAGGCAAACGTGAACCAGAAGACCAGGAACGCGAGCACGGCGGAGAATTTAAGCCGCTCCGCAAACGCCCCGACGATCAGGCACGGCGTGATCCCGGCGAAGGTGAGCTGGAACACGAAATAGGCGTACTCCGGTACGTACACACCCTTGGAAAAGGTCGCCGCGAGCGATTCGGCGGTGAGCCCCGCCAGGAACAGCCGATCCAGCCCGCCAAAAAAGGCGTTGCCCGCGGTGAATGCCAGGCTGTAGCCGTAGATGGACCAGAGCAGCGCCATCACGCAGAAGGTGATGAACACCTGCATCAGCACCGAGAGCACGTTCTTCGAGCGGACCATCCCGCCGTAGAACAGCGCCAGCCCGGGAACCGTCATCAGGATCACCAGCACCGTCGAGGTGAGCAGCCATGCCGTATCGCCCTTGTCCGGGGTGGGAGTATCGGCAGCCAGCGTGGCGCACGGGGAGAGCAGCAGGCCGGCCAGGGCGATCCGCTGCGTGACTGAAAGGTACTTCTGCGACGAGTTCACTTCGATTCTCCTGTCCAGGCTTCCTGTCGGGGCGGCTCTACAGCGCCTCGGCGCCGGTCTCTCCGGTGCGGATGCGAATGACTTCCTTCAGGTCGGCGACGAAAATCTTCCCGTCGCCGATCTTGCCGGTACGGGCGGCGCCTGCGATTGCCTCCAGCGCCTGCTCCAGCAGCTCGTCGGCGACTGCGATCTCGAGCTTCACCTTCGGCAGGAAATCGACGACGTACTCCGCACCGCGGTAGAGCTCGGTATGCCCGCGCTGGCGGCCGAAGCCCTTGACCTCGGTGACGGTGATGCCGTGCACGCCGATCTCGCCGATCGCCTCGCGCACGTCGTCGAGCTTGAAGGGTTTGATGATGGCTGTAATGAGTTTCATGTGCTGGTGCTCCCGGCCGTCACGGCCGGCTAGGGCAGGATGTCGAACGTCTTGCTGATGCTGAAGACGATCGATGTGTCGTCGTCGGGCTCGCCGTCGCCGTCATCGTCGCCGAGCAGGTCATCGGTGCTGTAGACGACGGAGATCCTGTAGTCGAGGTCGATCGGCTCGAAGTTTGCGCCGTAGCCCGCCTCGTAGTACTCGCCGTCGAAGTCCTGGCCGAAGATGCCGGCCATGCCATAGAAGCCCTTGTAGTCCACCCGCGGCGCCACGTAGGTGTAGTCGAGGGTTGGTCCGTCGAAGTTGTCGTATTCGCCAAAGGCGGTGGCGACGCTGAAGACCCTGTAACCGGCGTTGACGTTGATTTCGCGGTACTCGTCGTCGAAGTTGTCGGTGTAGTAGTACAGCGTCGCACCGAGACCGTAGCTGAAATCTCCGGCGGTTCCCGCGTAGCCAGCGTAGCCATCGATCTCGAGCCCGTCGCCGCGGTCACTGGCGTCGCTCTCCAGGTCTGCGGCCCAGGTACCGAGGTAGAAACCCTCGTGCTTGAGGTCGGCACCGCCCATGGCGGATGAATCCGATTGCGGCACGCCGCGGAAAATGTACTCCGACATGAAGCCGGCATTGACGGTGGCTTCGAGCGCCCCGGCGGGGGCGGCTGCTATCAGGAGCAGAGCGGGCAGGCATTTCTGCATGATTACAGTCCTTTCGTCGCTTGCTGATGGCCGCACGAGTTGGCACCATGCCGCCACGGTCGAGATGGCGTAAGCAGGATTCGTGCCATCCGCGCGGTGCCGGGCAAATCCCGGCAATTACGCGCCAAAGTCGGCCTCTACCGGGAGGCCGGTGCATCACATTGGCGCAAGGTCGCGCACCGCATGCACGATACGAGGGCAGCAGGCTGCCGGGCGGCGCCCGATAAACGGAGGAGAGAAAAGAACATGGACACGCGACCGTTCGAGGACCTGGCCAGGAAACTGGCCGAGACGGTACCGCCGGGCGTGCGGGCGCTGCAGGCGGACATGGAAAAGAATTTCCGCGCCCTGCTCGAGGCGAGCTTCTCGAAAATGAACCTGGTCACGCGCGAGGAGTTCGAGATCCAGCAGCGGGTGCTGGAGCGCACGCGCGAGAAACTCGCCGAGCTCGAAGTCCGGATTCAGGCGCTGCAGGACAATCGGCCGGCCGGCGGGGCCTGACGCGGCGGTCGCAGGATGCCAGGCCATGGAGCTGGCCTGTGTGCACACGCGGGGCGCGCTGGGGCTCGCAGCACCGCCGGTCACTGTCGAGGTTCACCCGAGCGCCGGTTTGCCGGGGCTTTTCATCGTCGGGCTCGCCGAGACCGCGGTGAAGGAAAGCCGCGAGCGCGTGCGCGCGGCGCTCGCGCAGTGCGGCTTCGAGATCCCGAATCGCAAGTTGACCATCAACCTCGCGCCGGCGGACCTGCCGAAATCGGGTGGCCGGTTCGACCTGGCCATCGCCATCGGCGTGCTTGCTGCATCGGGGCAGGTTTCGGCGGCGGGGCTCGACAGCATCGAGTTTTTCGGCGAGCTGGCGTTTTCCGGCGCGCTGCGCCGTTGCGGCGGGTTGTTGCCCGCGTTGATTGCCATCCAGCGCGATGGACGCCGGGCTGTGGTGCCGGCTGCAAGCGCCGCGGAAGTGGCCTTGCTGCGCGCCGATACCGTGCGGCTGGCCGGTCACCTGATCGACGTCGTGCGCCACCTGCAGGGGGAGGGCCCGTTGGCGGTGGCAACGGCTCCGGCGCCGCTCGATGAATCGCCGGCCGAGGAGGATCTGCAGGACATCCAGGGTCAGGCGCACGCAAAGCGTGCGCTCGAGATTGCAGCCGCCGGCGCTCACCACCTGCTGCTGATCGGCCCGCCCGGCACCGGCAAGAGCATGCTGGCGCGGCGCCTGCCGGCGCTGCTGCCGCCGCTGTCCGAGCCCGAGGCGATCGAGACCGCCGCGATCTACTCGCTGGTCGGCGCCGCGCCCGGGCGGCATTGGCGGCGGCGGCCGTTTCGCGCCCCTCACCACAGCGCTTCGGTGGCCGCGGTGGTCGGCGGCAGCAATCACCCACGCCCGGGCGAGATCTCGCTCGCCCACCATGGCGTGTTGTTTCTCGACGAACTGCCCGAGTATCACCGCCCGGTGCTCGAGGCGCTGCGCGAGCCGATCGAGGCGGGCCGCATCGCCATTGCCCGCGCGCGCGGCACACTGGAATTTCCCGCCCAGTTCCAGCTGGTTGCGGCCATGAACCCTTGTCCCTGCGGGTTCGCCGGCGATACGGCACAGGCCTGTCGCTGCAGCCCTGAGCAAGTGCGTCAGTACCAGCAGCGGCTGTCGGGGCCGTTCCTCGATCGGCTGGAGATCCGCCTGCAGATGGCGCGCAGCGAACTGCGGCTCGATGCGCCGCCGGGCGGTGAGACCTCGCTCAGCGTTCGCCGGCGGGTGATGCAGGCCCGCGAGCGCCAGTGCGCCCGCGCCGGCATGGTCAATGCCCGTCTGCCGCCGTCGGCCTTGCGCCGCTGGTGCTGGCCGGACCGATCGGGCCAGCGCCTGCTGGAACGCGCGGCCGAGCGATTGCGGCTGTCACACCGCGCCTGCGACAGCACGTTGCGCGTGGCGCGCACGATTGCAGATCTTGCGGGTCGCGACGATGTCGTTGCAGGAGACATCGCCGAGGCACTGACCTTGCGCCGGGAACTGGCTTAGGGCAGCGGAATTCCGGCGGCGCTAATTTACAAACGCCGCCAACCTCGTCAGCCAGGTGTACCCGCCCTCGACTGCCATGAAGCCGACGAGGATGAACAGGCACAGGGGAGGCACCAGGATCGCGTAGATCAAGCCGAGGCGTTCCCAGCGCATGTGCATGAACACGGCGACGATCATGCCGGCCTTGAGCCACATGAACGCGAGTATCAGGGTCCAGCGGAGATACCCGTGGAGCCCCAGGTAATCCACCATGTAGGAGCAGACGCTGAACACGAACAGCAGTCCCCACACCCAGAGATAAATGCCGATGGGGTGCTGCTGGCCCTCCGCGTGGCCCGCGACCTCTGCCTGTGCGTGCGCCTGCGACATGCCCTGCCCCTTACCAGAGATAGAAGAACGCGAAGATGAAGACCCAGACGAGATCGACGAAGTGCCAGTACAGCCCGGCGATCTCGACGGTTTCGTAGGTGCCCTTGCGGTCGTAGAAACCGTTCAGTACCCGCCGGGCGACCACCAGCAGATAGATCACCCCGGCCGAGACGTGCAGGCCGTGGAACCCCGTGATCATGAAGAACGACGAGCCGAACTGCGCCGCGCCGAGCGGATTGCCCCACGGACGGATGCCCTCATCGACGATCAGCTTGGTCCACTCGAAGGCCTGCATGCCGACGAAGGTGGCGCCGAAGGCAGCGGTAGCAAACATCAGTGCCGCAGTCCTGGCGCGGTCGCGGCGATAGCCGTAGTTGACGGCCATGGCCATGGTGCCGCTGCTCGAGATCAGGATGAAGGTCATGATCGCGATCAGGATCAGCGGCAAGTCCCGCCCGGCGATGTGCAGCGCGAACACCTCGCTCGGGTTCGGCCACGGCACCGGCGTGGACATGCGCACGTGCATGTAGGAGGTGAGGAAGCAGGAAAAGATGAACGTATCGCTGAGCAGGAAAATCCACATCATGGCCTTGCCCCACGGCACCGGGAAGGCCTGCTTGTCGGAGGACCAGTCCTCGACGACGTCCTGCCAGCCCTCGGGCCGGGCCGCGGTGGTTGCAAGCGCCTCTTGTGCCATGTGTCTCAAGTCCCCTCAGGTGGTCAGGAGCAGCGCAAAGAGCGCCAGCCAGACGAGCAGCAGGTAGTGCCAGTAGGTGCAGCAGAGCTCGATGCTGAGCCGGATCGCCCCCACTTCATCCGGCGCGCGATCGCGCAGGCCGCTCGAGACTTTCGCCATGACTTTGCCCCACACCCACAGGCCGCCGGCGAGATGCAGGCCGTGCACGCCGGTGAGCAGGTAGTAGAAAGCATTCGCCGGGTTGCTCGCCGCGTAGTATCCGGCCGCGCTCATCTGGCGCCATGCCCAGAGCTGGCCAATGAGAAAGGCGATGGTCAGCACGCCGCCGCTCAACAGTCCGGCCCTGAGCATGTTGATGCGGCCGTCCTGCGCCGCGGATCGCGCCGTCTGCAGACCGATGCTGCCGAGCGCGAGAACCAGCGTATTGATCCACAGCAGACCCGGATCGGGCATCGGGCGCCAGTCGGCGTACTCCATGCGCATCATATAGGCGGTGGCGAACAGGCCGAACAGCGTTGTCACAACCCCGAGAAACAGCCACAGCCCGATGCGGGAGTTGGGCATGGGCAATGCACCAGGCGCCGGCATTTCCTCGCCGATGCCCGGTGCGAGCCATGGTTTCTCGGTGAGGCGGCGGAGGATATTCACACGCGGCATCCTTGCTCAGTGCCTCGAACCGTGCGCGCGGCCGACCGGTGCATCGGGCGCGGGTGGCTCGTTCTGCGGCAGAAAGTCCGCTTTCGCGCCTGGCACGCTGTAGTCATAGGCCCAGCGATAGACCACCGGCAGCTTCTCGCCCCAGTTGCCATGCTTCGGCGGCGTGTCGGGCGTCTGCCATTCCAGCGTCGTCGCCCGCCATGGATTCGGGCCAGAAGGCTTGCCGTATTTCATGCTCCAGATCAGGTTCACCAGGAAGATCAACTGGCTCGCCCCGACGATCAGCGCCGCGATGGTTATGCTGACGTTGGCTGCTTGCGCCGACTCCGGGATGAAGTCGGTGACGCCGTTGGCAAAGTAACGACGCGGTACGCCGAGGATGCCGAGGTAGTGCATCGGCAGATAGATCGAATAGGTGCCGAGGAAGGTGAACCAGAAATGCAGCTTGCCGAGCGCATCGCTGAGCATTTTGCCGGTCATCTTCGGATACCAGTGGTAGATCGCGCCCATTACCACCATGATCGGTGAGACGCCCATCACCATGTGAAAGTGGCCGACCACGAAATAAGTGTCTGATAGCGGCAGGTCCACCGTGACGTTGCCGAGGAACAGGCCCGTCAACCCGCCGTGCACGAAAGTGAAGATGAAGCCGATAGCGAACATCATCGGCACGGTGAGATGGATGTCGCCCCGCCACAGCGTCAGCACCCAGTTGTACACCTTGAGCGCGGTTGGCACGGCGATGATCAGCGTCGTAGTCGCGAAGAAAAACCCGAAATACGGGTTCATGCCGCTCACGTACATGTGGTGCGCCCACACGATAAAGCTCAGGCCGCCGATCGCCACGATCGCCCACACCATCATCCGGTAGCCAAAGATGTTCTTGCGCGCATGAGTGCTGAGCAGATCCGAAACGATGCCGAAGGCGGGCAGGGCGACGATGTACACCTCCGGGTGCCCGAAGAACCAGAACAGGTGCTGGAACAGCACCGGGCTGCCGCCGTCGTGATCGAGCGTTTCGCCGAGCGAGACGATGGCGGGCATGAAGAAGCTGGTGCCGAGAAGCCGATCGAGCGTCATCATCACGCCGCTGACGAGTAGTGCCGGGAAAGCCAGCAGGCCAAGGATGGTGGCGACGAAAATGCCCCATACCGAGAGCGGCATCCGCATCAGGGTCATTCCCCGGGTACGCGCCTGCAGTACCGTGGTCACGTAGTTCAGCCCGCCCATCGTGAAGGCGACGATGAAAATCACCAGCGACAGCAGCATCAGCACGATGCCGAGGCTCGCGCCGGGCGTTCCCGGCAGAATCGCCTGCGGGGGATACAGCGTCCAGCCTGAGCCGGTCGGGCCGCCCGGAACGAAAAAGCTCGCGATCAGCACCAGCACCGCGAGCAGGTACACCCAGTAACTGAGCATGTTCATGTACGGGAACACCATGTCGCGGGCGCCGCACATGAGCGGGATCAGGTAATTGCCGAAACCGCCGAGGAACAGCGCGGTAAGCAGGTAGATCACCATGATCATGCCGTGCATGGTGATGAACTGCAGGTAATCGTTCGGATTGATGAACTCAAAGGCGTTCGGGAAAGCGAGCTGCAGGCGCATCATCCCGGAGAGCACCAGGGCTACCAGGCCCACGGCGATCGCCGTCACCGCGTACTGGATCGCGATGACCTTGTGGTCCTGGCTCCAGATGTATTTCGTTACGAAAGTCTGCGGGTCGTGAAGGTGGACATCACGATCTGCGATTGCTACGTACGCCATGGGAGTGCTCTCCTGCCCGTCCGGTCTGTGCCCGCGCTATTCGATCAGCGTCGAGTTCGAGGGTGCACGCGCCACGGCGCGCGGGCGGTGGGGCGGGCGCAGGGTGTTGATGTAGGCCACCACGTCGCTCACGGACTGATCCGATTGCAGGATCTTCGACATCTCGGCCATCTGCCGGCCGAAGCCGTCCTGCGGATGCCCGCCGCGGACGTTGCGCCGGAAATTCTGCAGCTGCCGCACGAGGTACCAGTCGCTCATGCCCGCCTGGCGCGGCGCGTTGACCGACCACACGCCCTGGCCGTCGGGCCCGTGGCAGGTGCCGCAGGTCGAGTAGATCCGCTGTCCACGGACGATGTCGCCGACCAGTGTCGTTGGCGCCGGCTCGTCCGGCAGCGTCCGGATGTACGCGATCACGTTGTCGAGCGCCGCCTCGTCCACGAGGGTGGCTGCCATCGGCGCCATCTGCTGGCCCCAGACGTCCTCGGCGTGGGTGCCGCGCACGCCCGCCTTGTAGTGCTGTAGCTGGCGCTTCAGGTACCAGCCATCCTGTCCGGCCAGCTTGGGCGCATGCAGATCGGCGTTGCCCTGTCCGTCGGCGCCATGGCAGGCGGCGCACACCTGGTACGACGCCTGGCCGGCTATGGCATTGCCCCGCGGCTGCGCTGTCGTCTGCGCGAACGTCGGCTGGCTCGCAAGCCAGCTGTCAAAAGTTTCCCGCGGCTCCACAATCACCGCGCCGCGCATGGCGAAGTGAGCGAGGCCGCAGAGTTCCTCGCAGAGGATGTCGAACCGCCCCGTGCGGGTCGGGGTGAGCCAGAGAGAGGACACAAGGCCGGGCACCAGATCCATCTTGACGCGAAACTGCGGCACCGTGAAATTGTGCAACACATCCTTGGAGCGGAGCAGCACATTGACCGGGCGATCGAGCGGCAGGCGCAGCTCGTGCCCGTGAACCAGAATATCGTCGCGACCTTTCGGATCCTCGGGATTCATCCCGAAGGGATTGTCGGCAGTCATCAGTTTCGCGCTGGTGGTACCGAGCACGCCATCCCGGCCCGGGTAGCGGAAGCTCCACGCCCACTGCTGGCCTACCACCTCGACAATCGCGGCATCTTCCGGCACCTGCACGAACCTGGCCCAGACGAACAGGCCGGGCGCCAGCATCGCGGCCACGCCAATCGAGGTAACGATAGTCAGGCCCCACTCGAGCCTGGCGTTTTCCGGGTCGTAGTCCGCCTTGCGTCCCTTGCGGTGGCGGAAGCGCACAACGCAGTAGGCCAGGAACAGGTTCACCGCAACAAACACGATGCCGGTCACCCAAAAGGTGATGTCGACCGTCGTGTCGACCATCCCCCAGTTCGAAGCGATCGGCGTGAACCACCAGGGGCTCAGCAAGTGAAAGATGACCGAACCAACGACCAACAAGATCAGAACGATGGCGATGGCCATATGCCCGTCCCTTCAGCCCTGCTTTTTGCTTTGCCGCGCTCGCCTTACGCCGGAGATTGGTCCCTTCTCACCACGCTGAACGGGTTGATGAAATGGCGGTCGGTGGCGACGTGCTGCGCTTCGGGATGCGCGGCGCGCATCACGTTCTGGACGATTTCTTCCTGTTCCTTGCGTGCATAAACCAGGATCAGGTATTTGCCGGCGTCGATATCGGCCTGGAAGCGGGTGAGCTTCTGGTTCTTGGTTGCCACGCCGTAGAGCCCGCCTTCCCAGCTGCCGAACAGGGTGGCCAGTGCGATGACGATGAAGTACACGATGCCGGGCATCTCGCTGCCGAACGGCTCGAAATACATCAGCATGCCGGCTCCCAGCACGCCGACGATGAATCCCAGGTTGGCGCCGATGAAACCAGCCCGCAGCAGGTTCAGCGTCTCGAAATAGTTGCTGGAATGAATGTGTTCGCGCCGCAGCCCCGCCTCGTCCTTGCTGATGACGTGCAGGTACCAATCGTTTACGCCGGCTTCGTGCAGGTGATCAGAGATCCTGCGGGTGCTTTCGAGCGTCGGCGCCAGGTAATACAAGCATTTCATGACCGCCCCCCCGGGAGTCATTTGACGCGAGCTTGATAGTAGCACAGGCGAATTGCGTGCCCAGCCACCGGGCGATCCGGCCGGCACGCGTAGGCATCCGCCAGGACGGCGGGCCTTGCGGCGCTTTGCGCCGCATCAAAGCAACGGGGAACTCAGCCCGACGGGGACAGGGTTAAGGCGCAGCGCCGTTAATCAGCGCGACTGGGCTGTCATGTAATCCACGGCGCCGATGATTTCCGCGTCGGACAGATCGATGCGGCCGCCTTTGGCCGGCATCACCCCGGCAGCACCCTGAAACCCCTTGATGGCATGGTCGCGCAGCGTGCTACTGCCCTGGCCGATTCGCGCTGCCCATGCGGCCTTGTCGCCGGTCTTCGGGGCTCCACCGATGCCGTTGCCGTGGCAGGCAATGCAGGCGGCGTTGTAGACCTGCTGCCCAGAGAGCGGGGCCTCAGCCACGGTGGCAGCGGCCGCCGCTTCGGTCGCTGCTCCCGGCTCATCACCCGGCAAGGCAACTGAGCCGATCGGCGCCAGGCGCTCATCGATCTGAGCGTTACCTTCCGGGTTGTGGCGGGTCCACAACATCTGGGTGCCGCTGGCCAGGTAACGTGACAGCATGAAAATGCCGATGGAAACGGCGACCAGGGTGGCAATGACGATCGAGAAAATGTCGATGAAGCGCTTGTTGTCGGTGTTCACGGTAAGGACTCTGACAGACGGCAATTCGCCGGCCCGTCGGCCGACATTTGTTTCCGCGGTTAACAGGGGCCCGGCGCGGGAGGCGGAAAGTATATATACACCGCGCCCGACCGGGCAAAGCGGACGGACGGCTTCAGCCCCGAACGAGACGCCGGGGGGCGGCGAAGTCGAGGACCCCGGCCAGGTGGCGAAGCGCCGCCAGGTCACAGACGGCGATCCGATGGCCATCCAGCCGCCGGATCATGCCGCGCGCCTCCAGCTGGCCGAAGCTGCGGCTGACGGTTTCTTTCTTCAGCCCAAGGAAATCCGCGATGTCCTCGCGGGTCATCGGCAGGGCGATCTCGCTCAGCGCCGGGTCGGCGTCGCTGGCTATGCCGGCGGTGAGCCGGTGCCAATGGCGCAGATACAGCAGGAACACGGCGAGCCGTTCCACGGCGGTGCGCTGGCCCAGGCTGTAGATGGCATCGACCATGTCCTCAACGACGCGGAACATCATGTTGAGAAAAGCCCGTTCAGCTTCCGGGTCCTTGGCGAGCCAGGCATTGAATCTCTGCCGGGAGCAGCAGGCCACGCGGGCCGGGGTGACCGCTTCGACGGTGAAGAAGTAGTGGTCGGTTGCCGTCAGGCCCACGAAATTGTCTGGGAACAGGAACGACAACACCTGTCGGCGGCCGTCGCGCCCGGTGCGGCTGACCATCAGCATGCCGCTCAGGATGTTGAACACCTCGGTGGCCGCCGACCCCGCGGCAATCAGAACCTCGCCCGCAGCCAGCACCCGGACTGGTGCGTTGTCGAAGATATCGAGAAAAATGTCGGTAGCGTGGCGCGATTCGGCCATCCGCACAGAATGGCCCGCCCGCCGTGTCTGGGCAAGCCGGGTCGGCGCGCGCGGCGTCCGTTGGCGGGCCTGCGGGGCGGGCGGTATCATGGCCGCCCTTCCTGGGCGCCCGTAGCTCAGCTGGATAGAGCGTCAGCCTCCGGAGTTGAAGGTCACAGGTTCGAATCCTGTCGGGCGCGCCATCCAATGCACAGGGGCCATCGGCCTCCGGTGCTGACTCCGAAAATCGGTCGCTTGCGACTTACCGCGACCGCCCCTCCAGCCGGGCGATCGTCATCACCGGCGCAGTGTCGTCCTCATCGTCCCGCGGCGCGGCTTCGTGAGCGGCATCGTGTTCGAGCAGTGCCGCAACGTAAGGGTCCCACCCCGCGTCAGCCGAGTCGAACTCGGGCTCCGCGAGCCGGGCATCCTGCCGGTTTTCCTTCTGGAGGGACATGGTCGTTGTTGTTCTTATCGGAAGGCCACAGCGAAAATATAGCGTGATCGCGTCACAAATCCTATAGGCGTGCCGCCGTTGCGACATAAGCAGTTACCGCAGCCGGCGAGTGGTAGCATCGGCGTGGTTCTCACGCCATGCGACTGCGTCCCGCCACACATCGCGACCTGCCGGCCATCGAGGCGCTCATTCGCCAGGGTCAGCTTCCCGATGGCGATGTCGCCGAGCATCTGGCCACGTTCCTCATCGGCGAGCACGGCGGAGCTGTCGTGGCTTGCGGCGGCTTTGAGGTGCTGGGCACGATTGGCTTGTTGCGCTCGGTGGTGGTGGCGCCCCGCTGGCGGGGGCGGGGGTGGGGCGAGCGGCTGGTCAGGCGCCTGATGGTGCAAGCGCAGGCCGTCGGGCTGAAGGATTTCTACCTGCTGACGACCGCTGCAGGGCCTTATTTTGCCGCGCGCGGCTTCAGGCAGGTTCCTCGCGAGACCGCGCCCGCGCTGCTGCGTCGCACGCGCCAGTTCACCAGCCCGTGTCCATCGTCCGCTGTACTCATGCATCTGAATCTGAGTGAGGAGAATCCATGAAGGTCACAGTCGTACAGAACGGTCCCTTGCTTGTCGAGACGCAAGGTGAGTGGCGCTACAGCGGCGCGGGCAGGTCGCACAAGAAAAATGACCGGGTGGCCCTGTGCCGGTGCGGACAGTCGGGTCTGAAGCCGTTTTGCGACGGCACTCACAAGAAGGTCGGATTCGAAGCTGACGGCGGCGAGCTGGAGCTGACGCCGAAATAACGAGTGCTGATCCACCAGCAGGGCGTCGACGCGGTTTTCCGCAGCCTCGACAGCTCCCCTCGCGGGCTGGAGGAGGCCGAAGCGGCCAGGCGGCTCGCGTGCTTCGGGCCGAACGCTGTTGCCCGGGTGCGAGCGGAGCCGCTGGCGCGGCAATTGCTGCGCGAGCTGAGTCACCTGCTGGCGGTCGTTCTCTGGCTGGCCGCAGCGCTTGCCTTTATTGCTGGCTGGAGCGATCCGGCTTCGAGCATGGTCACTCTGGGGTTCGCCATCGTGCTGGTGATTCTGGTCAACGGCGGCTTTTCGTTCTGGCAGCAACGGCGGGCTGCGCGCGCCATCGAATGCCTGGAACAGCTGCTGCCGTCGCAGGTGATGGCGGTTCGCGGCGGTGGTGCCCGCGAAGTGCACATCCACGAACTGGTGCCGGGCGACGTCATCGTGGTGGCTGGCGGTGACCTGGTGCCCGCCGACTGCCGCGTCATCGAGTCGTTTGCCCAGCGCGTGAACCGTGCCACGCTGTCCGGCGAGTCCCTGCCGGTGGCGCTGGAGGCCGGGCCAACAACAGAGGGCGACAATCGCGAAGCACGCAATGTGCTGCTGGCCGGGACGTCGGTCGTTGCCGGGGATGGCCGGGCCGTTGTATTTGCTACCGGCGGGCAGACCGAGTTCGCCCGCATCGCCGCACTTGCACAGGCCGTACCAGCGGAGCTGTCGCCGCTGCAGCGGGAGATCATGCATCTCACCCGCGTCATCGGGGCGTTCTCGCTGGGACTCGGCCTGCTGTTTTTTGTTGTCGGACAAGTTATCGACCTGCCGTTGTGGCAATCGCTGCTGTTCGGCGTAGGTATTCTGGTCGCCAATGTACCGGAAGGGCTGCTTCCTACCGTTACGCTTGCCTTGGCGATGGCTTCGCAGCGCATGGCGCGGCGCCGCGCACTCGTGCGGAATCTGCCCGCGGTGGAGACGCTGGGCGCGGCCACCGTCATCTGCACCGACAAGACCGGCACGCTGACCGAGAACCGCATGAAGGTCCGCGCACTGTACCTCGGCGGGGTGTTGCACGATCTGGCTGGCACAAGCTTGACACAGCTGGCGGCGCAGCATCCGCGGTTCTTCGCGGCCTGCCTGTATTGCGAGAACGTGCAGCAGCAGCGTGGCGAGCGCGCGCACGAGCTGCTCGGCGACCCGATGGAAATCGCGCTGGTGCAGCTTGCGCGCCATGCGGTGCCTGAACTGGCCGAGCAGCCGCGGCTCGACGAGGTGCCTTTCGACTCAGAGCGCCGCCGGCTTTCGACTCTGCACCGTACGACGAGCGGCTACATCGTCTACTCGAAGGGTGCGCTGGAGGCGCTGCTGCCGACCTGCACTCACGCGATCGGCGCCGCAGGTATCCAGCCGCTCGATGTTGCGCTACGTCGAGAGCTGCTGGAAACCGAACGCGACCTCGCCGGCCGGGGACTGCGCATGCTCGCGGTGGCCTGCCGGGAGCTGCAGCACGCGCCACCGCGCGAACGGTTCGAGGAGGACCTGATTTTTCTCGGACTGGTGGCGCTCGAGGATCCGCCGCGCATCGAGGTCCCCGAAGCGGTGCGGCGTTGCCGGGAGGCCGGCGTCCGCATCATCATGGTGACCGGGGACCATCCCGCGACGGCGCTCGCCGTCGCTCGGCAGGTGGGCATCGCCGGGAATGCCGGTGCGGGCCGCGTTGTCACCGGCGCCGAGATCGCGCAGCTGGCCGATGCGGAACTTTCTCTGCTTCTCGACGCGCCCGGACTGGTGCTGGCGCGGGTCGGTGCGGCTGAGAAGTGCCGGATCGTGGAGCGGCTGCGCGCACGGGGCGAGGTGGTCGCCGTGACCGGCGATGGTGTGAACGATGCCGCGGCACTGCGTGCCGCTGATATTGGCATCGCCATGGGCGTTACCGGCACGGCGGTGGCGCGCGAGGCGGCCGACATTGTGCTTGCCGATGACAATTTCGCCACCATCGTGCAGGCCATCGAGGAAGGCCGTGCCGCCTACAGCAATATCCGCAAGTTTCTTACCTACATCCTCACCTCGAACGTACCGGAGATTGTGCCTTACATCGCATTCGTGCTGGCGAAGATCCCGCTGCCACTGACCGTCCTGCAGATTCTCGCGGTGGATCTCGGCACCGATATCGTACCGGCCCTGGCGCTCGGCGCCGAGCCCGCGGATCCGCGCCTCATGCGCTCGCCGCCGCGCCCGCGCACCGAACGGCTGCTCGCGCCCGGGCTGCTGTGGCGCGCTTACGGGTGGCTCGGCCTGTTCGAAGCGGCGGCAGGGATGGGCGCGTTTTTCCTCGTGCTGAACCAGGGTGGGTGGGTGTACGGCGAGGCATTGCCGGCGGGCGATCCGCTGTACCGGGAGGCCACCACCGCGTGCCTTGCGGCGATCGTGATCATGCAAGTGGTCAACGTATTCATCTGCCGCAGCGACCGGCGATCGGTGCTCGACACGGGACTCGGCGGCAATCGACTGCTGCTGGCCGGGATTGGAGTTGAAATCGGTTTGATGATGGCGATTACCTACGCCGCGCCCGGGCAGGCCCTGTTCGGCACCGCGCCGCTGGCGCTCGACGCCTGGCTGGTCGCGTTGCCGTTCGCCGCCGCCATGCTGCTGGCGGAGGAACTTCGCAAGGCGCTCGTCCGCCGCCGTTCTTAACGGCGACTCAGTGCGGCGAGCACCGCGGTTCCCGCGAGAGTCAGTGTCGCGGCCATGACGAATGCAGCGCTCCGGCCCGCGTATTGCCAGAGTGCGCCGAACAGCAGCGCGCCTGGCAGCGCCAGCAGGCCGTAGGTCAGATGGTAGAGGCCAAAGGCCGTGCCGCGCTGGCCTTCTGGCGCCGCATCGCCGATCAGGGCACGCTCCGGACCTTCGCTCACCGACAGACCGGCGGCATAAGCGAAAAACAACAGCCAGACCGCAATGCCGCTGGCCTGAGTGAAGGCCAGCGCCAGCAGCACGATGACCCGCCCGATCCAGCCGGCGAGCAGCAGTGGCACTCGCCCATGCCGGTCCGACAGGCGGCCACCCAGATACGCGGTAGCGCTCTTCACCACGCTCGCCGCCGACCAGAGCAAGGGCACCAGGGTCAGCGGAAGTCCGCTCTCGGTCGCCCAGAGCACCAGAAACGCCTCCGGCGTCACGGCCAGCGCGAGACTGCCGGCTGCGATGACCAGCGCCCTCAAGCGCCGATCCAGCACGCTCCAGCGCAGCGGCGCCGCGCCGTTGGTCCAGCGCGGGGCATCTTGATCGCGCAGGCCGGTAGCGAGCAGCAGCAGTACCAGCACGCCCGGGATGGCTGACAGCAGAAAAACCGTCTGCAGTCCGAACCCGGCCGTGAGCAGCGCGGTGGCGAGCAACGGCCCCACGATCGAGCCGACATGATCCATGCCGCGATGAAAGCCGAAGGCATGGCCGCGGGCACGCTCGCCGACGCTACCGGCAATCAGCGCATCTCGCGGCGAGGTGCGCAAGCCCTTGCCGCCGCGATCCAGAAAGCGCAGCGCCAGCACCGGCAGCCACGTCGTGCACAGCCCCATGGCGGGGCGGGCGAGGCAGGAAATGCCGTAGCCGCCGAGAACCAGAGCGCGCGGGTTCCGGCCGCGGTCGGCGAGCCGGCCCGATACCAGCTTGAGGATGCTCGCTGCGGCTTCGGCTACGCCCTCGACCAGTCCGACTACCGCAGGACCTGCGCCGAGCACGCCGGTCAGGAATACCGGCAGCAGCGGCGTGATCATCTCGCTCGCGGCATCGTTCAGCAGCGAGACGCAGGACAGTATGATGACGAGGCGGGGCAGGTTCATCGGCGCTATATTAGGTGCCGATGCGCTTCCTCAAGAATCTCTTCGAGCAGAACCGTACCTGGGCGGAAACCATCCGCAGCCGGGATCCAGAATTCTTCACCAGGCTCTCCCACCAGCAGTCGCCTGAGTATCTCTGGATCGGCTGCTCCGACAGTCGCGTGCCGGCGAACCAGATCGTCGGGCTGCTCCCCGGCGAGATCTTCGTTCACCGCAACGTCGCCAACGTGGTGGTGCACACCGACCTGAACTGCCTGTCCGTGCTGCAATACGCGGTGGACGTGCTGCAAGTGAAGCACGTGATCGTGTGCGGGCACTACGGCTGCGGCGGCGTGCAGGCGGCGCTGCGCAACGACCGGCTGGGGCTGATCGACAACTGGTTGCGCCACGTGCAGGACGTGCGCCAGAAACATGCCGCTCGCCTGGCTGCGCTGGCCCACGAGGCGGCGCAGTCGGAGCGGTTGTGCGAGCTGAACGTGATCGAACAGGCCGTCAACGTGTGCCAGACCACGGTGGTGCAGGAAGCCTGGGCGTGTGGCCAGCGACTGGCAGTGCATGGCTGGATCTATGGCCTGCAGAACGGGTACCTGAAAGACCTGCAGGTGTGCATTACCGGTCCCGAGGAGCTGCCCGACATATACGATCAGGCCTTGTCGCAGTTGAACTGACGGTCTGTTCTGCGGAAGCGACGGCGCGTCTTGCGTTGTCGGAGCGATGGCGAGTGTTGCGTTGTGGGAGCGATGGCGAGTTTTCTGTTGTGGGAGCGACGCAAGTCGCGATACCCGCAACCGTCCTGCCGGCGAATTCACTCCTGACGTGCCGGCGGGCCTCATACCTCTACCATCAACGCCTCAGCCTGCCCGCAGCCATCGCTGATCGCCGCCACGCCACGGCCGCCCCCGCGCCGGGCCAGCGCGTTGATCAGGCTTATCGCCATGCGAGCGCCAGTGGCGCCCGGCGCATCACCGATCGCGAGCGCGCCGCCGTGGACGTTGGTGCGCTCGCGCAGCCCGGCAGCTTTCTGCGGGTCGCGCGAGCCGAGCCAGAACGTGCTGACCAGTGGCTTTGCGGCATAGGTCTCGTCGATTTCCAGCAGATCGATTTCGTACATGGCCCGGCCCTGCCGCTTCATCATCTGGCGGATGGCCAGCGCCGGCAGCCACAGGTCGGTGTCCGGTTCGCCCGCAATCTGGATGTGATCGACAAGCCGTGCAATCGGCGTGAGGCCCAGCTTTGCGGCGCGCTCGGCGCGGGCAATCAACAGAAACGCCGCTCCCTCGCAGGCCTCTGCCGCATTGCCCGATGTGATGACGTGATCTGGATCTACGGTCGGCAGCGCCGCGAGCGCATGCCTGTCGAGAGCCTGCCGTGGAAGTTCGTCGGCGAGCCGTCCGTCGATCGCAAAACGCTCGGCATCGAAAAAGCCGGTATTAAGCGCAGCGAAGTACCGGGCGTGACTCTGCGATGCCCACTGGTCCTGCGTGGCACGGTCGGCGCCTTGCGCCAGTGCGGCTGCGCCGATGCCGACCGGTACGTGTCCATTCGTCGCCGCATCGAAGCCGCCGCAGACGAGGACATTGCTGTGGCCGGTGCCGACAGTCAGCCGTGCAAGCCCGATGGCAGTCATGCCCGAGCAACCGCCACGATTCACCGTCAGCGCGTTCGCCGTGGACGGCAATTCGCTGGCGCGTGCAACCGCGCGGGCCGTGGCTTCCGGGGCGGCCATCGTGACTCCGGCGAGCAGGCCATCCACTTCGGTGGCATCGACGCGCGTGCGGCGCAACAGTTCGTCGACCGTGCGCGCCGCAAGGCTGTGAACCGGCAGGCCGCCGCCTCGCGTGGGCGTACGCCTGAAAGGCGTGCGCGCAAAGCCGAGCACGGCGATCGATTCGTGGGCCACGAGGGTCTCTCCAATGGGCGCAAATTGCCCGCCACGGCGGTTATCATGCCTTCCCCGCGGGACGTCGAGGAGGCGGGTACGATGCGATGTTCGAAGCGAGTCGTTGAAATTTTTGTTCTTGCGCTGGCCGGGTGCGTTTCCGCGCCGCAGCCGCGCGCACCGGCCACGGGAGGTTTCGCCGCGCCGGCAGCCCCGGCCAGCTACACCGGGGATCTGCCCTGTGCCGATTGCACGGGGATCCGCACCACGCTCAATCTGCGCGAGGACGGCACGTTTCTGCTGCGCCAGACCTATCTCGACGGCCCCACCGCCGGTAACCCCGACCGCTACGACCTCGGTCGCTGGGACTTCCGGCCGGAAACCGGGGTACTGACGCTGAGCGGCGGCGGCGACTCGCCCCGCCGATTTGCGGTGAGCGACCCTGCCACGCTGCGCCAGCTCGATACCCAGGGCGGGCCAATCGAATCCCGGCTCAACTACGATCTGCGGCGTACCGCCGAGCCTTATCCGTTCAACGACACCATGCCCCTCAGGGGCCTGTACAGGTACGTGGCCGATGCGGCGTCGCTGGAGGAATGCCTGACGGGTAAGCGCTTCCCGGTCGTTGCGGCGGGCGACAATCTCAACCTCGAACGAGCCTACCTGACCGCGCGAAGCGCGCCGGGCGCGCCGGTGCTGGTGACGCTGGCTGGTCATTTCGAGGTTCGCGAGGGCATGGAGGCGGGCCGCAGCACGGAGCATGTGATCGTCGATCGGTTCGAGCGTGCCTGGCCCGAAGCCAGCTGCAGCGACCGCCGCCTGACCATTCCGCTGGTTGGCACTCGCTGGATGCTGACGGAAGTTTCCGGCAGTACCCCGCCGCGCGTGGCCGGTGAACAGCCGTGGGTCGAGATGCGACCCGAACTTGGCCGTGTGCAGGGGTTCAGCGGCTGCAACCGTTTCAGCGGCCGGTACGAGCTCAATGCCAAGGGGCTGCGCTTCGTGGAGGTTGCCACGACCCGCATGTTCTGCGTCGGGCGCATGGATGTGGAGGAAGCTTTTCTGGACGCCCTCAATCGCACGACCGGCCATCGCATCGACGGCGTCAACATGGCGCTTACGAATGGCAGCGAAGTGCTGGCCTGGTTCCAGGAAGGTGCCGCGCCGGCGGGCCGATGAGCAGCACGCCACGCTTGCTCTGGCTGCCCCGGGGCTTGTACCGAACGTCATGAACGGCTACGCCCTGCTCGCTGACGCGGTTCTCATCGTCCATGCGCTGTTTGTCGCTTTCGTGGTGTTCGGGCTGGTCCTTATACTGCTGGGGCTCTGGCTCGGCTGGGGCTGGGTGCGAAATTTCTGGTTCCGCATCGCGCACCTGGCCGCCATCGGTATCGTCGTCGCGCAATCCTGGGTGGGCGTGCTCTGCCCGTTGACCCTCTGGGAGAACGCCCTGCGCAGGGCCGCAGGCGATGCCGGCTATTCCGGCTCTTTTATTCAGCACTGGCTTCACGAACTACTGTTCTATGAGGCTGCGCCCTGGGTGTTCACGCTGGTCTACACCGCTTTCGGTGCAGCAGTCGTTTTGACCTGGGTGTTCGGCCGGCCGCGAAGCCGGGCGCTACCCTGGTAAGGCTGGCCTCCGCGAGGCAGAAAGCGTAGCGTCGCGCCATGCAAATCGGCGAGGACCCACCGGAAAAACTGCACCTGACGCCGCTGGAACGTGCGGTGCTCGAAGCCCTTGCGACGCGCCTCGGAACGGATGGCACCGTGTTGGCGCAACAGGCCGCGAGGGCGACGGTGACGGCCCGCAGTCACAGCGGTGTGGGGTTCGTCACCCGGCTGCGCGTGACGGGCGGTCCTGCCCTGGCCGAAACCGCAACGCGCCGGGCCTCGGTGTTGCTGGCCACCCACCCGGAGCTTGCCGAGCCGGCGGAGTTCTGCCTGCAGTTCAGGGACGGCGTGCTGGCTTCGATCGAGGCGTACTGCAATCAGGGTCTCTGGCCCCAGGACGAGTCACGCTTTCGCTTTGGCAGCCCACCGCCGCATTGACCGCGGTGCCTACCGCAGTCCCGACCCGCTGGGTTAGGATGTCGAGCGGCTCGCGCTCCTCGCAGCGAACGACAACGGGCATCGTGCACATGACGAACTACGGCAAGCTGAACCTCCTGGCCATGGTGGGAATGCCGGCAGCGGCAACACTTGCCGCGCTGATCGTGTTCGGTCCGCGTGCGGATACCCTCATGACGGTGTTCGGCCTGAACCTGGTCCCGATGCTGTTCGGCGCGCTCTTCGCCGGGTTGCTGTTGCGGGGTACGCGCAAGGCGGGTGGCATTGGCAGCGGCATTGCGCTATGGCCCTCGCTGATTCCGTCGCTGGTCGGTACGGCGTGGTACCTCTGGCGGGCGGTGATGCCCGAGGAAATCGCGCCGGGTCGCGAGTACATTGCCGGGCCGCAATATCTGCTGATCATGGTGATCGCTTTCGGCCTCATCGCCTGGATCGGCTGCCGCATTGCCCGCGCCGGCAAGACTGCGGCCTGACATCCGGTCGCTCTCACGGACCTTTTCTGAGGCTGCCGCTGGTCACCCCGCGTCATCTGCCTCCGCCGGCCCGCTACGTCCCGTATCGGGAGGTTGGCGATCGTCCGCACATCATCGTGGACGGGGCGCCGTTGCCATCGACGGTGCTGACGCTGTCCCACTGGCCGAACAACGCCACTCCGCTGGCGTTGAAGCGCGACACCTCTACCGACACCGTATTCGCCTATCTCGATACGCCGCGCGAGCATTCGCGCCTTCGGCTGGTGACCAACAACCACTTCGACGAGGACGGGTTGTTCAGCATGTTCGCGCTCGGTAACCCAGGCGCGGCGCTGCGGCATCGCGAGTTGCTGACTGACGCCTCGCGCGCGGGCGACTTCGGCGTATATCGGCGCCGTGAGGCCGCGCGGCTCTGCTTCGCGATCGAAGCGCATGCCGACCCCCAGCTGTCTCCGTTGCCGAAGTCCGCGTTCCGCGGCCCCGAGGCGCAACGGGTGACGGCCCTGTACCGGAACATGCTGGCGCTATTGCCGAAGCTGCTGGCCAATCTCGATAACTACCGGCGCTTCTGGCGCGAGCAGGACGAGCACCTGGCACAGAGCGAGGAGCTGATCGCCAGCGGCCGCGTCGTGATCGAGGAAGAACCGGAATTCGATCTCGCCGTGGTCCGGATTCCGGAGGATCTTCCGGCGCGGACAGCGTGGCGTTACCTGCGCCGCGAGCAGGCAGCCGTGCACCCCTATGCGATCCAGAGTGCCACCCGCGCCGGACGGCTGCTGCGCCTGCAGGGGCGGCGCATCGAGTTCCAGTATCGCTATGAGTCCTGGCTGCAGATCGTTTCGCGCCGGCCCGCGCCGCGCGTCGATCTCGCGCCGTTCTGCCGCTGGTTGAATCGCGTGGAGCGCCGTGGCCGCTGGCTCTGGGAGAATACGCTCGACATCGCACCACGGCTTTATTTCACCGGGCGCAAAGATCCCAGCGTGACGCCTGCGATCTTTCTGCCGCGGTTGCGCCACTACCTGGCGACGCTGCCTGCTGCCTGGGATGCGTATAACTGGCGGGGTTGACCGGCTGGCGCGAGCAGCGCATAACAGGGCCCATGAATCCCGACCGGCTGCCGCCGTTTCACCTTGCCGTGCAGGTGCGTGACGTCGCCGAGGCGCGCGCGTTCTACGGTGGTCTGCTCGGTTGCCGTGAAGGCCGCAGCGACGAGCGCTGGGTCGACTTTGACCTCTACGGGCACCAGCTGGTCTGCCATCTGAATCCAGCCCTCGGTCCGCAAGGCCAGGTCAGCGCCTGCGCAAGCGATGTCGATGGCGAGTCCGTGCCGATTCCGCACTTCGGTGTGGTGCTCGATCTGGCCGAATGGAAATTGCTGGCGCGGCGGCTGGAGGCGGCGGGTGCGCGATTCCTGCTGCGACCGCAGGTGAGATTTCGCGGCTTGCCCGGCGAGCAGGCGACCTTCTTCGTGGCCGACCCGAGCGGCAACGCGCTCGAGTTCAAGGGGTTCAACGCCCTCGGTCAGCTGTTCGCGAAGCAGGGCAGCTGAAGTCGATGCCGGGCGAGCCGGGAAAAGCAGCCAGGGCGTTATGGCTTGCTGTTTTTGTCGGTGTGCTGGCGTGGTCCGGCATCGGGCCGCAGGACTACCTGACCTGGACCCTGGAAGTATCGCCAGCCGTCATTGGCCTGGCAGTGCTTGCAGCGACGCGTCGCCGTTTTCCGCTGACGACACTCGCCTACCAGTTGATCCTCGTGCATGCCGTGATCCTGATGGTGGGCGGTCACTACACCTATGCGGAAGTGCCGCTCGGCGAATGGCTCGGTTCGGGCCGCAACAACTACGACAAGCTCGGACATTTTGCGCAGGGTTTCGCCCCGGCAATCCTCGCGCGCGAGATTCTGCTTCGTAACCGCGTCGTCCGCGGCCGGGCCTGGCTTGTGTTCCTGGTGATATGCATCTGCCTGGCGATCAGCGCCTGCTACGAGCTGATCGAGTGGGCGGTGGCATTGGTCAGCCAGCAGGCGGCGGAAAGCTTCCTCGGCACGCAGGGCTACGAGTGGGACACGCAATCGGATATGTGGTGGGCGCTGATCGGCGCGGTGGCGGCGGTGGCGACTCTTGCGCGCCTGCACGATCGGCAGCTCAGTCGGCTAGTCCGGTAGCAGCCTGCCGCTGCTGACCAGGGAAAACTACCGCGGTGGCGCCAGCTCCGCGCAGTCCCGGCACTGCGTGGCCGCCGGGCGCACCTTCAGGCGACCCTCGCCGATCGGCTCCCCGCATGACACGCAGACGCCATAGGTGCCCGCTTCGAGTCGCTGCAGTGCTGCGTCGATCTCCGCAATCTGCTGGACTGCTTCGGATTCGAGGGCGGCCACCACGGCAACATTGCCGAGCTGCGCGGCCTGTTCCGCGGAATCCTGTTCCAGCGGATCGCGTGCATGCTCGTGGATGGTAGTGATGCGTTTTTGCAGCTCGGCCTTGTGCTGCATGAGCCTTGCGCGGATCTGTGCGACTTCGTGCGGAGATTGGTCCATCGGGAAAGCCCTCGACTGGCGGGCCGGTCAGGCCGTGCTGCCCTGAATCAGCAGCGACATGCGCACCAGGTCAGCCAGCGACCGCGCATTCATTTTTTCCATCACGCGCGCGCGGTGAATCTCCACCGTGCGCTGGCTCAGGTCGAGATCCATGGCGATGACCTTGTTGGCCAGCCCGCGGACCACGCAATCCATCACCTCGCGCTCGCGTGGCGTGAGGCTCGCGAACCGCTCGGCCACCGCGCGGCGGCGGTCCTCCTCCGAACGATGCTCCAGGTACCAGCCGAGCGCCTGGTTGATACGGTCCAGCAGATCCTGGTCACGGAACGGCTTCTGGATGAAATCGTAAGCGCCGGCGTGCATGGCCTCGACCGCCATCGGCACATCGCCGTGCCCGGTGACGAAGATGATCGGGATCGTGCAATTCATGGTGCGCAGTCGCTGCTGCAGTTCCATGCCGCTCATGCCGGGCATCCGTATGTCGAGAACCAGGCAGCCGATCCAGTCCGACTGATACTGCTCGAGGAAAGTCTGCGCCGAGTCGAACAGCATGGCTCGCTGGCCCATGGACTTCAGCAGCATGCCGAGCGAGTCGCGCACGGCCTGGTCGTCGTCCACCACGAATACGGTTGGTTCTGCCATAGTCCCTAGTCTGACAGAGCGGCCGGCAGCGTGAAGAAAAAGGTAGCGCCGCCCTCCGGATTGTTGACGCAGTCCAGTTTACCGCCGTGGGCGGTGATGATGGAACGACTGATCGCGAGCCCCATCCCCATGCCCGTCGCCTTGGTGGTGAAAAATGGGGTAAACAGGTGTTGTCGCGCCGCCTCGCCGACCCCGTGGCCGTTGTCGGTGATGTCGATCCGGATGGCCTGGTCCGGCTGTAGCCAGGCGCGCAGCGTCAGGCGACGATCCGCCGGACTTACGTCGGCCATGGCATCGGCCCCATTGCGCAACAGGTTCAGGATAACCTGCTGGATCTGTATGCCATCCACCGACACGGGCGGCAGGTCCGGATCGATGGTGATGGTCAGCCGCACATGATTCGCCCGTGCGTCGAGCTCGGCGAGCGGGCGGATTTCCTCGATCATCGCAGCCACGTCGGTCAGCCTGCGTTGGCTTTGCCGCGTGCGAGTGAAATCGCGCATGCGCTGGATGATCTGGCCGGCGCGGTGCGCCTGGGCGCCGATTTCCTGAAGGACCGCAACGACATCGGCGCGGGCTTCGGCACCCTTGTCGAGAAAGCGCTTGCAGGCGGCGGTATACGTGGCGATGGCCGACAGCGGCTGATTGAGTTCGTGCGCCATCGCAGCGGCCATCTCGCCCATGGTCGTCAGGCGGCTGGCATGAACCATCTGGTCGCGGTGGCGCAGAGCCTCTTCCTCGATGCGTTTCTGCTCTGTCAGATCGCGCATCAGCCCGACGAAGCGCAGCGCGCCGGAAGACTGCGCTTCGCCCACCGACAGCGCGGCGGGAAACATCGATCCGTCAGCCCGTCGCGCCACGACTTCACGCCCGATGCCGATGATGCGCTTCATGCCCGAGCGCAGATACCGGCTGACGAACTGCTGGTGGTTGTTCGCATCGGCGGATCCCATCAGGATGCTGATGGGTTTGCCCAGCAGCTCCGCCGAGCGGTAGCCGAACATCGACTCGGCCGCCTTGTTGAAGCGCACGATCCGGCCGTTGTCGTCGATGACGATGATGGCATCGACGGCGGCGTCCAGCAGCGCGTCGAATTCGGCAGCGCCGAGCTCGCCTGCGTGAGCTGCGGGCGCAACGTTCGTTTCGCGCGAGGCGCTCACGCTGCTCGCTCCCCGTGGTCCTTTCATCGTTCCGAAAGATACACCCGTGAGCTTTGATCCGGCTACCCCGCAAAGGGTCGGCAGAGAATCGGGGGCAGGCGCCAATCACTGGATGAATGGACGGGGGAGCTATGGCGCCTGCCCCCGGAAATCGGCCGGCGCGGGCCGCCGGCGTGTCCCGATCGACATAAACCGATTTGTGCGGGGCGGTTGCCGGTCAGTGCATCTCCGCGAAATCGCGGGCCTGCGCCCGGAAAGTGACCGGACTTTCGAAACATTCCGGTTTGACCACCAGCACATCGCAAGGTAACCGGTCGAGAACGCGTTCCGCGGTGCTGCCGACAACCGCCTGCTGCAGGCGCGAGCGTGCTACAGCGCCCATGACCACCAGGCCTGCATTAAGCCGGCGCGCCACCTCGGGCAGCACCTCGGCCGCGCTGCCGGTCACGAGGTGAGCGCGGTCGGTGGGAATGCCGTGAGCGGCAGTCAGCGCGGTAAATTGCTGAGTGTGCGTGTCACGTATTTCCCTGGTGATGCCTTCCACGGCCGCCGCCGCGGCCGGCGCGGCGAAGGCGCCTGCAGCGGTGATCGCCGGGCGGGTGTCGTAGCAATGCACAGCATGCAGTTCGCCGCCCAGTGACTCGGCAAAGCGGCCCGCTTCGCCGAGAATTCGCTCGTCCAGAGCGGCCGGCTTGTCGTGTTCATGCACCGGATCGACGCAGGCGAGAATGACGGGGCGATCGGCCAGCGGCTCTTCGCGGGTAAGCCAAAGGGGCGCCGGGCACTCGCGGATCAGGTGCCAGTCGGTATTGGTGAAGAGCGTGCGCGACAGCGCGGAATGGAAGTGGGTGTCTTTCATGACCAGGACCGGCTCGCGGCGCAGCACTTCGCGGACAATTCCTTCATGCAGCGGCGTGTCCCATGCTGCCTTGGCCAAGACCTTGACGCCGCGCAGCGAGCGAGCCTGATCGTGGAGATAACCGAGCTGGTGGGCCAGCAGTTGACGCACCGATGCCTCTCGCTCAGCCGCTCCGAACAGGCGGCTGCCCGGAATGCCGGTGCCGTGAATGCAGACAAAGAGCTCGATTTCACACGCGATCCTTGGCGCGATGGCCGCGGCCTTCGCGACCGCCGGCTGCTCAGCCGCGGTGGGATCCACCACCACGAGTATCCGCCCGACTTCACTCACGATCAGAACCCGTCCCGTCGCCTGGTTCCGCACGCGCCTTGCGTCTGCGTTTTTCTACGCGCGCGGGATGCTGCTCGGCATAAGGTCAACCGCTTAACATGCTTCGGTTAATACGGATTGACGATTCAGTAATCAGGTTCAGCAAGAGGTGCCGCCAGCATGAGATCTGAGTCGCACCGCCGATTGCGCCCGCTCGCAGGAATCGTGCTGGCCGCAGGTGCGGGCAGCCGCTTCGGCGGTGCCAAACAACTGGTGCGCGCCGGCGGGGAGACCTTGGTCGCAGCGGCGGCTCGCCGCGCCCTTGCCTGTTGCCCCGGTGGCGTGGTGGTGGTCACAGGAAGTCACGGGAGGGCCGTCGTGCGGGCATTGCGCGGCCTTCCGGTCGCCATCGTGCCAAATCCATGCTGGCGCTCAGGGATAGCGGGTTCGTTGCGACGCGGTGTGGATGCGTTGGGCGCGGCGCCCGTCGCGGCCATGGTGCTGCTGTGTGACCAGGCCGCCGTGACGGAATCGGACCTGCGGCGGCTGGCGAGCGCATGGGGTGCTCACCGACATTGCATCGCAGCCGCCCGTTATGCCGGCATACTCGGCGTGCCGGCGATATTCCCGCGTCGCTACTGGGCCCGTTTGCGCCTGTTGCGCGGCGATCGCGGCGCGCGCGGCGTGATTGCATTGGCCGCCAGCGTGACCGTGGTCGAAATGCCGTCGGCGGCGTTGGACATCGACTCCGCTGCGGACCTCGCTGCATTTCGCGCGGGTTGAGGCCGGTCCGCGGCTTGCCTGCCGCACGCGGTGGGGTGTACCTTCGCGACCCCTGCCCATACACCGGCCAAAGCGAGGCCCTGTGGCTAGAGTCCGCATCGAGTACTTCGCCATCCTGCGCGAGCGGGCGGGGCGGTCGAGCGAGGAGATCGAGACGGCTGCGCCGACCGCGGCCGATCTCTACGAGGAGTTACGCGCGCGCTATCCGTTCCCAGAGCGGTCGGCGCTGAAGGTCGCAATCAACCATGAGTTCGGCGACTGGCGCGCGAAGCTTGCCGACGGCGATCGCGTGGTGTTCATCCCGCCGGTCGCCGGAGGCTGATGAGCCATGGCCGCGTTTAGCTTTGCGCGCACCGCTCTCGATCCGGCGCGCCTCGCGCAGGACCTGGCCGGCCCGGGCTGTGGGGCGCTGGTCACCTTCGAAGGCCGGGTGCGTAACGAAAACGACGGGCAGCCGGTGCGCGCACTGGAGTACGAGGGCTACGAAGCCCTGGCGACCAAGGAAGGCGAACGGATACTCGCCGAGGCCGCTTACCGCTTCGCCGTAAGCCGCGTGCGCTGCGTGCATCGTCTCGGGCTGCTGCAGGTCGGCGAGCTGGCCGTCTGGGTCGGGGTCAGCGCGGGGCACCGCGACGCGGCTTTTGCCGCGTGCCGCTACGTTATCGACGAAGTGAAGAGCCGGGTGCCGATCTGGAAGAAAGAGATCTTTGCGAGCGGCGATTCAGGCTGGGTGAACTGCGAACGCTAGGGGTGCCGGGTCGCAGTTTCGCAGTTATTTCGAACCGAGCCGGTATCGGTATCTTCAACGCAACAATTAGCCTGCAATAACTGCGAAACTGCGACCCGGCACCTTAGTACTCTCTACTGGCGCTGACGCTCGCGCTCGGCCAGTTCTGCGGCCACCGCGAGCATCTCGTCGAAACCCTTTACGCCCGGAGGCGGGCCCAGCGTGACCGTGAACTTGCCGTTGACCACCATCATCGGCACGCCCTGCACGCCGTAGCGCGCGGTCAGGTCCTTGGCGCGCCGCAGCTGGCCTTCCACGGCGAACGAGCGGAAGGTCTTCTGGAAGTCAGCCGAACTCACGCCGAAGCGCTCGAACAGTTTCGCGATCTCGGATTCCTCGATCAGCCGGTTCTGATTGATGTGGAACTCGCGAAAAACCGTGTCGTGCATTTCGTCGAGCTTGTTCAGCGCTTTCGCCGTGTAAAACAACCGGGCATGGATCTGCGTGGTCGGGTTCCACATTACCGGCAGGCGCACGAAGCTGACGTCGGAAGGCAGCTTGGTTGCCCAGCTTTTTATCAGGGGGTCCGCCTCGTAACAGTGGGGACAGCCGTACCAGAAGATCTCGGCAATTTCGACTTTATCCGGCGAGCTGCTGGTGCCCTGCGCGGAGGCGAGCGTTGTATAGTGCTGACCGGCCTTGTAACGCCACTCCGTCTGGCTGGCTGCCTGCTTGGAGGAATCCTCGAGCACGAGGCTCTGGCCGCCCTCACCGACCGTGGCGTCGGAGGACTCCTGCACTCCGCCCTGTGACTGGCTCGCAGGTGCAGCAGGCGGCACGGCGGCCGGAGCGGCGGATTCGGCAGACGCCTCGCTTGCAGCCGGCGCAGCCGGTTCCGATGGAGTCGGCGGTTCGCCGCCCGGGCCGCCACAGGCGGTTAGTACCGCCATGACCAGTGCGAGTAACCCGTTGCGCAACACAGTCGTCGCCATGGATCGCCTTTCCTGCGGGGTGGCTTATCTCAAGCCCTGGATATAGGACGCCACGGCCGCGATTTCCGTATCGGTCAGCCGGGCGGCAACGTTACGCATCATCTGGTTCGGATCCGAACTGCGCTCGCCCGAGCGATAGGCTCGCAGTTGCGCCGCGGTGTAACTGGCGTGCTGCCCGGCCACGGCCGGGTAGCCCGCCGGTGCGTTGCCCCGGCCGTCCGGGCCGTGGCAGGCGATACAGGCACTGATCGCCGTGTCCTTGTTGCCGCCGCGATAGAGCCGCTCGCCGGTTCGCACCAGCGCCGGATCCGCCACTTTGGGCTGGCGGGGCTGGGCGGCGAAAAAGGCAGCGAGATCAGCGATATCCTGATCGCTGAGAGCGGTGGCCTGCCCGGACATCAGCACGTTCTGGCGCGTGCCTTTCTTGAAAGCCTGCAGGGCGCTCGTGATATAGGTTTCGTGCTGGCTGGCGAGGCTCGGCCATTCCGGATTCAGGCTGTTGCCATCAGCGCCATGGCAGGCGGCGCAGACGCCGGCGCGTGCCCTGCCGGCCTCGACGGATCCCTGCGCCAGCGTGGCGCTGGGCGCAAGCCAGGCAATCGACAACAGGATCAGGGAGCTGCGCCGGAGTGGCCGAAGCGCAGCGATGCGTCGCGAGCTGTTCATGGTCTCGGGTGCTCTCAGGAAGCGGACATTCAGGACCGCGGGACAAATGCTAGACTCGCGGCAGCGGCGCATTTTACACCAATCTTTTGCCGCATCGCCCGACGAGCCGCCCTATGTCCCGCTACCCCGAAGCCTGCTTCCTCGGCAGCGCCCAGACCCCGGTGCAGTTCGTTCCGGATAATGGTGCCGAGGTGGCGTTCGTCGGCCGCTCGAACAGCGGCAAGTCGAGCGCCATCAACGCCATCGTGGGCCGGCGGCGGCTGGCCCATGCCAGTCGCACGCCGGGCCGCACCCAACTGGTGAATTTCTTCGGGCTGGCGCCCGGCCTGAGGCTGGTGGACCTGCCCGGCTACGGCTATGCCCAGGTGCCGCAGCGAGTACAGGCGCACTGGCAGTCACTGATCGAGGCGTACTTCGACCGTCGCCGCTCGCTGTGCGGACTGTTCCTGGTGGTCGATGCGCGACGCGGTCTGGGCGAGGCCGACCGGTGCCTGCACGAGTGGGCGGCAGGGCTGGGGTATCCGGTGCACATTCTGCTGACCAAGGCGGACAAGTTGTCCCGACAGACCTCGCGAGCGGCACTGGTGGCGGCGCAAGTGTATGGTTCGGTGCAGCTTTTTTCGGCTGCGACCGGCGACGGCGTACCCCGGGCCCAGGCGACGATGGAGGCACTTTTCGACCGGCAAAAAAATGCCTCGGGCGCGGAGTACAGGGGAACACCCGAGGCAAATCGAACCGGCTTGGGGTAGCCGATTCACGTTACCCGCCTAGGGAGGATGGCGGGCGAGCGCTTTTTACCTGCGCTCGGCAAATTAGAGCAGGTCTAATCGGGAAAGTTCCGGCTCGCGCCAGGCAAGACTTTGCCCGGCTAATGTGCCTCGTCCCAGTTCCGGCCCTCGCCGACGTCGACCTTCAGCGGTACCTGCAATTCGACCACCTGCGCCATGATTTGCGGCAGGTGCTGCATGACCTTGGGCTTTGCGCTGCGGTGTACTTCGAGCACCAGCTCGTCGTGGACCTGCATGATGATCCGGGCCTGGACTTTGCTGTCCAGCAGCCACCGGTCCACGGCGATCATCGCCTTCTTGATGATATCAGCCGCGGTGCCCTGCATGGGCGCGTTGATGGCGCTGCGCTCGGCGTACTGCCGTTGCGCGGCCTGCCGGGCGTTGATGTCCTGCAGGTACAGCCGCCGGCCAAACACCGTGCTGACGTAACCGCGTTCGCGCGCCGCCCGGCGGGTGCGTTCCATGTACGTCTTCACGCCGGGGTAGCGCGCGAAGTACAGCTCCACGTACTGCTGGGCCTCGTCGCGGCCGATGCCGAGCTGGCGCGCCAGCCCGAATGCCGACATGCCATAAATCAGGCCGAAATTGATCGCCTTGGCCGAGCGGCGCTGGTCATCCGTCACTTTCGACAGCGCCACGCCGAATACTTCGGCCGCAGTGGCCTGGTGCACGTCACGGTCTTCGGCAAAGGCCCGCAGGAGCCCCGGGTCGCCGGAGATATGCGCCATGATGCGCAGCTCGATCTGCGAGTAGTCCGCGGCGACGAGCACGTGATCCGGCGCCGCAATGAACGCCTGGCGGATGCGCCTTCCGGCGTCGCTGCGGATCGGGATGTTCTGCAGGTTCGGGTCCGACGATGACAACCGGCCGGTGGCTGCGACCGCCTGGTGATAAGAGGTGTGGATGCGCCCGGTCTTCGGCGAGACCTGCTCGGGCAGCTTGTCGGTGTAAGTCGACTTCAATTTCTGCAGGCTGCGGTAGTCGAGCACCAGTCGCGGCAGTTCGTACTCGGCGGCCAGCTCCTCGAGGACGTCCTCGGCGGTCGATGGCTGCCCGGTCGGGGTCTTGCGCAGCACGGGCAATTTCTGTTCCTCGAACAGGATCTCGTTCAGCTGTTTCGGCGATCCGAGGTTGAACGGGTGGCCGGCGACGCGATGCGCATCGGCCTCGATCTCGGCCATGCGCTCGGCGAACTCCTGGCTCATCTCCTTGAGAAGCGCCGCATCCACCAGCACGCCGTGGGCTTCCATGCGCTGCAGGACCGGCACCAGCGGCTGCTCGATCTCCTCGTAGAGCGTCGCCAGTTCCGGCTCGGCTGCGAGCTTCGGCCACAGCGCGCGGTGCAGGCGCAGCGTCACGTCGGCGTCTTCGGCGGCGTAGGCGGTCGCCTGCTCGATCGCGACTTGCTCGAAGCCGATCTGGCTTGCGCCCTTGCCGGTGACGTCCTCGTAACGGATGGTCTCGAGCCCGAGGTAATGGCGCGCTGCCGAGTCCATGTCGTGGCGAATCGCCGTGCTGTTCCACACGTAGGACTCGAGCATGGTGTCGTAGCGCATGCCGGCCAGCGCGATGCCGTGGTTGGCCAGCACGTGGGCGTCGTACTTCAGGTGGTGCCCGACCTTCGCGGCCTGGGGATCCTCCAGCCACGGCTTCAGTTGCTGAAGTACCTTGTCGCGCGATAACTGTTCCGGCACCCCGGCGTAGCGGTGCGCCACTGGAAGATACGCGGCCTCGCCCTCCGTCACGGCGAAGGAAATACCGACGATCTCAGCCTGCATGTAATTCAGGCTGGTCGTCTCGGTGTCGAGCGCGACGAGGTCGGCGGCCCGTATGCGGGCGAGCCACTCGGTGAGTTGCTGGTCAGTGAGAATGGTCTCGTAGCCTGACTTGCCGGTGCGCAAAGCCGCGCTCGGTGTGGACGTTTCATCGTCCGGCAGCCCTTTCAGCAGGCTGCGCAGTTCGAGGCGCTGGTACAGGTCGCGCAACGCCGCGACATTCGGCGGTTCCGGCACCAGATCTGTCGGTTCGATATTGAGCTTCAGATGGCAGTCGATGGTAGCCAGGCGGCGCGACAGCGCCAGCGTTGCGAGGTTTTCCCTGAGGCTCTCGCCGACCTTGCCCTGGATCTCGCCGGCATGAGCGATGATCTCATCGAGGCTGCCGTATTGCTGCAGCCACTTCGCTGCGGTTTTCGGCCCCACCTTGGGCACGCCGGGAATGTTGTCGGAGGCATCGCCGACCAGGGCCAGGTAGTCGACGATCTGCTCCGGGGCCACGCCGAATTTTTCGATTACCGCAGCTCGGTCATAGGTGCGCCCGGCCATGGTGTCGACCAGCGTGATCGCCGGACTGACCAGCTGCGCCATGTCCTTGTCCCCGGTCGAGATCAGCGTCGCGATGCCGTTCTTCGCGGCGCGCATCGCCAGCGTGCCGATCACGTCGTCGGCCTCGACGCCGCCGATCCGCAACATGGGCAGGCCCATGCCCTTGACGGCATCGACCAGCGGCTCGATCTGCGCGCGAAGTTCATCCGGCATCGGCGGTCGGTGCGCCTTGTACTCGGCGAAGATCTCGTCGCGAAACGTCTTGCCCGGGGCGTCCATCACCACTGCAACCAGCGACGGAGCTTCCTCGCGCAGCAGTTTCTGCAGCATGTTCAGTACGCCGAGCACGGCGCCGGTCGGCTCGCCTTTGCTGGTGGCGAGCGGCGGCAGCGCGTGAAACGCCCGGTAAAGGTACGAGGACCCGTCGATCAGGACGAGACGAGGGGGCTTGGCCATGCGGCGATTATCGCCGTTTCCGCCCGGCCGGACGGTATATAGGTATCTTCCCGTTCTCCTAAACCGCCCGAACCTGAGTATCATTCCGGGCCGGCGCCGGGGTGGGAGTCGCTCCGCGACGTCATGATCCGGGCCTTTTTTCGATTCCTGCCGAGGATGCCATGCCGCTTACAATTGGAGTCCCGCGCGAAACGTTTGCGGGCGAGAAGCGTGTCGCCACCGTTCCCGAGGTGGTCGAGAAGCTGATCAAGCTCGGGTTTGCCGTCACCGTCGAGAGCGGTGCGGGAGTCGCCGCCAATTTCGACGACGATGCCTACCGCGCCGCTGGCGCCAGCATCGCCGAGAGCGCCGCCAGCCTGTGGGGCGGTGCCGACGTGATATTCAAGGTGCGGGCGCCGAGCCCGGCGGAGATCGGCCTCATCAAGCCGGGCACTACGCTGGTCAGCTTCATCTGGCCGGCACAGAACCCCGAGCTCATGCAGCAGCTCGCCGCCAGGAAGATGACCGTGCTGGCGATCGACTCGCTGCCGCGGCAGCTGAGTCGTGCGCAGAAAATGGACGCCCTGACTTCGATGGCCGGGGTCAGTGGCTACCGCGCCGTCATCGAAGCCGCCCATGCTTTCGGCCGTCTCTTCAGCGGGCAGGTCACCGCTGCCGGCAAGATTCCGCCGGCCAGGGTGTTCGTCGCCGGTGCCGGCGTAGCGGGGCTCGCGGCAATCGGCACCGCCGCCAGCCTGGGCGCCATCGGGCGCGCCAACGACACGCGCGCCGAAGTGGCTGACCAGGTCGCATCGCTGGGCGGGGAATTTGTCAAGGTCGATTACGAAGAAGAAGGCTCCGGCGGCGGCGGTTACGCCCGGGTGATGAGCGAGGGCTTCCAGCAGGCCCAGCGCGAGATGTACGCGCGGCAGGCGGCAGAGGTCGACATCATCATCACCACGGCGCTTGTCCCCGGAAAACCCGCGCCGCGGCTGATCACCGCCGAGATGGTGCGCAGCATGAAGCCGGGCAGCGTGATCGTCGACATGGCGGCCGAGCAGGGCGGCAACTGTGAACTCACCGTGCCGGGCGAGGTCGTGGTGCGTCATGGCGTCACCATCATCGGCTACACGGACCTGCCGGGCCGGCTCGCGAGGCAGTCCTCCACGCTGTACGCCACCAACCTGTTGCACCTCACCGAGGATCTATGCAAGACCAGGGATGGCTCCATTAACATCAATTTTGACGACGACGCGATTCGCGGACTGACCGTGATCAGGGAGGGCGAGATCACCTGGCCCCCGCCGGCGCCGAAGATTCCCGTGCCGCCACCGCAGGCGAAGCCGGCTGCCGCGCCCGTGGAGAAAAAACCGGCTCACGGCAGCGGGGCGCCCATCTCAGGCACAAGTCTGGCCATGATTTTTGGCGTCGGCGCCGTGCTGTTCTGGCTGATCGGCGCCTATGCACCGGCTTCTTTCCTGTCGCACTTCACGGTGTTCGTGCTGGCCTGCTTTATCGGCTACATGGTGATCTGGAACGTCACGCCTGCGCTGCACACTCCGCTCATGAGCGTGACCAACGCGATTTCCAGCATTATCGCGGTTGGTGCGCTGATCCAGGTTGCTCCGCCTCTCGCGGACGTAACCGAGAGCCGGCCCTCCGGCTGGATTCTCGGCATGGCCGTGCTGGCGCTCGCGCTTACCGCGATCAACATGTTCGGCGGTTTCGCCGTCACGCGCCGCATGCTGGCGATGTTCCGCAAGTAAGGGGTCGCCGGCATGTCATCGAGTCTTGCAACCGTAGCCTACATCGGCGCAGCGATCCTCTTTGTCCTGAGCCTCGGCGGGCTGTCGCACCCCGAGACCTCCCGCCGCGGCAACCTGTTCGGTATCGTCGGCATGACTATCGCGGTGCTGGCCACCGTGCTCGGCCCGCGCGTCACCGCGGACGGCATTCCCTGGATCATTGGAGCCATGGCGGTCGGCGGGGCCATCGGCCTGTACGCCGCGCGTACCGTGCAGATGACGCAGATGCCCGAGCTGGTCGCTCTCATGCACAGCCTGGTCGGTCTCGCCGCATGCCTGGTGGGCTTTGCCAGCTACATCGATACCTCGATCGTGTTCGAAGGCGCCGAGAAGACGATCCACGAAATCGAGATCTACCTCGGCGTCCTCATCGGCGCCGTGACCTTCTCCGGCTCGGTGATCGCCTTCGGCAAGCTCTCCGGCAAGATCGACGGCAAGCCGATGCTGCTGCCCGCGCGTCACTGGATCAACCTGCTCGCCTTGCTGGTGGTCATCTATTTCGGTTACGCCTTCCTGCAGGCGCACGACATAGCTGACGGTATGACGCCGCTCATCGTGATGACTGTGATCGCGCTCCTGTTCGGCATTCACATGGTGATGGCGATCGGTGGGGCCGATATGCCGGTGGTGGTCTCGATGCTGAACAGTTACTCGGGCTGGGCAGCCGCTGCCACCGGGTTCATGCTCGCCAACGACCTGCTGATCGTCACCGGCGCGCTGGTCGGCTCATCCGGCGCGATTCTCTCCTACATCATGTGTCGCGCTATGAACCGCAACTTCATCAGCGTGATTGCCGGCGGCTTCGGCACTGGCACCGGTACGGCGCCCGCGGCGGGCGCGCAGCCGCCAGGCGAGGTGACGCCGGTCAGCGCAGTGGAAACCGCTGAACTCCTGCGCTCGGCGAAGAATGTGGTCATCGTGCCCGGCTACGGCATGGCGGTGGCCCAGGCGCAGCACACGGTGTACGAGATCACCAGGCACCTGCGCGAGAAGGGCGTGAATGTGCGCTTCGCCATTCATCCCGTCGCCGGCCGCATGCCCGGGCACATGAACGTGCTGCTCGCGGAGGCCAAGGTGCCGTACGACATCGTCCTGGAGATGGACGAGATCAACGAAGACTTCCCGGACACCGATGTTTCCATGGTAATCGGCGCCAACGACATTGTGAACCCGGGCGCCGAAGACGATCCGAACAGCCCCATCGCCGGCATGCCAGTACTGCAAGTGTGGAAGTCGAAGACCTCGATCGTGATGAAGCGCTCGATGGCCTCCGGCTACGCCGGCGTCGACAACCCGCTTTTCTACAGAGAGAACAACCGCATGCTGTTCGGCGATGCGAAGAAGATGCTCGACGAGGTGCTGGTGGCGTTGAAGGGGTGATGGACCGGGCGACCCGACATCGACCCGCCCCTTCGTCTGGTCCTTAATCCAGATCCGCCGCCGATCTCAGTCGGCGCCCTCGCCGGTGAGCGGCACGAACATGACGGGCAGGACTTCGCGGCGCGCGACTCTACCGGCGGCGTCCTTCTCGATCAGCACCAGGTCCTGTCTGCCGAATCGGCTTTCGAGCGGGAGGATCATGCGGCCGCCCGGCTTGAGCTGGGCCAGCAGCGGCGGCGGCGGCTGTGGTGCCGCGGCGGTGATAATGATGGCGTCGAATGGCGCGGCCTCCGGCCAGCCGGCAAAGCCATCGCCGGCGCGCACGTGCACGTTTGCGTAGCCGAGCCGTTCAAGCAGCGCCTTGCTGGACAACGCGAGCGGCTCGACGATCTCGACCGTGTAGACCTCGCCGGCGAGCTCCCCGAGCACGGCGGCCTGGTAGCCGGAGCCCGTACCGACTTCGAGCACGCGCCCGCCGCGCGGCACGGCGAGCAGGTCCGTCATGATCGCGACGATGTAAGGCTGGGAGATGGTTTGGTCGTGGCCGATCGGCAACGGCTGATTCAGATAAGCGAGGGAGCGCAGCTCCGCGGGCACGAACTCGTGGCGCGGCACCTTGCTGATTGCCGCGATGACGCGCGGATCGAGCGCCGCCTTACCGAGCTCCCGGCGCGTGAGCCGCACCTCGGCCTCGATCGCCCGCACCATGGCCTGGCGGGCCGCAGCGTTCTCGCCGGGGGCGCCGGACGTCTCACCGGAAACACTGCTGTTCAGCACCATGAGTGCGATGGCCGTAATGGCTCTTTTCAGCATAGCAACCGTGCGCTTCTGGCAGGCTGCGAGTTCTCTTGTATGCGGCGGGTCAGTATCGCACATAGCAGGTAGCCGCCGGCAATCGGGTGGAGTCGAAGGGTGCGACCGCCCCGTTGGCTGTCACGTTCGCCGTCGGCTAATCTGACCGCCTCCCGTCGGTCAGTGCACCTGAGATGAAGCTGATAAACCAGACGATCTGGATCACCGGCGCCTCCTCGGGCGTCGGCGAGGGCATGGCGAAAGTTTTTCACCGGGAGGGGGCGAACCTGGTGCTTTCGGCCCGGCGCCGCGGCGAGCTGGAGCGCGTCCGGTCCGAGTGCCACGGACCCGGCGCGATCGACATCGTGCCGTTCGACGTCACCGATGCGGCGGCGCGCGAGGCGGCTGCCCGTGACGTGCTGGCCCGTCATGCGCGCCTCGACGTGCTGGTGAACAACGCCGGTATCGGGCAGCGCTCGGCCCTGAAGGACACTTCGCTCGATGTGGAGCGGCGCATCATGGAGGTGGATTTCTTCGCGCCCGTGGCGCTTGCGAAGCTCGTCCTGCCGCGCATGATCGCGCAGCGGTCGGGCCATTTCGTGGTGACGTCCTCGGTGGCGGGCAAGCACGCGGTTCCGCATCACGGCGCGTATTGCGCTGCGAAGCACGCCCTGCATGGCTACTTCGACACTCTGCGCGTCGAGCACCTGCACGACAATATCCAGGTCACGCTGCTGGTGATCGCCGGCATACGGAGCCATGTGTTTCGCCATGCCCTCACGGGCACAGGCGCGGAATACGGTCCGAGCGACTGGGACGATCGCAACGGCATGCCGGCCGAAGAGTGCGCCGAACGGGTCGTCAACGGCATGCTCGCCGGGGAGTACGAAATGGTGATCGGCATCGAGCCGGCGCTCCAGGCCATGCGCATCCGTGAGCAGGACCCGAAGGCGTTCGTGCAGCGCATGGCCGGCATGATGAAGTGGATGAAGTCGAACTAACCGCTCTGTCTTTCGCATCCCCCCGGATGTGGCAGACTTGGCGCTGCAATGCTCATCGCGATACGTCTCTCATGCCTGCGATTCGCCCGAGCCTGAAAGTACTGGCGTGTGCACTGGGTTTTTTCGCGGCTGATTCCTTCAGCGGTGCCGTTGCCGAGAACGCGCCGGGCGAGAGCGTCTATACCCAGCATTGCCTGTTCTGTCACGGCGTGGACCGCAAGGGCATCGACGGGCTCGGGGTCGATCTGTCCGCCTCGGAATTCGTTCGCAGCAAGTCGCCTGACGACCTTGTCGCCTTTCTGAAGGCCGGGCGCACGCCGGACGATCCGGCGACCGTTACGGGCCGTCCGATGCCGACTTTCGACTGGCTGAGCGACAGTGATCTGCGGGCGGTGGCTGAATACGTTGGCGGCGGGCGCTAGCGCCTTGGCCGCGCCGGGTTACCCGCGCACGCGTTGCAGCATCGGTGCGGATTCGGAGGATGAAACATGCAGTTTGAAACCATCAAGGTTGAAGCGAGCGGCGCCGTCGGCACGCTGGCCCTGAATCGGCCGCAGAAGCGCAACGCGCTGTCCATGCCGATGCTGGCTGAACTGCGCGCGGCGGCGCATTGGTTCGACGAACAGCCGCAGGTGCGTGCGGTAGTGGTGCGCGGCGAGGGCCGCGCGTTTTGCGCCGGCGCCGATCTCGCCTGGTTCGACCCCACGGGCAATCCTGACTTTCATCGCGAAGCCGACAGCGGGCGGCTGATGGCCGAGGCGATCGAATGTATGCGCGCGGTCACGGTCGCGGCGATTCACGGCGCGTGTATTGGTGGCGGACTGGTGCTGGCGGCTGCCTGCGATCTGCGGGTCGCAGGCGAAGGCGCCACGTTCGCGATTCCGGAGGTGGACCTGGGTATTCCGCTCGCCTGGGGCGGCATCCCCCGCCTGATGCGCGAGATCGGCCCGGCGCTCACGAAGGAAATGGTGATGACCTGCCGGCGCTTCGACGCTGCCGCAGCGCGCTCGATCGGCTTCCTGAATCGCGTGGTGCCCGACGTCGATGTTGTTGCCGAAGCGCGCCGCCTGGCGGAGCAGGTGGCAGCAAAGCCGCGCAACGTCATCCTCGCCACCAAGCGCCACGTCGATGCGGTAAGTGCGGCAATGGTCGGCTCGGCGCACGCGTGGTCAGACGCTGACGGGCTGCTCGCCGCGTTCCTCGACGAGGAAGCCGGCGAGGCGCGGCGTCGTTATCTGGCCGCACGGCGCGGCTGAGGCGCGCGCACATCGCCGGCGCCACCGGCTTCTGCATTTTGGAGTTCGATCATGTCCCGGCGAAATGACTTTACCGCGGAGCAGTGGCGGGCGCTGCGCAATGCCCCGCAGCTGGTGGCGCTGGCCACGGCGGCGGCAGGCCACAGCGGTCTGTTCGGCAGTCTGGCCGAAGGCATGGCGGCTGCTTCGGCATTCGCGGCGGCCGGGCGTGGCAATAATCTGCTGATCAAGGAACTGTTCAGCAAGCAGGCGATCGGCGAAGCACAGCAGGACATCCGCTCACTGCTGGAGTCGTTCACCGATCCCGCTGAAGCGCAGGGCCGGCTGCAGGACGCCGCGATTCACGCGACCCGCACGGCGCTCGCCGCGCTGCAATCGAAAGACGACGCCGTCAATCTCAGCGACTTTCGCAAGATGCTGGTGTGGCTCGCCGAGGAAATCGCCAATGCCTCGAAGGAGGGCGACTTTCTCGGTTTCGGCGGCGAACGCGTCAGCGAGGGCGAGCGCAGGTTCCTGGCGCGACTCTCCGCGGCTATTGGTCAGCCGACGCAGTGAGCGGGCTGGTCGCACGGCTTCGCGTGCCCGGTGTGATTTTGCTAACCTTTGCGCCATGCACATTGTAATTCTTGGCGCCACTGGCCTGGTCGGCCGGGAGACGCTGTATCTCGTTGTGCGGGCCTGGCCGGCGGCGACTTTCGACCTGTACGCGAGCCGGGACCAGGAACTCGATTTCGGTGGCATGCGCTATCCCGTCATGGCGGCGCAGCGCCTGGAGCGGCCGGACGCCCGTCGCGGTGACCTGGCTTTCGTCGCGCTGGACGACGAGCACAGCAAGCGCTTCGT
>CAYOFE010000007.1:13215-47319 GCA_964403135.1 uncultured Chromatiaceae bacterium | reverse complement strand
GGCATTGCCGAGTACTCCGCCGTCCAAGGATACCCCTTGGACAGCACCCGGCATGGAAAGTTACTTACGGAACGTCACACTAGCGCTTGACCACCATGCAGGCTTCACCCGCGCCCTGCAGGCGCTTGCAGGCGGAGCGAGCCACCGATTCGACCATGCTGCCGGAGGATTTCAGCCGGTACAGCCCGTCGTTGTTGATCGGCGGCTGCACCATGAGCGTGCCGATGGTGCGCCCATAGGCTTTTTCGAGCCGGGCTTTTTCGCTTCTGGCTTTCTCGGCCGAGCTGAAGGCGCCGAGCTGTACCTGGTAATTGTGACCCTCGGGGACGCTGCCGGCGGCCGCTTTTGACGTCGTCGCCGCGGCTTTCGGCGCGGACTTGGCCGCAGGCTTTGCCGCCGCCCGTGGCTTCGGCGGGGGCGGAGGCGGCGGGTTCAGCGCAGCGATCTGGCTGCGTGCCTGCTCAGCCTGCGGCGCGTCCGGATAGCGGCTGACGAAGTCCTCCAGTGCCTCCTGGGTACCCGCCTGTTGCGCTGTGCTCCAGGCGGCTTCCATTTCCAGCTCACTGATGCGCTGGCGAGCCTCGCCCATGTGCGCGCCTGCCGGGTGGGCGAGCAGGTAATTGTTGTAACTTTCGATCGCATCCGCGGTCTGGGCGTTCTCCCAGTCCTTTGCATCCTTCAGCGCATTGAGCTGGGCCTGGGCCCGTTCGGCCCATTCGCCTTCCGGGTGCTTTTCTAGGAACGCCTGGTAGGCTGCCTCGGTGTTTTCGGCTTCGGCCTTCTGCCAGTCAGCCTCGGGATTGGCGCAACCGGACAGCGCCAGCAAAACCGCCGCCGCGACGGCGAGTCGCAAGGTCGTCATGTGAAATCTCCTTCCCGGGAAGCGCGCGCACAGGCCGCCATTATGGGCGGTTACGCCGCGTTTTTACAGCCGTGGAGGCGGGTCAGGCGGCGGCTGCAGCGCCGCTTGCGGACCGGGAGAGCGGGATGCGCAGAACAAAAGTCGATCCGACGCCTGGCTCGCTTTCCAGGCTGATGCTGCCGCCGTGCTCCCTGACGATGACTTCCTGGGCGAATGCGAGCCCGAAGCCGCTGCCCTTGCCGGCCGGCTTGGTGGTGAACGCCGGATCGAAAATGCGCTCGCGAATTTCGGCGTCGATGCCGGTGCCGTTGTCGCTGACGCGGATTTCGGCGCAATCGGCGAGCAATCGCGTGCTGATCGTGATCAGGCCCGCGCCCGCGCCTTTTTCGCCAATGGCGTGCGCCGCGTTCACGATCATGTTCAGTATCACCATGTGAATATCGCTTGCCACGCAGTTGATCGGTGGCAGCGAGGCGTCCAGATCGGTTCGCAGTTCAGCGGTTCGGCGCCACTCGCTCGCAGCAAGCGTAATCGCGCTCTGGATCGCGCGGTTCAGGTTCAGGCCGGTACGGACAAGAGCCGGTGAGGCGAGATCACGCAGTGCCGTCGCGATCTCCCTGATGCGCGCCAGGCTCTCCGCGCAGTTGGCCATTTCGCCGGCAATCGCAGTCGGCAGCCGCGAATCACGGCCATTTGCAGCAGCCGCAATCAGGTGCAGTGCGCCGGCAAGCTGGCGTGCCGGGGCGTCGACCTCGTCGGCAATTCCGCCTGCCAGCAATGCGACCGCCTCGAGTTTCTGTGCGCGCTGCAATTGCGCCTCCAGCGCGCGCTTCTCGGTGACGTCGCGTTTGACGACCACGTAGCTGTGAATCCCGCCGCGTTCGTCACGTACCGGTGTCACGCTGACGTCGTCGTCGATCAGCCGACCCTGAAAGTCGATGCCACGCAGCAGGCCGCGCCACGGCTGCCCCATCGCGATGGTGCGACGCATCTCGTCGTACGCAGCCTGATCGCGCGAGAAGTCTATGACGGCCTCCGGACGACTGCCGCGGACGTCTTCCAGCAGATGGCCGGTTCGTTTTTCGTAGGCGGGATTCACGTACACGATCCCGCCCTGCGCGTCGAGGATCTCGATGACGTCGGATGCGTGTTCGACCGCTTCGGCAAGCCGCGCCTGCTGGCGTTCAGTGGCCAGCTGCTGGCTCATGTCGCGGAGAATGGCTACGTAGGTGGAAATCCGCCCGTCGGCATCGTGAACCGGCGCCACAGTCAATTGCTCGTCGTAGTGACTCCCGTCGGCGCGGCGGCTGCGCAGCCGCCCAGTCCAGGTCTCGCCGCGATTGACCGTTTCCCACAGTTGCTCGTATGTCGCGTCGTTGCCCGCGTTACGCCCGGGTTTGCGTCCTACGACTTCTTCGCGTGAGTAGCCGGTCTGCCGCTCGTATTGCGGATTCACGTAGCGGATGACGTGATCGGCATCGAGAATGGCGATAGCCTCGCCGGCGTGTTCCATGGCGGCAGCCAGCCGACGCATCTGCTGATCCGCCGCCCATGACTGGGAAAGGTCACGGATCAGGCCGCTGTAGTGGCGCTTTCCGCCAGCCATGAACTCGTTGATGCAGATCTCCACCGGGAAGTTGCTGCCGTCCTTGCGCCGGCAGCCAGCGGCTAAGACGCCGCGGGGGCCTGCAATCAGGGGTGGCCGCCCCGGCTCGTGGCTGCGCCGCCCGGGGCGGCGCAGCGGCTCGCTTATCAGCATCGAGATGCGCTGGCCCAGCATTTCCGCCGCCGGGTAACCAAAGATGCGCTCGGCGGCGGTGTTGGCATATTGAATGATTCCCCGGTCATCCGTGATGAAGTGCGCGTCGAGCAGCGTCTCGAAGGCGGCCCGATGCCGTGCCTCGCTGTCGCGCAGGGCATCGAGCGCGGCATCGAGACGCGCGTCGAGCACGCTTCCGAGCCAGAACGCGCCGACCACCATCACGACCGCGACGACAATGGCCGGGATCAGGAAGGCAGTCGGGCCCGACGGCCCGTTGCTGGCAATTGCCGGGTTGTCGTGGAAATGCACGGCGGCGAGCCCGGAAAAGTGCACTGCCAGCATGGCAACGGCGATCACCAGGCTGCCGATGAGCCGCCCCACCAGGCTGCCGCCCGAGTGCCGCGACAGGATCAGGTTGGCATACAGGGCGCAGAAGGCAAAACCGAAAACGAGCAGCAGTGCGATACCGAGCTGTGCCGGGTCGTACAGCAGGATCACATCGCCCTGAAACGCCTCGAAGGCGACGAACTGCATGGCCGAGATGCCAAATGCGAGAACTGCGGTGCCGGACAGCAGCCGCAACGGGCTCGGATCAGTCGCTGCGAGCACGTGGATCGCCCCGGCGCAGCCGAGCGTGGCCGGCAGCAGCGAGGCCACGCCGATCCACGCCTCGTAACCGAATTGCGTGGGCAGCTGGAAGCCGACCATGGCCATCCAGTGCATGCCCCACAAACCGATGCTCATGGTGAGCGCACCGCCGGCGAGCCACAACCGGCGCGCAGCCGCACCCCCCGCGCTGCGCACCCGCTCGATCGCCGGGAACAACGCATAGCCGCCGGTCATCGCCAGCAGACCGGCGATCCAGCCGAGTTTGTAGTCGAACGCCGGCAGCAACTCGACCGTGGTCGGGCCGTGCTCGGCCGTGAATTGCCAGATGTTCACGTCAACCGATTCCGCGCGGAATGCACTTGCAGCATGCAACGGACGCGCCGTTTCAGCCGTGGAACCGGTCACGGTTAGGTTAAAAGAGCGGCCAAGTTCGGGCTGGCGGTGCGGTTATGTCAAATCGTCAGGCGGCTTAGGGTCTGGCCCGGTGGGGGTACCCCAGAAAAATCTTCGCTATCGCCTCGTCGACCGCGGGCGCGAGGTCGCGCCGCGCTTCCTCGCGGAAGCGGCCACCGCCACGACTTCCCAGACCAGCTGGTTGCGACGAGCATTCACCAGGTCCACTTTCAGGGCGCCCCCGTGTAGTGTGTCACTTTGGTCTCCATCGGGTAACCGCCCCGCATGCCGTAGTAGCCGCGGTGATAGCCGTAAAGTAGCTGCCGGCGGGTCCTGTTGAACGAAAATCTTCGGGGCCGCTGGCGCAGCCGCCGAGCAATGCGGCGCAGGCCGCGATGATGCCAGTACGACGCTCGCTAGCGCAGCACGGCCCTGCGCAGATGGAACGTCACCTGTCCGACGATTTTCCCCTTGCCGCTGAGCGCCAGCGGCGTGCGGTGCGCCGGATCGAGCAATAACTCGATATCGCCCTGCAACCCGAGCAGCTCGAATTCATCGTCGTCGCCTTGCTGCTGTTGCAGCGGTTCGCCGCGAATTCTCAGGCGCTATGCCGGCATTTTGCCGCGGCGCTGCCACGCCCCCCGGCTATCAGTCGAATCGAAGTCGATCGATGCCTGCATCGGGCCCAGAACTTCCACCGCTACGCGGTGCACCTGCCGCCGCGAAAATGTGTGCAATGCCATGGAGTCGCCTGCCTGTGCCAGATCGGACGCCGCGATCAGCCAGAGCAGCGCGGCCGGATCCGCGATCGGCAGCCCGGCTGCTGTGGGGGGGTAGGCCCTGAGTCCCTCGGAGCGCTCGGTCCATTGTTCGGGCGGCCGGTCGATTTCCTGCTCGCTGGCCGGCCAGCGCGTCTGGTGCCAGGCGCCGACGTCGGTATAGCGGTAGATGCGATGGCGCGTGCGCTTGCCGCGGTCCAGCTGCATGCGCTGCACCGCTGCGCCGTCGGCCACGTCGAGCCAGAGCGTGGTCTCGGAGTTCCGCCCGATGCCGCTGGCGCCGTAGCGGATCTCCGCGACGATCGCCGGCACCGCCACCGGCTTGCCTGTGGCGGGAGAGACGATTTCCATTGCGATCGAGTCTCGCTCGCGCTGGCCCGCCGACATGCTTGCGTGCGCGGACAGGAACAGCTTCCGCGCCTCGAATTCCAGGCGCGTCCAGCCGACGCGCTGCGGGTCGAACCGCCCGGCATTGCCGGCGGGCGGGGGCGCTGCAGCCGCGTGCGCAGAGAGGCCAAGGAGCAGCGCCGCAACGGTGAAGCGCCGCAGGCTTGCCTGTGGGGCGGCGAGTCTGGTCACCATTGCCGCAGTTAAACGGAGAGCTATATTGCCGGTCAACCGGCGCCGGGCTTGCCCAGGGCCGTGCTGATCTGGTTTCCTGCCGCGATGCCTCACCGCCACATGCCACTGCTGCCGTTGCTCCTCGCCCTTTTCCTGGTCGCCGCCGCGGCGCGCGCGGAAATCGAGATCGAGGGTGTTCGCGGTGACCTCAAGAGCAATGTGCTGGCTCATCTGCAACTCGCCCACGTGCCTTGCGATGCGCCGTCGTGGCGGATTCGCCGCCTGAGCCAGCGGGCCGATGGACAGATTCGCCGCGCCCTCGAGGCTTACGGCCACTACTCGCCGGCGATAAAAGTCGCGATCGTCGAAAAACACGACTGCTGGGTCAGCCGGATCACGATCGATCCCGGCGACCCGGTACTGCTGCGCGCCATCGATGTCCGCCTCGTCGAGCAGGACGAGCCGAACGACGTGCTGCAGGAGATGGTGCGCAAGCAGCCGCTGCGCACCGGCGCGGTCCTCGATCATGGCGCCTATGAACGCCTGAAACAGGCGCTCGCCGACACCGCGCGCCAGCAGGGCTATTTTTCCGGCGGTTACCAGACCAGCCGCATCGACGTGCACCCCGAAGAGCGGGCCGCCGACGTCACCCTCGTTTATCGCACCGGGCCGCGCTATCGCTTCGGCGAGGTCAGCTTCGAGCAGGAGGTCGTCGACGAAGATCTGGTACGGCGTTTCGTCGACTTTCCGGCCGGCAGCCCCTGGGATGGGCGCAAGATCAGCCGGTTCTACAACGCGCTCACCGCCACCGGCTATTTCTCCTCCGTGGACGTACGGACCGCTCCGGGCGCTCCGCCCGATCTCGATGTGCCGATCACGGTGCGCCTCGAAGCAGCCAAACCCAAGGTCTATACGGCCGGCGTGGGGTTTTCGACCGACAAGGGGCCAAAACTTCGCACCGGCTACACCAACCGGCGCCTCAACGACCGGGGCCACCAGTTCGACGCCAACCTCAGCATGTCTCCGGTGCTCTCCGAGGCCGGCGTCAGTTACCGCCTGCCACGTCACGACCCGCGCGTCGAGTGGCTGAACCTCGATGCCGGTTACCAGTATGAAGATACCGACACCAGTCGCACGGAGACCTACAAAACCGGCCTGAAGGAGTTCCACCGGCGCGGTGCGAACTGGATAGAAACCCGCTTCATCGATCTCAGCTACGAGGAGTTCACCATCGCCGGCGACAAGCAACACGAGTTTCTCGTCGTTCCGGGCATGAGCTGGAGTTACGCCACGGCCGATAACGCGCCTCGGCCGAGGCGCGGGCACCGCGCCAGCCTCACGGTGAGCGGCACCCACGAGGCAATGGGTTCGGACTCGCAGTTCCTGCAGGGGCAGCTGTACGGCAAGCTCATCCTGCCGGTCTGGCCCGGGGCGCGGGTGCTGCTGCGAGGCGAGGTTGGCGCGACGGTCAAGGAGGAGTTCCGCACGCTTCCGGCGTCGGTGCGGTTTTTCGCGGGTGGCGACTACAGCGTGAGAGGTTACGACTACAAGTCGCTCGGCCCGAAAAACGACAACGGCGAGGTGATCGGCGGCAGCCACCGCCTGATCGGCAGCGTCGAGATCGACCAGCGTGTCTTCGACAACTGGTCGGTCGCCGCCTTCGCCGATACCGGCAATGCATTCGACCGGTTCGGCGACATGTCGCTCAAGACCGGCGTCGGCGGCGGCATTCGCTGGTATTCACCGCTCGGCCCGGTGCGTTTCGACATCGCGGTGCCGCTCGACGGCGATGCGCCGGATACCTTCCGGCTGCACGTGACACTGGGGCCGGACCTGTGATCCTGCGCTGGCTTGGGGGCGTGCTGTGCGGAGCGGTGCTGGCGGCCGTGCTCGCTCTGCTCTGGCTGCTCGGGACGCCGCCGGGCACCGCGCTGCTGGTGCGCCAGGCTATTGCGCTTGTGCCGGGCAGCCTCGAAGTCAGCGGGCTCGCGGGCAGCGTGCTCGACGGAATTTCGGTCGCCGAGGTTCGCTACCGCGTGGATGAGACGGCGGTTTCGCTGCGCGGGTTGCAGGTGCAATGGCGGCCGGCGGCGCTGGCTGCCGGCCAGCTGCGCATCGGGCCGCTGGTGGCCGAAGAGGTTACGGTCACCATCGCAGCCGTTGACGCCGACGAGCCGGGCGAGCGCTTTGCAATGCCGGACATCCGTGCACCTCTGCCGGTCACGGTCGAGCGGGCGGCGCTCGGCGCATTGCGTATCCAGGCGGGAGATTTTCGCGAGACCATACGCGATCTCGTACTCGCCGCTTCGCTGGATGCCTCGCGACTCGAGATCGACGAACTGAGCGGCACATTCGCCGGAATCGCGCTGCAGATCGCAGGCGAGGCCGAGTTGATCGCACAGTTGCCGCTGCGCCTGCAGGTGGCCTGGCAGCTGGTAGAACCGGCGCTGGCCGGCGCCGGCGAAATCGATGGCAACCTGGTCCGGCTCAACGTGAAGCAGCGGGTGACCAGCGCAGCCGGTGACGAGCCGCTGTTCGTCGGCGCTGTCGATATCAGCGGCTCAGTGGACCATCCGGCCGATGAACTGCACGCCGCGCTGGTGGCCCGCTGGGACGGTCTCGGTATCGCCGCTGCTGCAGATACGCCGGTTTCGTCGCCCGCCGGTGAACTGCGCGTGAATGGGAGCTTCGACAAATGGAGTGCCCGCCTGCAGACGCGTCTGCGTGCCGGCGGCTGGCCCGAACTGGAGGCAACGGGCATCTTCGACGGCAGCGAACGGGTCGTGCAGGTAGGCGAGCTGCGCCTGTCGGGTGCGCCGGGTACGTTCATCGGCCGCGGCAGCGCAGATTTCACTGCCGCGCCGCGCGTGCGCCTGCACGTTGATGCCAGCGCGGTCAATGCCGCCACATTGCGCAGCGACCTGCGCGGGCGCCTGGCCGCCGGGCTCACGCTGGACGTCACCTGGCCTGATCGCGTTCACGTCGAGCTGCACCGGTTGCGCGGCACGTTCATGGAGCGGGCCGTCGAGGCCAGCGGCACGCTGCAGTGGACCGCGGCGGTGACGGCAATTCATGACCTGCGACTGCGCGCCGGACGCAACGAGCTTCGTGCTGCCGGCGAAATCGGCGACCGGCTGGCCGGGCGGTTTGCGATCCAGGCTCCGGAACTGGCGGTACTCTGGCCCGGGCTGGGCGGGCGCCTTGACGGGCGCGGCACGATTGCCGGCACGCGGCAACGGCCGGAGGTGCGCGTGAGCGCCGCGGCCGAGGCGTTGCAGTTCGAAAGCGCGCGGGTGCATTCGCTGTCGCTCGATGCCAGCATCGATCGTGCCGGACGCCTGGCCGCACGACTGCGCGCGGATGGCATCGCGAGCGACGAGCGGCCACTCGGTGGCCTGCTGATCGAGGCCTCCGGCGATCTGGCCGATCATGAAATCGAGGTGCGTCTGGCCGACGGCCCGGTGGCGATCGGGCTGCAGAGCCGCGGTGCGTGGGATGGCCGCTCGTTGCGACACCGGTTCGGTCCGGCCGCTGTGGCCGTCGCGCCGCTGGGCCAATGGCGGCTGCGCGATTCGGCGCCATGGGAGTTTCGCAATGGCGCCGTGACGGTTGGCGATCACTGCTGGGCGCAGGGCGAAGCCACGCTGTGCCTGCGGCAGGCCATGTGGTCCAACGCGCGATCCGTTGTCGCTGCCGAACTGCGCGACTTTTCCGTTGCGCCTCTTGGTGAACTGCTCGGCGCCGATATGGCGATCAGCGGCATCGTCGAGGCCGATCTCGGCTTCGAGCAGGACGCGGCAGGTGTCACGGGCAGCCTGTGGTGGCGCCAGGATGGCACCACGTTTTATTACACCGGCGGCGATGAGCCGATTGTGCTGGCTTTCCCGACGGCTCGGCTCGAGTTGCAGGCGACGCGCGAATTGGCGAGCTTTCGCGCGGAACTGCGCGGCCAGACGGGAATCGGCCTGCAGGCATCGGGCACGCTCGTAAAACCGTTCGACGATGGCGGCGAGCTTGCTGGCGCAGTGAGCGCCGAAATGCCCGATATCGCCGAGATCGTGTCGGTCCTTGCTGCCGACTGGGATCTGGCGGACGTGGCCGGAGCAGTGAGCCTCGATGCGCGTGTCGCGGGCACGGTGGCGGCGCCGCGAGTGAGAGGCGAGGTCAGGCTGCGCGATGGGGTATTCGCATTGCCGGATACCGGCGTGCGAATCGAAGAGATCCAGCTCACCGCACGGGGTGACGATGCGGCGAAGCTGAGGATCTCGGGAACGGCGCGCTCGGGCGGCGTGCTGCGCATCGACGGCGAGATCGAGCCGTTCGGCACGCGTGGGCCGAGCGGCCTGATGCGGGTCCACGGCAGGGGCATCGACGTGTTGCGCGTTCCGGACCGGTATGTGCAGGCCTCGCCGCGTGTGACCCTGCGCTATGGCGGCGGCGGTCTTGACGTCGAGGGCACCGTGGATGTGCCGAAGGCCGACATCGTAGTGCGCCAGTTGCCATCCAGTGCCGTCTCGCCGTCCGCAGATGCCGTGGTGCACGACCGACCGGTGACCGCGCAAGCGGCTTCCTTCCCGCGCATCGGCGGCGCGCTGCAGATCAACCTGGGCCAGGACGTGCGGCTGACGGCCTTTGGCCTCGATACGAGGCTCACCGGCAGCCTCAGGCTGGCGCAGACTCCGGAAGGGGCTGCGGCGGGCGAGGGCGTGGTACGACTCGCCGACGGTAAGTTCGGCGCCTATGGCAGGGAACTGACCATTGAGCGCGGGGCACTGATATTCACCGGCCCGCTCGATGACCCGGCGTTCGATCTGCGCGCCAGCCGGCGCATAGACTACGAGGGCAGGACGGTGACCGCCGGGCTGCTGCTGTCCGGAACGGCGAAGCGCCCGGAGAGCCGCGTGTTTTCCGAGCCGTCGATGAGTGAGGCCGACGCGCTTTCCTATCTGATTGCCGGCAAGCCGCTGTCCAGTGCCGGTGCCGTCGACCAGTCGGCGATCGGCGGCGCGGCGCTCGCGCTCGGGCTGCGCCAGGCTTCGCCCATCACCGAGCAGATTGGCGCCTCGGTCGCGCTCGACGAGTTCGGCGTGGAAGGCAGCGAGATCGACGAAACTCAGCTGGTCGCGGGCAAGCAGATCAACCCCGATCTTTACCTGCGGTTTGCTTACGGCCTGTTCAACCGCATCGGCACCGTGCTTGCGCGTTACCGCATTGGCCGCAATTTCAGCGTCGAGGCGGCGAGCGGGGAGGACCAGTCGCTGGACCTGGTCTGGTCGGTCGAGCGGGACTGATGCAATGCGCGGTTCATCCCATGCTGGCCGGCGTGATCGCGAGCCGCCCCGCGTCCCGCACCCGCCGTGTTGGGGCGATGGTGAGTGGCTACAAGCGGGTGGCACAGGGTGCGGAAAAAGTGCCCGGGTATCGGTGCGCCGGGCTGGAAGGCCGCGGGCCGAGCGTCCGGGTCGCGTTCCGCGGCACGGGCGCTGCCGCAGGCCGCTTTATGCCCTGGCGGTCGGCCCCCTGCGGGTGAGTTAAAGTAATGCCGGGCAGGGGAACGACTCGCGCTCATGAGCCGATCCAGAACTGGCAAGAAACTCAATGTTATCGATGCCGAGGTCGAGACGCTGCAGCAGGAGCGGCGGTCGCTCGAGTTGCGTGCGCTCGGCGCTGAGGTTGCCGACGGCGAACGCCGCGCCCGCTATTTTTCGATAGCCGATCCGGTTCTGCGGCGCAAACTCATCAGCGTCGAGCGGGCGCTGCACGACAAGCGCCAGCGGCAACGTGCTCTTGCGCTGGAGTACCTGAGCACGACCGTGGCTGAAACCCGCGCCAAGATCGACGACCTGCGCAGCCAGTCGCTCAACTCGCGCTGGCGACGCGCCTTGTGGTGGGACCTGATCACCATTCTCTGGATCCTGGCTGGTGCCGGCTGGCTCGGTTTCGGCATCGCCGGCGCAATCGTCGGCGCGATCGCCAGCGCCGTATGGGCCTGGTTCATCGTGCGCAGCCGCGAGCGCGCGCGGCTGACATCGTTACTAGAGGGCGAAGAGCTGCTGCGCTCGACCGAGCGCGAACTCGAGCCGGCCCGGCAGGCTGTCGCAGCGATGGCGCAGCCGGGTGCGACATTCTCGAAGAGCGAAGAAGAGACCGGGATGCCGGATGTCAGCGGCTGAAATGCGCGGGGGACGCCAGCGCGTCAAGCGGGCTGGCGTCCCCCGGCCGGTGGTCAGTCTTCCAGTTCGGCGCGCGTGGCGTTGAACACGCCGCCGCTCCAGGAGCCCCGCACCTTTACGAGGTGATTCGGCGCCTGTAGGAAGAACGAACTGGCGGTGATCGGATCGTCCTTGATATTGCGGAACTCCGTGCCCGCGCCGGTCACGACGTTCACCCCGAGGATTGCGAAGTTGGGTCTGGCGACGTCCGCGGCGATGCCCTGCAGCTGCTCACGGTCGCGAGCGTCGTCGCGGCGCACCAACGTTGCCTTGACGGTGTCGGGCTCGACGCCCGGATAGCCGCGCACCTCGACGTAATCCCCGACCTGCAGCTGCCCGAAGTCGAACGGGTCTGCATTGACATCGGAATCGTCCTCGTAGCGCGTGCCCGGCTGGCTGCCGATGACGACGCCGAACACGCTCAGGCTGGCTTCAGCGGGATTCAGGCTGTCTATCAGGCCGAGGAACCGCAGCGGATCGTTCAGCTTGAACACGACCTTGGTGGCCACCAGCGTTCCGGCCGCGTTGAAGGTGCCCTCGACCTCCACCTTGCGGTTCAGCACCAGGTTCGCTGCCGTGCCGTTCTTGAAGAAGGTGGTAGTCGTTGTGACCACGCGCTGGCCGGCGACGTCGAAGTCGCTGGGCGAGCGCACCGCGGTGAGCAGACCCTCGATCTCGCCGCCGTCGCCGGTGTCGGACTCCACGCCGCAGAGTTTCGGCTGCACGCGCGTGGCGATCAGGCGGCCGTTGGTGAAGGTGAGCCCCTTGGCCTCGGCGCAATCGCCATTGTCGGGTACGCCGTCCGGCAGCACAGCGGAGCTGTAGTCGACCACCAGCGCGTTGATCTTGAAGCGCTTCAGGACCGTGTCGAGACTGGACACGCGGCCGGTGACCTCATGGGCGCGCCCCGCAGCCTTGCGCTCAATGTGCGTTACGCGAAAGCCGCCGGCCGCCTCGCGGAAGCCGCTGACTTCGACGATGTCGCCCACCAGCAGAGTGGCGAATCCGGGCGGCTGGATATTCGAGTCGAACACTGTGGTGCCCGTGACTCGAACCAGCTGGCCCAGCACGCGCAGGTTGCCGAGAGTGGTGTCGATCTGGGTGATCGGGCCCTGGACGTTGTCGTCGAAGACGATTCCCTGCGCCGTGCCGGTGGCGCCGCCGGAGTCTATGGTGCCTGTCACGCTCACCACCTCGCCCAGGCGCAGCGCGCCGGAGGAGGCGACCGTGTGGCCGTCGACGATTACGGTTGAAGTACCGGTCGCGTACTCAACCGCGTTGACGACGATAAGGCCGGTTTGGATGCGAGTGATCGTGCCCTGCGAGCGGCGCAGGCCGCTGCGGTCGATGCCGGCGCTTTGCTGTCGCCATCGCCAGCAGCGATAGCACGATGCCGGTCAGGGTTGAGCATGTAACGCGACTCATGACAGTTCTCCGTCGTCTCTGTGTATTGAATCCATGATGGCGTAGACGCCAGCACCGAGCCGGATGAAATCCTGGCCATCGCCTGCACGGGTCTCGCGTCGCGACAGCCAGTCGTCGATTTTTTCCAGAAAGGCCTGCCCTTCTTTTTCCAGGAACGAGTGAAACTCCGCTAGCGCAGAGGCCGCGACTCGCAAGTTGGTGACGCGCCCTTCGAAGCGGGTTGGCTGGTCCGGGCGGCGCGACAGGTTGTGATCGAGCGTCGTCGCCAGGTCCTCCAGCACGCTGCCGGTGCGCTGCGTGGCTGCCGGGTCGATGGACAGCGGCATGAAGTAGCGTTTTAGAACCGCAAAACGCCCATCAACGGTTTCCACGACCGCCCCCGCCCGCTGCAGTTCCTTCAGCAGCGCTCCGTGCGGGATGTCGCCGGCGTAGCGCCGCAGCAGTGCTTCCATGCTGCGCGGGCCCGACGCCGCGAGAACGGCGGGCTTGCCGTTTTCGAGGAAGTCGGGGTCCTGATGCCAGCCCGAGAGCAGGCGGCTTGCCGGGTTCCACGAATCGGTTTCCGCAGGGCGGGAGTCGAGTAGTGCGCGCTGCCGGCGCACCTCGCGGCGGCTCAACCCGGTCAGCAGCGCGACCCGGGAGACATTCGCCAGTCGCCCGCGAAGGCCGAATTCCCGGCCGGCACTCTCCACGAAGGCCATCTGGGACACCTCGGCGAATTCCTTCCAGGTGATCCCGGCGCGCAGCAGCCAGGCGGCTACGGGTGCCAGGAATCGTCGACACGCATCGAGGCTTACGGTTTTTGGGCTGCATTCCATATATGGGACATTTTGTACCATATATGGTTACCCTCGTGTAAGCCGAAATTTACGCGAAATCAGCTCAATTCCTCCTGGGTCCTGGCGATCAGCGCCCGGATCTCGACACGCCGGCCCTCGTCAGCCAGTTCCCGCCCTGGGCGCGGTGCCGCCTGCAGTGCCTTATTCAGGTACTTCAGCGCGTCCTGGTACTCGCCTTCGTCATAGAGTAATTCGCCGTAAAAGTAGTTCGGGTCGATGCCATCCGGGTTCATCTGCAGGGCTTTCTGCAGGTGTTGCCTGGCTTTCTTGTCGCTGCCGAAGCTGACCGGGAAACCAGGTACCTTGTGGTACAGCGTGCCGATGCTGGTGTGCGCTGAGCCATTCAGCGCCTTCTCGTCGATTTTCAGCGCAGCCTCGAGCCGGTCGCGCGAGTCCTTGCACAGGCCGAGCGCACCGAGCCCGCCCTTGGCGCCGGCCCAGGTGCTGAGCACGATGCCTTCCCAGATCAGCGGCTCGGCGCGGTCCGGATACTTCGCGCTCAAGGCGGCGGCCTCCGCGGCCAGCTTTTCGAAAGCCAGGTTCTTCGCATCATTGCCGCTGGTCTTGTAGTTGGCCACCGCCCAGCCATCCTGCACGGATTTCAGGGCCGCATCGAAGGCCTCGTCTGCCCGGGCGGCCCCGGCTGTGGCGAGCCCAGATGCCAACAGTGCCCCAAGCGTGGCATTGAAGATTCTGCGGTTCATATGGTCTGTCTCCTCATGGTCGGTGCTTGTGCCGGTGATGCCTTTTTCGAGGCATGTCGCCGGATCACAGGTAGTTGCTTGACGATCGCGCCGTCCACCAGCCCCGGCGCGAGCGCGTTCACGCGTGCGAACAATTTTTCCGGCCAGCCGACGACGGCGGCGCTCACGTTATTCGCCAGGGCGCTGCACACGGCCTGCCCGACGACTTCCGGCGCGTCCATCTTCACCTTCAGCTCGGCATTCATCTGCTCGACCGCCGAAGTATTGATCGAAGTGCGCGTGGCGCGCGGCGCCACGTAGTGCAATTTCACGTTGGTGTCCGCCAGTTCGCGCCGCAGCGCCTCGGTGAAGCCGCGGATGGCAAACTTGCTGGCCGAATAGGCCGCGTAACCGGGGTAGCCGATGTTGCCGAATACCGAGCCCACATTGAGCACATGCGCCTCGGGCTGGGCTTTCAGGTGCGCCAGCAGGCCATGGGTGAGCAGCATCGGCGCCAGCACGTTGATGGCGACGGTCTGCTCGATATGGGCGCTGCCGAGTTCGTCATACAGGCCGAAATGGTTGACACCGGCGTTGTTGATGAGCACGTTGATGCCGCCGCGCCATTGGCAGGCCCGGCGGCAAAGAGCGCTGCGGCTTGCCGCATCGGTCAGATTGGCGACGACGATATCGACGTTCGGCGAGACGGCGGCCAGCCGCTGCTCGGCGGCCTCGAGCGCCGGCTCGTTCATGTCCGCCAGCAGCACCGCGGCACCCTCGGCGAGCAGCGCTGAGCCGATCGCCGCGCCGATGCCGCCCGCGCCACCGGTGATCAGTACCCGCGCGGTCCTCAGGTTCATGCGATTCTCCTTGCGCCGTCCGCCACGGTCGCGATGCCGCGATCCAGGCTGCGGAACATCTGACCGTAGAGCCAGAACATCACGCGTGCGCACTGGGTGATGTCAGCCTGGTCCCGCGGGTCAGTAATTTTCTCGAGGATGCCCGCCAGGTCCCGCACGTGTTCCTGGTCGAGCTGGCCGTGGCTGCGCAGGTAAGTGAAAGCGCCATCGGGCAGTTTCAGCACCGCCTGTATCTTGTCCGCGGCATTCAACGCAATCGCCACGCTGGTGCCTTCCAGCACATGCACCATGCCGAATATGCCGAGCGGATTGCGCCGCTGCACGGTGTCGTATACATAGGCGACCAGCGCATCGGTTTCGGGGTTGGGCCAGGAGCGGCGCACCGCCTCGGCATCGCCGCCGGCGGCGCGGATGTCGTTCAGGATCCACTCGTCATGGCCGACTTCCTCGTCGAGGTAATGCAGGAAGCCGCGCTGCAGGGCCTGATGGCGCTCCGGCAGGCGACTGCCCGCCGCCATCAGCAGGGGCACGGTATGGCGCACGTGGTGATAGGCCTGCGACAGGAACGCAAGGTAGCGGGGCAGGGTGATCTGGCCGGCGAGCGTCTCGCGAATCGCCGGCGCCGCCATGAGAAAGTCGCGGTCCGGCCGCGTGGTCTCGATCAGCTGGTGATAAAAAGACATGAGAGTTCCTTTCCGGCGTCAGGAGGCTTGCGCCTGCCAATAGAGTTCGTCGATCAGTTGCGCGTAACGAGCAACAATGCGCTCGCGTCGCGGCCGGCCATTGCCGGTCAGCAGGCCGTTGGCCATGGTGAATCGCTCCGGCGCCACTGCGAAGCGGGCCACTCGCGCGTAGTCCGGCAGCCGCGAGTTAGCGCGTTCGACTGCTGCCGACAGCGCAGCGTGATCCGCGGCCCCGCCGCCCGGCGTGAGCAGGGCGACCACCGCGGGCCGCCCCTCGCCACAGGCGATGGCCTGGCCGATGGCGGGCTCCTGAGTCAGCTCGCGCTCGATCCACTCGGGCGAGATATTGCGCCCGAAGGAATTGATGAACACGTTCTTGATGCGGCCGCGGACGTAGACGAAGCCGTCGTCGTCTACTTCGCCCAGGTCGCCGGTGGCGATTTTGGCGCCAGCGGCGAGCTGCGGCTGTCCGACGTAGCCCGCCATCACGCTGCCGCTGACATGGATCTCGCCGCCCGCGTCGATACGCACCTGGGCGTGCCGCAGGGGACGTCCGACGCTGCCCACGCGCTTCGCATCCGGCGTGTTGAGGCATTGCACCGAGGCGCACTCGCTCAGGCCGTAGCCTTCGTAAACCGGCAGCCGCACCTTCGCGGCGCGCTCCAGCAATTCGCCGGAGACGCAAGCGCCGCCCACCGCGTAGAACTTCGCGCTGGACGGCGCCCGCCAGCCCGCTTCCGAGCCACCGACGAGAGTCCTGAGCAGTTCCGGCACGAGGATCAGGCTTTCTGCCTGGTGCCGGGTGATCGTGCCGAGCAGTTGCTCCGGCGTGAGCGTGCCCCGGCCGATGGCAGCCGGCACCCCGGCGGGCAGGTGGCAGGCCGCGCCGCTGAACCAGGCTGCATAGAGCCCGGCGATGTTTTCCAGCAACGTGGCGAGCGGCAGCAGCCCGACGTGCCTGCGGATACCGAGCGCCCTGACGACAGTCGCCACCGAACGCGCGACCGATTCGAGCGTGGCGCGTGTGAGGCACACGCCCTTCGGCTCGTCCGTGCTGCCGGAGGTGTAGGTGATCTTGGCGGTGGCCCGCGGCAACGCGGGAAGCTCGCCGGACATGTTCCTGACGAGCCACTGCAGGTTCGACCCGGGCGAGGTGCCGTGCGCCGCGAAGCCGAGATCGAGCCGTGCTATTCGTTCGGGCGTATCGGTGAGGATCGCCTCGACACCGGCGCTGTCGAGTGCATGGCAGAGTTGACGGTCGCCGAAATGATGGGGCAGCGGCACGTTTACCTGACCGGCCTCGAGCAGGGCGACGTCGGCGATGGCCCAGCCGCGACCGTTTTCCGCGAGCAGCGCCACGCGTTCGGCGCCGGTGCTGCGCAGCCAGCGGATTTCGCTGCGAACCGCTGCGACGAAGGCGTCGCCGGACAGCTTGCCGCGATCGTCAACCAGCGCAGCCGAGTCCGCGGGGAGCCCGGTCACCGCTTCCAGCACACCCGGAATGGTCAGATGCTCCAGGTGAGATCGGACGGCTGCCCGCGATATGCCGGGATATAGGCAAGCATGACGCGCGGATCGGTCGAGTAATACTTGCCCCAGTCGTCGTTCGCCACCACCACGCGCGATTTGTCGGCGCGGGCGATCTCCGCGAGATGGATGCCCAGGTGGCGCATGATGCCGCGCACGGTGCGGGTCGCCGTGAAGACCACCCATTGGTGCCCCTGCGCGTTGAGAAAGCCCGCGAGCAGGTCGACGAGTTTCATCGCCGTGGCGCAGTCGCGCGCGGCAAAGTTGCCGATCTCCGCGATATCGTCGCGGCGCACGTCGCGCCAGGGTTCGCGCGCTGCGATGATGTTTTCTATGCGTGTCGGAAGGTACTGTTCGAGATACAGCCGGCCGCCGCCGGCAGGCCGATAACCGGCGACTCCCACCAGCCTGCCGGCCAAATCGCGCAGCCCCAGCAGTACCGGCATGAAGCTATGCACAACGGCGCCATGCTTGCGCTGGAACCCGTCCTGTACAAATGCCTCGAATTCGGCCCGCTCCGGATGATTCGGCCCGCAGATGATCGCCTGCGCCTGTGGCCGGCGGGTCGTGTGGGAAATCGGCACCGGGGCCGGGTTGCAGCTCTCAACTGTCTGAATACTAAGCAATTTCGCGTACTCCGCAGGGATTTCGGCGCCCTCGGCGTCGCCGTTGCTGAACCCTTAGACGGGAGGGGCTGGCGAAATCAATCGCGATTGATTCGCCGCGGAGGTACCGTCTAAGCCCATGACAGAGGCACGGCAAACGGGTGATGACTTGCGAGCCGAACAGCAACTCGCGCGTCGCATGCTCGATGGCGACGAGCGGGCGTTCAGCGAATTCTTCGACGAGTACTTCGCCCGGCTCTACCGCTTCGCGTTGCCGCGACTCGATGGCGATGCGGATGCTGCGGAGGAAGTGGTGCAGGTGACCCTTTGCCGGGCGATGCGAAAACTGCACACATTCCGTGGAGAAGCGGCTTTGTTTACCTGGATATGTCAGATCTGCCGGCGCCAGATTGCCGATTACGTGCGGGAGCACCGCCGTCACTCGGACCGCGTCGTGCTGATCGAGGACAGCCCCGAGGTGCGTGACGCCCTCGATGCGATCCAGGCCCCGGCCGGCGATGCGCCGGAGGAACAATACGGCGCGGGCCAGGTGGGCCGTTTAGTGCGCGCGGTACTGGACCGCCTGCCGGCCCGTTACGGCGATGCGCTGGAGTGGAAATACGTCGAGGGACTGTCGGTCGAGGAAATCGGTGAGCGGCTCGGAATCGGCGCGACGGCGGCCCAGTCGCTGCTGGCGCGCGCGCGCGTGGCGTTTCGCGACGCGATCGAGACGGTGCTTGGCGTAGCCGCGGCCAAGGCTGTCCTGAGCGAGGTTTCCTGAGGGTGACTGCCATGCAGAGTGATGAAATGAGCAGACACGACGATCAGAAGATTGGCACGCTGATCCAGCGGGGCGGGCCGCGCCCTCAGCCGGGCGCAGCGGCCCGCGAAGCGGTTCGCTCGGCCGTGCATGCCGAATGGCGGGCCGTGGTGGCCGAGCGGGCCAGCCGGCGCCGGCGCACGGTGACCTGGGCAATGGCGGCGGGCCTGGCCGTTGCCGGTGTCGCCGTGTGGATGGCTGCGCCGATGATGCGCGCCGCCGCCGAGCCGGTTGCCACGATCGCGCGGCTCAGTGGCGACGTCGCGGTGGGCACAAACGGTGCATGGCAGCCGGTGGCAGCGGGAACCGCCATTCGCGCGGGCAGCGAGCTTCGCACCAGCGCAGGCGCACGGGTTGCACTGCAGTTCGGCGCCGGCCTGTCGGTGCGGCTCGATGAGAACAGCGTGGTCGAGATGCGCGCCGCGGATCGCGTCGAACTGAAGCAGGGTGCGGTCTACGTGGACGCGGGCGATCGCGCGGAACGCTCCGCACCGCTGTTCGTCGAAACTGCGGCTGGAACAGTGCGCCATCTTGGCACGCAATACGAGGCGCGACTGGTCGATCGCGGCCTGCAACTGCGCGTGCGTGAAGGCCGGGTGGCGCTGGCCGCGGACGGCCGCACGCACGAGGGTGTGGCCGGAGAGCAATTGATCATCACGCACGAGGGCGCCGAACAGCGCTCGCCAATCGCACTGGCCGGTACGCACTGGGCCTGGGTGAGCGAGGTGGCTCCTGTCTTTGACATAGAAGCGCACACGCTCGCTGAATTCCTGCGCTGGGTCAGCCGCGAGACGGGGCGCGAGGTGGTCTACTCGAATCCTCGCACCGAGGCCGAGGCCCAGGCCGTGGTGCTGCGCGGCTCCATCGCCGGGCTGACGCCCGAGCGGGCGCTCGATGCGGTGCTTAGCACCACCCGGCTTTCACTCAGCGAGACGACGGAGTCCCTGCTGATCGATTTCGCAACGGGCGACAGATAAGAGTAAAGACTCCCCAGTACTCTTGATTCCCCAATCAATATTTGTTGCCCGGCCTCGCGGCGGCGCCTTTCCCTAGGGGCGCCGCTTTTTTTTTACCCGGCAATTTCCGCTAGACTGCCGGCGCCGCGCGTGCGGCCTTTGGGGGTTCTTTGCCTTGAAAGCGGGCCGTTCGAGGTCGGTGTACCGGGCGTGGGTGCCGGTGGCTGCGGCGCTGGCGCTGCTCGTCCTGCCGGGCGGCGCCCATGCCGCCGGCTATGCCGGCCGTCCCGTGCAGGAAGTCCTCGACGAGATGCACGAGGCCGGCCTCAATATCATTTACAACACCCGCGAAATCCCGCCCCGCCTGCGGATCGGCGCCGAGCCGGCCGCGACGACGCCGCTCGAGATCGCACGCGAGATACTCGCACCGCTTGGCTTCCGGCTCGATGCGGTCGGCGATAACGTCTACTCGGCCGTGCCCGACCGTCAGCGCTCTGCGCTGCGTCGACCGCGGCCGCCCGCGGCGCCGGTGAGTGCCGGCACATCGGCGGCCATCGAAGAGCTGGTGGTGACGACCAGCCGCTATTCGCTGTCCGCCGACCAGCTGGATGTGCACACTTTCCTCACCCAGGCCGAGCTCGACGCGCTGCCGAAACTGGGCGACGAGCCGATACGGGCGATACAGCGGCTGCCGGGATCGGCGGCGACGAACCTTTCGGCGCAAGCCCACATCCGCGGCGGCGAATACGACGAGATGCTCATGGTGCTCGACGGCATGCCGATGCACGAGCCGTTTCACCTGAAAAACTTTCTCACCCCGGTGACGCTGTTCGATGCGCGCGCCATCGACTCGATGGACGTGTATTCCGGCGGCTTCACCGCGAATTACGGCGACCGCATGAGCGCGGTGGTGGATATCTCGACGCTGACACCGCCCGAGGAGCGTTACACCGAGCTGGGCCTGTCGCTGTTTCACACCAATGCGCTCTCGGCGGGCACATTCTCCGACGAGCGTGGTGAGTGGCTGGCATCGGTCCGGCGCAGCAATCTCGATCTCATCGCCAGCGTTGCCGACTCGGAGGTGGGCGATCCGGAGTATTTCGACGCCTTCGGCCGGTTACGCTATGCGTTGTCGGACGCCACCACCGTGTTCGGCAACGTGCTGTTCTCCCGCGACGAGATCTCGGCCAATACCTCGGACGAGGCCGAGGACACGGATGCCGAATACCGCAACACCTATGTGTGGGGCGGGGTGGAGCAGGAGTTGACGGATGCGTTTGCCGGCCGGTTGATTCTTGCGCTGACCGACGTCGACAACCAGCGCGAGGGCGAGATCGATGAACCCGGCGAGCACATCGGCGAGTTGAACGACCGGCGCGAATTTCGCATGGGTATGGTCAAGCTCGACTTCAGTCACGAGATGGAGCGCGTCTTCACCCGGTTCGGCGTCGAGTTGCGCGAGATGGAAGCCGAGTACCGTTACGTCAGCAGCAACTCGTTTGCGGCCGGCACGCCGTTGCCCGGTGATCCGCCGGTGACCATCGAACGCAATCTCGCGCCGGAGCCGGAAGGTCACCAGTACGCGGCGTACCTCACCAGCCGCTGGCGGATTTTCGAGCGACTCAGCGCCGAGATCGGCCTGCGCTGGGACGACCAGAGCTACGATGAAGTCAGTGACCCAACGCAGCTGAGCCCAAGGGTCAACGTCATGTTCGACCTGACGCAGGGCACGCGTCTGCGCGCCGCATGGGGCCGGTTCTGGCAGGCGCAGGGCATCAACGAGCTGCAGGTCGAGGACGGTGTCGAGACCTTCTACGATCCGCAGCGCGTCGATCACGCCATCGCCAGCGTCGAGCAGAAGCTGCCCTGGCAGCTGGATCTGCGGGTCGAGGCGTATTACAAGGACTATGGCCGCGTCCGGCCGCACTTCGAGAACCTGTTTGATCCGCTGGCGCTGCTGCCCGAACTCGAGCCCGACCGGGTACGTGTGGCGCCTGACGGCAGCCGCGCGCGCGGCGTCGAGTTCTCGCTGGCGCGCCGGGGGCAGGGCCCTTGGTCGTGGTGGCTGAATTACGCCTGGTCGCGCGTCACCGACGACATCGACGGTGCGGACGTTACGCGCAGCTGGGACCAGCGGCATACTTTCAATGCCGGCCTGACCTGGTCGAGCGAGCGCTGGGATTTTACGCTGACCGACAGCTATCACACCGGCTGGCCGACCACGGAGGTCCTCGTGGCGCCCGACCCGGTCAGCGGCGCGGATACCGCGGTGGTGGGGTTACGCAACGCCATTCGCTACAAGAACTACAACAGCGTGGATTTCCGCGCCATGCGCCGCTGGCAGCTGCCGGAGAGCAGCCTCGAAGCGTTTTTCGAGGTCAGCAATATATTCGCCGAGCGCAATCCCTGCTGCGCCGACTACGAGCTCAACGAAGCGCCCGGCGGCGGGCTGGAAATCGAGCGCGACTGGGACTACTGGCCGCGCATGGTGCCGTCGCTCGGCGTGCTATGGCGTTTCTGAAGATCCCGCTGCGCGGACCTCGATTTTCCCTTCCATGCCTTTTTCGCGGTGGCTTTTGGCGAAGGGAATGTCCTTACTGCAATAAAAGATGAAGCTGCCGGGCGCGGCTGGCGTGAAGGTGATGGATTTCTTCTTGCCGCCGCCGACATTCACCTCGATCTTCTGCCCGAACGCGGGATCGTCGATGACGAAATCGTGCGGTGTCCAGGCGGACACCGAGACGAAGCTGATTTCCACCGGTTTGCCGGCTTCGACCACGATATGGCTCGGCGAGTAGGAGTAGTTGTCCATCTCCATGGTGATGCGCTGTACGCCGTCGTCGCCGACCGGCACCACCACCGGCGCATCGGCAGCGCGGGCCATGCTCGCGCTGAGCAACAGGCTCACGCCAATCAGGACCTGGTGAATTGCTCTGGTCATCTTCGCACTCCGGTTGAATCAATATGGCCGGCCGTCCTTGTGCGCGTAGCGCACCGGCTCGCTGTAGCGGGTCGGCAGGAATTTCAGATCGATGTCCGAATACTCGCCGTGGTCGGCATCGTCGCGTGTGCCGACTACCAGCAGCACGGCGTCCGCCGGCGAGCGATTGACAAAGTGGTGCCCGTTGCGGTCTCCGGCCCTGAACCCGGCACAGTCGCCCGGGCCGAGCGGCGTCTCACCGGCATCGTCCACCAGCACCACCTCGCCTGACAGCACGTACACGAACTCGTCCTCGAGCGCGTGCCAGTGCCGCTGGCTCGACCAGGCGCCGGGCGAGAGCGTCACCAGGTTCACGCCGAACTGCGTCAGCCCTGCCGCATCGCCGAGCCGGCGCCAGCGCCGCGCCCGGCATGGCTGGTCGTACGGCGGCGGGTAGCGAGAGCCGCTGCCTTCCGGCGCGCGGGAGATGTCGATTTTCGGCATGATGGCTGTTCCCTGATGGTGCCGGGTCGCAGTTTCGCAGTTATTCGGGCGCGCCGGCAACGTGCAATATAAGTGCTGTGCTTGGCAAATGACGCTGAACTTATTTTCCCCGACGCAGCGGTGTCCTTAGCCGACCGCCGCGCGAAAGTGCGCCAGGCCGCGCCACAGCAGCAGTGCCGCGACGGCGGGGGCGAGCCCGCACATCAGGCTGAGCGAGTAGCCGACGGCCGTATCGGCTCCGAACAGCCGGTCGGTGAGTAGCGCGGTGGCGGTGGGGCCGATGCCGATGCCGATCAGGTTCACGAAGAACAGATAAATGGCCGATGCCTGCGCGCGCATCGGACCGGGCGTAAGCGCCTGGATGCCGGCGGCGGCAGCGCCAAACGGGAAGGTCATCAGGAATGCAGTTGGGAACATCAGCGCTGTGGCGGCCACGGGCGAGGGCATCTGCGCGACCAGCATGCCGCAGGGCACGAGCGCAATGGCGGCGACCAGCCCCGCCCGCAGCGTCGCATCCGTGTGGCCGCGCCAGCGCAGCTCATCCGCCAGCCAGCCGCCGGCCAGAATCCCCGCCGTGCCCGCGAGCGTAAAAGCGCCCCCGACCGCAAGCCCCGCTTCGCGGACCGGCAGGCCGAACACGCGCACGAAAAACGTCGGTCCCCATGCGGTCATCGAGTTCATGGCGAGACCGAAGATCGCGAACCCGAAGATATGACACGCGTAGGCGCGCCCGCGGCTGCGCATGAATCGCAGCGTCTCGCGAAATGTGGCTGCACCGGCGGCGTGGCGCCGCACCGGCTCGGGCAGCGTGAGCAGCCACGCGGCCACCAGCAATCCGGGCAGGCCGACGATCAGGAACGTCACTTGCCAGGCTTTCATCGCGCCGACCATCGGCACCTGATACTCGCTCGTGCCGGTGACGATCTGCACCACGACGCCGCCAATCACCAGCGCGAGCCCCGCGCCCATCGGCAGCCCGATGGTGTAGACGCTGAGCGCGCGGCTGAGGCGCTGCTTGGGGAAGCTATCGGCGATCATCGAGTAGGCGGCCGGCGAGAGTGCGGCTTCACCGACACCCACGCCGATGCGCCCGAAGAACAGTTGCAGGAAATTGCGTGCCAGTCCGCAGGCCGCAGTCATTATGCTCCAGATGGCGATGCCGCCGACGATGATATTGCGGCGGTTGCCGCGGTCTGCAGCCCGCGCGATGACGATGCCGAGGAAGGTGTAGAAGATCGCGAAGGCGAAGCCGTGCAGCAGGCTGATCTGCGTGTCGCTGATGCCGAGGTCGCGGCGGATCGGCCCGACCAGCAGCGCAAGGATGCTGCGGTCGACGAACGAAAAGATGTACGCCACCATCAGCGCCGCCACGAGGTACCAGGCGGTCGCGGGGCGGGGCCAGCCGGGCGGTGTCTCCGATGCACTCATCGCAGCGCCGGCACTACGCGCTCGCCGAGCACGCGGATGGTCGCGGCGGGATTCTCATAGATCCGCAGCGCGATTTCCGTGAGCCCGGCGGCCTCGAACTGCCGCAGCCGCTCGATTTCTTTGTCGAGTTCGCTGATTGCGGCGCAGGAGGTGAGATTCTCCACCAGCAACCTGATTATCCGGTCCGGTACGCCTTTGATATCGGGGCTGCGCCGGCGCAGGGCATCGAAGAACGCCGGGCGGTTGGCCTCGACCACGTCCATGTCGGCTTCGTTCATGAAGTAGTGATGATTCTGCTGCAGCAGCACGCCGCGCAGCGCCAGCCAGATGCGCGCCTCGCGCTCGGCCTCCTCGCGCGTCTCCTTGACGTGCCAGGCCCAGAAGTTGTTGAGCCGGAACTGCGCCGGGTCGCGGCCGCATCCGGCGAGCGCCAGGTCGATGACGGCGCGTGCCTCGCGCACCTGCGCGACGATCTTGTCTGAAAGCATGATGCCGTCGGCGTAGCGCGACGCCATGCGCTGCATCTGCACGCGGTTGGCGCCGGCGTAGATCACCGGCGGCGGGCTCTTCGCCCAGGAGGGGTTATAACGCCGCACCTTGAAGATCTCGCCCTCGTAGTTGATGGGCTCGCCGCGGCCGGCGAGCTTGAGGATCTCGAGCGCCTCGCGCACCGCGCGTACGCGCCGCGCCGGCTGGATGCTCATCGCCGTCATGGTGCCGCCGCCACCGCCCACCACGATCTGTGCGCGGCCACGCGAGACCTCGTTCAGCGTCAGCAGCGCGGTGGCCATCTTCAGCGGGTGCAGCTCGTAAGGACTCACGGCGATGGGGCCCATGCGGATCGTCCTGCTGGTGCGCGCCAGCTCGGCGAAGTTCAGGAACGGATCGCGTGCATCGAGCATGCTGGAGACCCATATGCCGCCGAGGCCGTAGCCCTCGGCGAGCCGGCCGAGCTCGGCGATGGTGGCGGGCGGGGCGTTGGATTCGAGGATGAGGTCGATGCGCATGGCTGGGCACCCGGGCGGTATTGGCTGGAACCACTTTGTCTTATGGTTATAACATTACGACGCCCGGAGGTGGCACGCATGAAAAAATCGCGGGGGATCGTGGCAGCAGTGGCGATCGCCGTGGCGTGGTCTGCTGCGGCCGGGGCGCGTGCGGTGGAGACCGCGGTTACAGGCACGTTCAATGCCAGCCAGGAAAACGCCTGCATCCACGTTTCGACGTTTTTTTATCTGACCGACTGCTCCTACGCTCGCACCAACAGCAGCGTCGGCGGGCAGTCGTTGCCGTGGACAGGGCCGACCGTCAACCCGGTGTACTACGCCCGCGGCAGCGCTCACGCCGCGCCGACCTACGTGCCCGTCGCCGGCGACGATCGGATTTCCCCGACGCTTGAAGGCACATTGCGCATTGACGATCGTGGCACGGCAGACGCGGCGGATGACCTGATCGGCGGCACGCTGGTGGTAGGCCCCGCGGCGCGCAGCGTGGTGGCCAACGTCAACGAGCTTGCCGGCGGCCCGGCCGGCCGGCCGCCACGGGCGGTGATTTCCTGGTCGAGCATGACGCACACGCTGGCGCCGACGCCGGTTTCGTCGACCACGAAGAATGCGCAGGGCGGATTCGACTACGTGATTGCCTCGAAGGGATTTCCCACGCGCATTTGTCGCGCAGCCGATCCGACGGACTGCTTCCCTAGCGCGCTCGCGCCAAAGACCACCGATGGGCAGAAGGGCGAGGGCGTGTGGGCGGCGCCCGGCAACGTCGGCATCACGCGCGATGTGGCGATGGACGGCAACGAGGGCGCGCGCACCACCGCGGTGATGGCCGACTACGAGTGCACCGACAATCGCGGCGGCATCACCTGCCCGAGCCACAACGTGGTATGGCGCAACGCCGAGGAGCCGAAGCCGGGATCGCGGAACCTGTCGGAGGGTCCCGGGCTCGACAACCTGTTGCTGCGCGTGTCCACCGACGCGAAGGGCCACGTCGTCAATGCGGAAGGCTTCTGGACCAACGAGTACCGCATAGACGCCGGGCCGGGCACGCTGCAGGTGCCGGAGGGTCACGATAACTCGTGGCAGGGTGGGTATTTGCAGGTGACGGGAGTCGGTGGCCGATGAACCGTCAGACTCCTGTGGGAGCGCCGCCAGTGGCGACTTGGCCATCGCGACTGGCGTCGCTCCCACAAAGGACTTGGTCATCGCGACTGGCGTCGCTCCCACAAAGGACTTGGCTATCGCGACTGGTGTCGCTGCTGACGATTTGTCTGGATGCAGCCGCAGCCGAAGTCGGCAACCTGCGGCCGGCCGTCGATCTGAATCCGGACCCGGCGGTCTTCGAGACCGAGCTCGTCGCGCAACCCAAGACGGTCGATCTCGACGGCAAAGGCCTCATCGCCAATGCGTACACGTTCAACGGCGCGATCCCGGGGCCGGAGCTGCGCCTGAAAGTCGGTGACAAGGTCATCGTGCGTTTCACCAACAAGCTGCCCGAGCCGATGATCGTGCACTTCCACGGCATCGAGCTCGACAACGTCAACGACGGCACGACCGTGACGCAGAACCCGGTGCAGCCGGGTGAGTCCTTCACCTATCGGTTCCGCGTCACGCGCCCGGGCATTTTCTGGTATCACCCGCACGGGCCAGGGCTGACGGACCAGGTGTTCAAGGGGCTGTACGGTTCGCTCATTGTCTCGGATCCTGTCGAGCCCGAGCTGGTGGCACGGCGGCTGCTGCCCGGCGAGGCACACACGCTGATGCTCGGTGACACCACGGTGTGCAAGGCGCAGGGTGCCAACGATGCCGCGACGTTTCCGGCGGGCGAGGGCGTGCCGTGGATATTCACCGAGAAGAGCCTTGGCCCATTCCCCGGGCACACGGCGTATCCGACCCCGAAGGATCTCTGTGAAAACCCGCGCGACCTGCACAGCTATCCGGGCACGACTGCGCTTGCGGCCGGCGATATCCCGCGCGTGCAGCCGCCGCACAACTGCGGCGGCAAGGTGCCGTGCCGGGTCAACGAGGGGCAGGTCGTGCTCACCAACGGGCGCGTCGCGCCGGTGCTCGAAGTGCGCCGCGGCGAGACCGTGCGCCTGCGCCTGGTGAACGCTGCCGTCAGCCGTTATTTCCGCCTGTGGCTCGCCGACTCGCAGGGCCGGCGATTGACCCTGTACCGCGTCGGCGGCGAAGGTGGCCTGCTCGATCGCGTGCGCGTCGAGGGTGGAAGGCAAGGTGCGCTCGATTTGAAGTACGACCCGGGCGAGATACTGCTTGCCAATGCCGATCGCGTTGACGTGGTGTTCACCGTGCCCGAGACCGGCGCGGGCGAGACGTTGACGCTCTGGACCGGCGACTACCAGCGCTACGGCACGACGGAATACCCCTACGGCTACGGCGCGCTGCCGTCCGCGCCGGTGGCGACGTTGCGCATCAAGGGCAAGACCCGTGAGCGCGTGCGCATCGCGGCGGGCGACCCGCTGCGCGCACATCCGGCAGTGAATGTGCCGATCGAGAATCTCCGCGCGTTGCCGGTCAGCGCGCACCTGCTCGATCCGGCGAAGCTCGATCCGCCGCGGCCCGGCACGGCGGATGAGACCATGTTGTTCACGATCGTCGGCCTGCGCGAGTCGATCGACGGGGTGCACGGCATGGCACTCGAAGGCGGCGATGTGGATTACCGGCAGGTGCCGCATCTGCCGTCAACGCGCTATGCCGTGGTCGGCGACTTGCTGGAGCTGACGTTGCGCAACGGCACGCAGGCTCATCACCCGCTGCACCTGCACGGATTCTCGTTCCAGCCGGTGCGACTGCTCGATTCGATGGACCGGGTGGTCTACGAGTACGACTACAACGAGTGGGTCGACAGCATTGATGTTCCGGCGACGCACCAGCTGGTGTTCCGCGTGCGTCTCGACGACCGGCCGCGCTTCGACGATGGCAGGCCGGGCGGCGCCGCCGGCCGCTGGATGGTGCACTGTCACATCTTCAATCACGCCGGCATCGGCATGATGGCTGAGCTGGTGGTGCTGGAACGAAAGCCGTGACGGTATCCGGACTGTCGCGCGCAGCCGGCATCGCCGCTTTGGTGATCTGCGCGGCGTTCCTGGTGCATAACGTCAATGGCCTTTATGTCGAGCCGCGCTATCTCGGTTTCGCGAGTTACACGGATTACGCGGATCTCGACAAGCTGATCCACGCAAGCCGCGCCACGCCCTGGCTGCTGAGCGGGCTCGGGCATGTGTGCAGCGGTTTCGCCATGGTGGTGCTCGCCGTGTGGGCCGAGGCGACCGAGCGTGCGGCGCGGCCGGTAGCCGCGCGGATTGCGTTTGCTGCCGGGTTGCTGGCCGCGGCCGGTTTCCTGCTGCTCGGTCTGTCGCACGTCATCGGCCGCCAGGCGATGGCACTGTTCGCCGCGGCCAACCCGGAAATGACCGGCAGCATTTATCTCACCGCCACGATCGTGCGCGTGATCGTTAACGGCCTCGCGCAGGTTGCCCTCGGCGGGTTCACGGCGCAGCTGAGCTGGTGTGCGCGGCGAAGCGGCGCACTGCCGCGCGCGCTGGTCTACTTCGGGTTTCTTTCCGCTGCGACGGGCCTGCTGATGGTATTCGCTTACATTCCGCTGTACCTGTTCACGGTTCTGATCTGGTCCGGCTGGCTCGGGATCGTCCTGGTCCGCAGCCCGGTCCGCGCCGCGGCCTGAACTGTTGGCCAGCGGGCCGGCTGTGATATGTCTGCGCCCACGGGGGTGAACTCATGAATATCGCGCGCCGGGCGGGCACCGCCGCCCTGATCGTTTTTGCGGCATTCCTGATGCACAGCGTCAACGCGTTGTACATCGAGCCGACCTATCTCGGCTTCGAGGACCCGCGGGTGGACTACGCCAACATCGATAAGCTGAAGAACGCAATCGGTTCGGTGCCGTGGACGCTGTCCGGGTTCGGGCACCTGCTGAGCGGCTTTGCCATGGTGTACTTGGCTCTGGCAGGCCGCGAGATGTTTCGCGACTACAAGCTGGTGCCGGCGCGGGTGGCGATGGTGGCCGGTGTGATCGCGGCCATCGGCTTCCTGCTGACCGGCATCTCGGACCTGGTGGGCGGGGGCCCGTTCAGGTCGCCGTTTGGCGCAGTGCCGCTGCTGGCCGGCGCCAATCCCGATGTCGAGCGCGCCGCCTACCTGGCGCAGAGCCTCGGACGCATCTACTTCAACAGCCTCGCGCAGGTCGGGCTCGGCTGGTACGCGGTGCTGGTGAGCTGGTGCGGGCTGAAGACCGGGATGTTGCCGAAACCCCTGTGCTGGTTCGGTTATCTCTCAGGATTCTGCGGCATGATCATGGGCATCATGTTCGTGCCGCTGTACCTGTATACGGTGCTGGTCTGGTCGTTGTTCTACGGCATCTCGCTGCTGCGCATGGCGCAGAAAGCATGAGGCGGTTGCCGCCACTTTCGGATGTCTGCCGCGCCACCCTGATGCTCGCGGTACTGGCCATGCCGGCCACGACCCGCGCGGAATGGTTCAAGCGCGTGGACGACGGCATCATGGGCACGCGCATCGTCGTCGAGGTCTGGGCGGAGGACCCGAAGGTGGCCGGGTTCGCGATTGGCAGGGTGCTGGATGAAATGCGCCGCATCGATGCCGCGATGAGCACCTACAAGCCGGACAGCGAGATCTCGCGCGTCAACGAGCGGGCCGCCGTGGCGCCGGTGGCGATCAGCGCCGAGCTGTTCGACCTGCTCGCAACCTCTCTCGAATACTCGCGCATCACCGACGGCGCCTTCGATATTACGTACGCGAGCGTCGGTTTCATGTATGACTTCCGGGCGCGTCAGCGGCCGGGGGAAGGCCAGATCGCCGCCGCATTGCCGGCGGTAAATTACCGCCACCTCGTGCTCGATGCGGCCGGGCGCACGGTGCGTTTTATGCGACCGGGCGTGCGCATCGATCTCGGCGGCATCGGCAAGGGGTACGCGGTGGATCGCGGCGTGGAGATTCTCCGCTCGCTCGGCATAGAGCACGGGCTGGTGAACGCGGGCGGCGACAGCCGCGTGATCGGCGACCGCCGCGGCCGCGACTGGTTCGTCGGCGTGCGCGATCCGGACGACGCCGGGCGGATCATCGACCGGTTCCCGGTCAGCAACCGGGCGTTCTCGACCTCTGGCGACTACGAGCGCTTCTTCGACGAGGGCGGCCAGCGCTACCACCATATTCTCGATCCGAAGACCGGACGGCCGGCAAGCCGCGTGCGCAGCGCGACCATCATCGCGCCGACCGCAACGCGCACGGATGGATTGTCGAAGACGGCGTTTATCCTCGGACCCGAGCGGGCACTCGAGATCTACAACGCGCTGGGAGATGTCGAGGCAATCCTCGTCACCACCGATCGGCAGCTGCTCTACACGCGTGGCATCGCCGCAGCGCGGCGCAAACGCTGACCCGGAGTTCAGCCGCTGAGGAGGGCGGTTTCTTTGGCGCCGGACGAGGGAACCGCGGGCAAGGCAGGCCGCGCCGCCCGCGGGGCGGGTCGCGTCGCCTGGTTGGCCAGCAGGCGCGCGACAGCGGGCGGATTCAGGCGGTCGAACATCAGGGCCAGTCCATCCGCCGCTGCGCGTGCGACCACGGCCAGGCAGCGACTGCTCCGCCCGTCGATGCCAGGCCGCGACATCTCGATTTCGACCAGCGACTGCGGCGGCATCGTGGCGGGGCCGGATTCGAGTTCGACGAACATGCCGCTGATGCTGACGTCGCGCACCCAGGCACGGACCGGGTCGCCCGACCTCGGGTAGAGCATGACCCGGACCGGCAGGTATTGCCGGCTCCCGCAGCGGTGATCCATCACACCTGGCCGTCGCCGCGTTGGGCCAGCAGCGCATCGATCTCCGCTTCGGCCGCCAGCCAGTCCTCGACTTCACCTCCGGGCGCAAATCCCCGGCGCTCGGCGCGCAGCCAGGCCGCCTCGGCAATCATCTGCCGGCGGTCGGCGGCGGTTATGGGCACGACTTTCACCACAGCGGCTTTCGCCGGGGTCTGTCCGCGCGCTTCGGATGGGTCTTGCGGGACGGTGATTGCACGGGTGCGAGCCTGTGCAGCGCTGTGTTCGCGACGTTCATGCTCCATGGAATCCTCCGTCTTCGGCGCACTTTCGCCAGTGGCAATATCCGCAGCGGCGATAATCCGGCCCACCGCATCGCCGCGCCTTAACTTATGTTAATTTCAGTGCAGAGAGGTCCGATGCTGCCACCGCTGGTACTGAAACTCGCGCGGGTCGTCGACCTGACGGCCGCGGATGTCGCCGCGCTCGGTCGACTGGGCGGGGCGCCGAAGCGGTGCGCTGCCGGCACCACGCTGCTCGAGGCGGGCCGGCGCATGGGCGCCGCTGTTCTGGTGCACGAGGGCTGGGCGTTTCGCCACCGCACCCTGCGCGACGGCCGCCGCCAGGTGATGGACTTCGTGCTGCCCGGCGACATCTGCGACCCGACCGTATTCGTCACGCCGCGCGCGGACTTCTCCATGCAGGCGATTACCCCGCTGTCCTACTCGTTGCTCCAGCCGGAAGACATTCTCGACCTCATCAACCGCTTGCCGCGCATCGGCGCTGCCTTCTGGTGGGCCGAGGCGCACGAAGAAGCCATTACGCGCGCGCATCTGGTGGCGGTGGGGCGGCTCAGCGCCATGGAGCGGGTCGCTTACCTGTTCTGGGAGATGTGGACGCGGTTACGGGCCGTCAATCTCGCCTCCGGCGACGGCTTCGAGCTGCCGGCGACGCAGGAACTGATCGCCGATGCGGCGGGACTGAGCTTCGTCCACGTCAGCCGCACCCTGCGCCGGTTGCAGGCCGAGGCGATCATCCGGCGTGTGCCGCGTGGCTGGCGGATCGTGGACGTGGCGCGCCTGCGCGAGCTCGGGCAGATCGCCGGCGGTTTGCATCTCGGTCCGCTGCCGCGGCAGACCCAGCAGCGCCTGAAGCGCTACCTCTGACGTACGCCCGCCGGGATCGCTGGTGGCGAGGGCAGGCGGCGAACTACTGCCCGCGCTGATCGATCACAATGCGCCAAGGCCGATGTCGTGATGTTCACGCGCCAGGTCAGCACCATCGCGCCGCTGCGCGAACTCCCAGCGCAGGCCGATGCCGGCCTCTCCGCCGCCCGTTTCCGACTCGATACGCAGCTCGATCGTGTCCGCGCCGCGGCACGCGGCCGGCCCGGCGATCGGCAGCAGCACCTGGTCCCAGTGCGTCGGTGCGTCGAACGGGCTGGTCGATAGCGCCACTCCCGGCACGAGCTCGCAGCGCCACCACAGGCAGAAGCCGTGAATGACAACCGGCTGCGCCAGCGTCCAGCGTAGCGCGCCGCAACGCATCCCGTGCTCACAGGTCGCGAAATCGAGGGCATCCCAGCTCTGCACCGCGTCTTCGGCGGCAAGCAGGTCGGCCGGTGTCATGCGATGCACGTAGACGTTGTTGAGCGACACGCAACGCGCGGCGTCGAAGTCGAGCCCGAATCCGACGTGATTCCAGCTGTCGAGGTCGTGACGAAACCGGTCGGTCGTCACCGGCGCGACGAACTGCTCGATGCGGCGGGGAATAAGCACGCCGCCCGGCTTGAGGAAGCGCCGCGCATCGGCAAGCGTCTCCAGCGCGTTTTCTTCCAGCGCCAGGTTGCCGAGCACCTCGGCTACGACGACGTCGACCTGCAGCTCGTCGAGGATCTCGCCGGAGTGCATCGGCCAGAAGTGCAGGCCATCTATCCGGTTGCGCGTGGCCAGTTCTTCAGCCAGCGTGATCACCGCCCCGTGCTCGATGAGATGCACCTCGCGTGCGCCGAGTTTGCGGGCGAGAAAACCGAGAAAGCCGGTGCCGGCGCCGACGTCGGCCACAGTGGTTTCCCCGGGGTGGATGGCGCGGCGCAGGGCCTCGTGATATGCGGCCGAGCGCACCTGATCAGCCAGCATGCGGCGGTGGAATTCGATGAGCATCGCGATCGCGGTCCGGTTGCCGACGGGTCAATTTAGCATGCCGGCGCTCGTGCTATCCTGCGGGCCGGGTACATTTTCGCGAGGCCATCATGTTGCAGCAGGTCGCCGGGGACATACTCCTCACCAAGGCGCAGGTCATCGCCCATGGCGTGGCGCCGAACGATAATTTTCACCAGGGCCTGGCGCTGTCGCTGCGTGAGCAGTGGCCCGCCCTATACAAGGACTTTCGCCACTACTGCAAGACCACCCACGTGAAGCCGGGCGGGCTGTGGACCTGGGCGGCGCCCGGCGGGCGGCGCATCGTGAATCTGTTCACGCAGGAAGCGGCTTACGGCAAGGGCGAGAAGCCCGGCAAGGCCACCGTTGCCTACGTCAGCCATGCGCTCCGGCAGCTGCGTGAGCTGGTGGAGAAAGAAAGGTTCAAGAGCATCGCACTGCCGCGGCTCGCCACCGGCGTCGGACGCCTGGATTGGGGCGACGTCGAGCCCTTCATCCACGAGAACTTCGCCGGGCTGCGTATACCGGTGATCATCTATACCACTTATCGCAAGGGCAAGCCGGCGACCGAAATCCTGTGAGGGCAGTGGTTATCGCACAGCCGCGATGACTCGGCCCGGGATCGCGGCTTGCGCCGCTCCCACAACCGACTTGATCCTGCCACCGCGGCGCTCGGTCCGGCCGGTGTCATCTCGTGGGAGCGA
>CAYOFE010000007.1:0-13115 GCA_964403135.1 uncultured Chromatiaceae bacterium | reverse complement strand
GTGGGAGCGATGCCAGTCGCGATTCAGCAATTGCGGCTTGCGCCGCTCCCACAACTCAATTCTCCTGTCTGCGCCGTTGCGGCATGCGGATGGTGAACGCGTAGACGCTGATCGCCGTGAACAACGCGGCGCCGGCGAGCATGGTGGCGTTCGGCGCGATCTTGTAGGTGCTGGTGCCGACCAGTGGTCCGAGGATGGCGCCGACCGTGTTCGAGGCCGCGAGATAACCGGAGGCGGCACCCTGCTGGTGTGGATCTACGGCCAGGCTCGCGCTGCCGTTGATGCCCGGCGTGGCGCAGGCGAACGAGACGCCGAGCACGGCAAAGCCCGCCACCAGCTGCACCGTGGTCGTGGCGGACGCCATAAGCAGCAATGCGGCGACGAATGCCGGCCCGCAGGCCCGCAGTTGCAGATGCGGCGGGATACGGAATGCCTGGAAGACGGCCGCCTGCACCACTGTGATGACGATCGCGAGGCTCATCAGGCAGATACTCGCGGTGCGCACCACCGCGCGCGGCTCGGTGATGCCAAGGCGATCCTGGATAAAGAACCCGGTGATGATCTGTACTGACGAGAACGTCAGAAAAAACGCCAGCCACATGATCAGGTAAGGTCGCAACCGTGGATCGGTGGCCTTGAGGTCGGAACTCCGGGTCGAGACCTGGTGGCGCTCCGGTTCCTTCAGGTAAACGATGCCGAGAATTCCGCCGACGATCATGATGCCTGCGGCGACGTACATCGGCATCAGCGGCCCGGCGAACGAGAGCGCCGCCACCATCAGCGGCCCGATCACCGCGCCGAGGCTGTTCGAGGCACCGAGGATCGCCATGCCCTGGCCGCGGCTCTTGAAGTCGGTGACGTCGGCAATGTAGCCGCCGGCGGCCGGGTAGATCGCCGAGCCGGTCATGGCGTAGAACGCGCGGGCGGCGAGCAAGGCGACGATCAGCCCGCCGACGCTCAGCCACCCCGCGAGCCGTGCCTGCAATACCAGCGCGACCAGCGCCGTGCCGATTGCGCTGCCCAGCAGGCCGATCACGAACACGGGCTTGCGCCCGACCTGGTCGCTCTTGCGCCCCCAGAATGGGGCACCGGCCACCAGCGGCAGACTGGCGCAGGTCAGCACGAGACCGAATTGCAGCTCGGTCAGCCCGGTGGCGCGCGCCAGCGGCGAAACGATCACGAATACCAGCGACTGGCCAATGGCGAACAGGGTGATGCCCACGCCGATCAGCACCAGCCGTGAACGGAAGTTGCCGCTGGCTGGTGCGGCGTTGTTGAGGGAGACAGCGTCGGTCATGCGGATTCCTGCCTGCGATATGGTGCCATGTTCGGGCGGCCCGCGCCCCTGCGTTTGACCTCATCTTCGCCGGCAAGCGGTGAGTGGATTGGGCATTCACTGCTGTATGAGCAGTGCTTGTGGGAACGGCACCTGTGGCAACGACGCCCGTCGCAATTCAGCAATTGAGGCTTGCGCCTCTCCCACATCCGGTTTCTCTGCGCCACTATCGCAGGCGGCCGCCAGGATCAGCGCGGCAGCGCGAACGCCGTGATGGTGTCCCCGGGCTTCGGATATATAAAGACGTGGCCACCAGCGGCGACGACCACGTATTGCCGGCCATTCACCGCGTAGCTCATCGGTATCGCAAAGGCGCCGGTCGGCAAGCGCGCACTCCATAGTTCTTTGCCATTGCGGGCGTCAAAGGCGCGGAACCGGTCATCGCCCGTGGCACCAATGAACACCAGCCCGCCGGCGGTGAGCATCGGCCCGCCAAAGGTGGGCGTGCCCCATTTCAGCGGCAGCGGCAGCGAGAACGGCGCGCCGGCCATTGGCGGCGGCAGGCTGCGTTCCCAGGTGCCGAGCGTGGAGCGCCAGAGTATCTCGCCTTTTTCGATGTCCACGGCCACCAGTTCGGCGTATGGCGGCGCCGTGCACAGTGTCGCCGGCGGGGCGAGCAGCGCCATCTGCTTCACCGCGTACGGCGTGCCGAGCAAACGCGCCGGCGCGCCCATCATGTTTTCCTCCATGCTGCCGCGCTTATCGCTGACCTGCTCGGCCGGGATCACCTGCGCGTAGTGCGCCATGCGCAGCACGTTGGCGACCAGGATCTTCGAGCCCGGGTCGACGGCCACACCGCCCCAGTTCACCCCGCCGGCGGGCGACGGCACGATGATCGTGCCTTCGAAGGAGGGCGGCGTGAAAATCGGCCCGCGGCGCGCACTGGCGAAATACTCCACGCAGCGCTTGCGCTCCCAGGGTGTCATGCCCCAGAAGTCTTCGTCGCGAAACGCGTGCGGCACCAGCGGCGGCGGCTTCACCGGGAAGGGCTGCGTCGGCGAAAGCTTTTCGCCGGGCACGCCGTCAGTTGGCACCGGCCGCTCCTCGATCGGGAAATACGGCTCGCCGGTTTCGCGATGGAATATATAGAGCATGCCGGTTTTGGTCGCCTGGATCACGGCCGGGAACGGCCTGCCGTCCCGGGTCAGCTCCACCTGCGTCGGCTGCGCCGCGTTGTCGTAGTCCCAGACGTCGTGGTGGATGGTCTGGAAGTGCCACACCACCGCGCCGGTTGAGCCGCGCAGCGCGACGATCGAGTCGGCGTAGCGGTTGTCGCCCGGGCGCGTGCCGCCGTAGTAATCGGGCGAGGGGCCGGAGGTGGGCAGGAAGACCAGATCGCGTTCGGCATCGGCGCTCATCGCGCCCCAGACGTTGGCGGCACCGGTGTTGCGCGCTGATTCTTCCGTCCAGTCGGCGTAGGCGAGGTCGGCGGGGCGGCGCGGTACGGGGTCGAATATCCAGCGGGGCGCGCCGCTGCGCGCGTCGAAGGCCCGCACTGCGCCGTTCGGCGCATTGGCGCGGTGAAAATCGCGTACGCTGGTGCCGACCACGACGACATCGTTCACTACCGTGGGCGGCCCGGGAAATTTCACCTCGCCGGTTGCGGCGGGCGGCTGCGCGTTCAGCACCTCGGGCTCGACATTGACGATGCCGCTCGTGCCGAAGCCGGCGCAGAGCTGGCCGGTCCGCGCATCGAGCGCCATCAGTTTCAGGTCGTGCGTGGCGAGGAAAATCCGGTGTGAGCAGGATTGCGGCGCCTCGGGCCTGCGGTCTGCCCAGTACGCCACGCCGCGGCAATTCGCGAAGGCCGGGTTTTTCAGCCCCTGCGGATCCTCGGGGCTGCCATACCCGCCGATGCGGATGTTGGGCTCAAATACCCAGCGCTCAGTGCCTTTCTCCGGATCGAGCGCCACCACGCGGCTGAACGGCGTGCAGATCATCAGGTGGCCGCCCGCCTCGGGGGGCAGCAGGATCGGATTGACCTGCACCTTCGCGGTCTTGCTCGCGAATTCTCCACGCCGCTGCAGTTCGCCGGTGTGGTACTGCCAGGCGACAGTGAGCTCGCTGACGTTCGCGGTGTTGATCTGGCCGAGCGCCGAGAACTTGCGCCCGCCGTCGCCGCCGTACACCGGCCAGTTCTGCGCGCCGGCCGCGCCGCCAAGGGCGAGTGCCAGGACCGTGATGAAGACTGTCGTCGCCTTGTTCAGCATTGCGCCGCTCGCGGATCGAAAGGGCCGATGTTACCGGCGCAGCCGCGATGGTAGGAGCGTCCAGGTCAACGGCCGCGGGGCTTGACCCGCGCTGCGCCTTGCATGCACCGTGACAGCGATACGGCTGGCGGGGAGGGTAAGCGCGTGACGCAAGGCAGTCCATCCGATGCATCAGGCATTGGCCCTGATCGGCGCGGCTTCCTGCTCGGCGCCATGGGCCTGTTCACGGTTGGCGGCACGGCGCTCGCCGCACCGCCCGCGCACGGCCGGCTCGACCTCGCCGATCCCGGCGACTCCCTCACGGCGATGCTGCGCATGCAGGGCCGGCTCGACGGCAAGGACGCGCCGTGGTGGTATTTCGGCAAGATTTTCGGCGTGGTGGGTGAATCCGCGCCGCGTCTGCTGGTGCGCTTCGAAGGCCTGGAGATCATGCGGCTCACGCTGACCGCCGAGGGCGAATACGCGGCCACCGGGGTCACGACATCGTTCTTCCAGGACCCGCGCACGAAAGAGGTGCTCGCTACCCTCGCCAATCCGTACACCGGCAAGACCAACACCGTCACGCCTAACCTGATCGGCGGTACCGGCCGCGCGGCGGCGTTCTACTCCACGCAGGGTGTGCGGCCCGGGCGCGTTGCGCGCGACGAATGGGCATACGGCGGGCTGCACCTCACCTGGGACTACCACGAGGAGCAGGTCTGGCTGTCGCACGATCGCGTTTATCCACCAGGGATGCCCCAGCCGATGGGCGAATCGAGCGTCATGCGCGCCCGCATCGCGGATCTCCACGATCCCGGCCGGCCGTTCGTGGCAGCGGGGTTCTCGTCAACGTATTTCGCGCCGTGGCCGAAATGGATGGAGATGGCCGGTCAGCCGGGGCACGTGATCTGGCACGCCGATGGCGTGAAGATCGAGTCAGCAGCCAGGCTGCCGGCGGATTTCCGCGCGCGCATGGAAAAGCTTTACCCGGAGCGGCTCGCCGCTCCAGCCTACGACCCGAAGGCAGGCTGATGCACAGGGGAAGCGGGGCGGGCTGCGGCCGGGTAAGAGCGACTTGCGTCGTTCCCACCGGAAGGGTCGCTCCCCCACGAAGGGTCGCTCCTGCAGCAAGGATCTGACGATGAATGTGGTTATCACCGGAAGCACCAAGGGTATCGGCCTCGGCATGGCGCGCGAGTTTCTGAAGCGGGGCCACGCGGTGATGATTTCCAGCCGCGGGCAGGAGGCTGTCGATCGCGTGGTGGCTGGCCTGCAGCGCGAGTTCCCGCAGGGAAAGATCGCCGGGCATGCCTGCGACGTCATTGACTACGCGCAGGTGCAGGCGCTGTGGGATGCCGCAGTGAAAGCACTCGGTCGTGTCGATATCTGGGTCAACAACGCCGGGCGCGACGGCACCAAGGTGCCGTTCTTCATGATCCCGCCCGAGGACTACGTGCAGACGGTCAACACCAACCTGATCGGTCTCATGAACTGCTGCCGGGTCGCGATCGGCGGCATGCACCGGCAGAAAGGCGGCTGGATCTGGAACATGGAAGGTTTCGGCAGCAACGGCCAGATTCGCCCGGCGGTGAGTCCGTATGGCGCCACGAAATATGCGCTGCGCTATTTCACCAAGGCGCTGGTGGCGGAGCTGAAGAACACGCCGGTGAAAATGGGTTACCTGAGCCCCGGCATCGTCGCCACGGACATGTTGATCCCGCCGCCCGACCAGCGCGGCGAGCGCTGGGAGCAGACCAGGAAGATACTCAATATTCTTGCCGACACCGTGGAGACGGTCACGCCGTTCCTGGTGCAAGGCATGCTGGCTGCGCAGGAAAGCGGCGCCGCGGTGCGCTGGCTGACCAAGCCGAAAATCTGGTGGAGATTCTTCACCAGCCGTTTTCGCCGGCGCGACGTGTTCGGCCCGCTGGGTGCGTAGCCGGGGTCAGCTATTCGCCGCGCTGCGCAGGATCTCCGGCCGCAGCGATCGGCGCTGGCCGCGCAGTTCCCCCGCAAGGCTGCGTGCCTGCTCGAGCCTGGCGAGCAAGCGCGCATAGCGGCGGCGGTCTTCGTCATCGCGGGGATCGGGCAGCTCGCCGACGCCGCGCAGCTTCCACAAGCGCTCTTCCCAGGCCTGGGTTCGCAACTTGTTTTTGTACTCCAGATAGTCAAGGACCAGGGGGGTTCCCTCGCGCATCGTTGTCCCTCTTCTTGTTCTCAAACCAAGGGTACGGGGGGGATTCTAGTGAGCCGGTCTGTCCGGTCGAGGGACGGCGTCACGATGTTTCGACGCATGGCACGCCGTTGTGCGCTATTCGACGTCGCGGCTATGAAATTATGTCAGCCACACCGTCGCGGCCGTGGCCGCAGGTTGCGCACGGCAGTGCGGCGTGCGGCGGGCATTTGCCGTTGTCGCCGGCCGTGTTACGTTGCACGGCATCGCCCCTGGGAGATCTGTAGCATGAACTCGTTGCTGGTATCCGATCTGCTCGTCTCGCGTCGCTCGGCGGTGCTGGCGCTGGCCGGATTCGCCTCCGGCGCGGTGGCCGGAGCCGCGCGCGCCGCGCCATCCAGGGCCGAACGACTCGACTTCGACGATCCGTATGACAACCTCTATGCCTTCGGCAAGATCTGGGCCGGCTTCGACGGGCCGCAGCTCGGCGCCTTTCATGGCCTGATGTACGCGCGCATCGGCACCCGGCGGTTGCAGCCGTTGTTCGGCTACACGGGCACGGGTGTCATGGAGTCGCGCCGCGATGCCGACGGCAATGTCTGGCTGCGCGGCAAGGAAACCGGTTTTTTCACCGATCTTGCCAGCGGCGATATCCTCGAGACCTGGGACAATCCGTTCACCGGCGAACGCGTCAAGGTGTTCAACTTCTACAACCCGCGCATGGGCGGCAAGCTCACCGCCGAAATGCCGCGCTTCGCCATGGGTGGGGCGCGCGACGAGGCGACGCTGATGAATCAGGGCACGCATCGCACGCAGGATGGCAAGGTACCGTTTCTGCTGCCGTTCGAGTTCTACGGCGGCGATGCGATGCTCGCCTGGGACTATGCCCACGAATACACCAACCCGGTCACGCCGGCGCGCTGGCCCAGGGCCTCCACGGGTACGCGCATCAACCCCTCCGAGCATTTCACGTTCAACATGTCGCGCGGCGCACTCGGGGATCGCAGCGTCGCGTCGGTGCGTTTCACCGCCGGGTTTTCGCGCCTCTCGCAGTGGTGGCCCTGGATGCGCATGGGCGGGCACGAGCTGGCCGAGTCCGGCGTGTTGTTCGGCCGGATGTTCAGCCACAAAGGCTTGAAAAACTACGGCGACGTCCCGCCGAAAGTGCTCGCCTACATCGAGAAGCACGCACCCGATTACCTGGAGCCGCCGAGGGACTGGCCGCAGGAGAGCCCGCGCGGCACGTGGGAGGCGTATGCGGCGGAGGTGGCGCCGGAAGTGGCGGCCTGAGACCGCCCTGGGACACTGCCGACCGCTCGGGATAGCCCGCTCGCTAAATCTTGCTGCGCCGTCCAGGGCTGCTCTCATTGTTGGCGATGGGCCTGGTGATGTGCACCCCGCTCGGATCGAGGCAGGTCGTCGATGTTGTCGACCTGGTTGATGGCCCGGTCGGTCTGGTCGACGTAGTAGACCGCGGCGTCGGCCGTGAGTCGCCGGTCGAGCCACCGGGTCCTGGCGCCTAACTCGTACGTCCAGCCTTCTTCGCTCATGTCGCGCCCCCCGAACCCGCGGCTTGCGCCGCTCCTACAACGGTTTCACGGCCAGCACGCCGGCGTTCTCCCTGCCATCCAGTGATCCCAGTCCCTTGAAATCGCAGCGGTCGATGAACGTGGCGCGTTTGACGCGCAGGCCGGCATCCGCGCAGATGCGGGCGAGGAGTTCCGCGTCCAGCAGGTTCATGAAGGCCGGCTTCTCGATGTGCTTCTGCAGCCCCGGCGTGGGCAGCCAGTTGTGCAGTCCGACCATCATGCCCGGCCAGCGTACGCCGCGGCGCTTGTTCTCCTCGAAGGTCGGAATGAAATTGCGCCAGATGCCGTAGGGCGTATCGGCGACCAGGTATAAACGGCCGCCGGGCTGCAGCCAGCGCGCCATCTTCGCCACCGATGCATCGATCTCCTCGCCGGTGAGGAAGTGCAGCACGCGCGAGCACAGAATGGCGCGAAAACTCGCCGCCGGGAAATCCACGCCGGGCAAGGCGCCGGTCATGCAGGTCAGGTGAGCTCGCAGCGAGGCGCCGACATTCTGCTGGAGGATTTCCAGGTGGCCCGGTTCCATGTCGCAAGCCACGACGCGGGCGCCAGCCTCCAGCGCCGGAATTGTCGCCACGCCGTAGGCGCAGCCGATGTCGAGCACCGGGCCGCCGGTCTTGCCGGCAAAGTGAATGAACTCCTCGGCGTAGCCGTCCCGCACCTCGAACATGAAGCCGGTGCCGTTCAGGGTCGGCACCATGCCGGAGATGGCAAATTTCGGTCGTTCCGGGATCTGTGAGCTCAACTGGATCTCCGCCTGGCGGCGCGGCCAGGGCAGTCGTGAACTTAGCGCCGGGCCGGCGCGGGCACAAGCGGCCGCGCCCCAGATCACCCGGCCGGCGGACGGTGCGCCACTTTGCCGCTGGTGCGCCGTCGTGGGGCCCGTATACTGCCCGACTTGCTCTTTGGGAGGCGAAAACCAGCATGACCGACGCGAAAACAGACGGGCCTGAATACATCGGCGTGGCCCTGCAGGTTTCGGTGAAGGGCGTTAACCGCTGCAAGGACCGGGAATCGTCCCGCGCACGTATTGCCGAGAACCTCAAGCGCATCGGCGAGTACACGACCACCGCGGTGAACTTCCTGAAGTTCTTTTACGGTGCCCCGGTGCGCCTCGTCGCACTGCCCGAGTACGCAGTGACGGGATTCCCGATGAAGGAGTCCCCGGCGGAGTGGCGCGACCGCGCCTGCCTCGAGCAGAACGGCTTGGAGTACGAGACGCTTGGCAGGATCGCGCAGTCGAACAACATCTTCCTCTCCGGCAACGTCTACGAAATCGATCCGCATTTCCAGGAACTGTACTTTCAGACCTGCTTCATCATTGGCCCGAACGGCAACGTGATCCTGCGTTACCGGCGCATGACCTCGTGCTTCGAGCCGACTCCCCACGATGTGTGGGATAAGTACCTCGACGTCTATGGCCGCGACGCGATCTTCCCGGTGGCGCGCACCGAGATCGGCAACCTCGGCACCATCGCTTCCGAGGAGATCCTCTACCCGGAAATTACCCGCTGCGTGGTGATGAACGGCGCGGAGGTGATCCTGCACCCGACCAGCGAGCCGGGCAGCGCCAAGCTGACTATTAAAGAGGTGTGCCGGCTGGCGCGGGCCATCGAGAACCTGGTGTACGTGGTCGCCGCCAATACCGCCACCATCGACGACATCCCGATTCCGCCCTATACGTGCAGCGCCATGTCGAAGATCGTCGATTACAACGGGCACATACTGGCCGAGGCCGCGCAGGGCGGCGAGGCGTTCAATTCCAATGCCGTAATCGACATCGGCGCGCTGCGGCGCACCCGCCGGCGCGTGGCGATGGCTAATGTCATGTCGCGGCAGCCATTCGAAATCTACGCCGATGCCTACGCGAAAGCCGACTATCACCGGGGCAATTTCCTGCTGAAGGACGGCAAGGTCGTCACGCCGCCGGATCGCGAAACCTTCCGGCGCCGCCAGGAAGCCAATATCGAGCGACTGGTGAAGGCCGGGCTGCTGTAAGCTATAAATAGACAGCTGAATGGGGACAGATTTTAAATCTGTCTCCAACGGAGATTTCAGGGGGATCCACGTGACCACAACCACCACCGACCGCCGCCGTTTCGTGCAGGGCAGCGGTGCACTGGCTCTTGGGTTGTCCCTGAAATATGCGCCCGCCGGCGCACAGGTGCCAACCGCGCCGGCCCAGCCCTACGGCCGCTGGGAAGACCTGATGCGGCAGAAATGGACCTGGGACCGTGTCGTGCGCGGCAGCCGCGGCATCAACTGCACGGGGCACTGCGCGTTCAACGTCTACGTGAAAAACGGCATCGCCTGGCGCGAGGAGCAGCAGGGCGAGTACGGCCGGTCCGGCGAGGACACGCCGGACTACGGCCCGCGCGGCTGCCAGAAGGGTGTGCGCCAGGCGAAGTACATGTACGGCAGGCAGCGCGTGTTGTACCCGATGAAGCGCATCGGCAAGCGCGGCGAGGGTAAGTGGCAGCGCGTCAGCTGGGACCAGGCGGTCGATGAGATCGCCGACAAGATCATCCAGCACGCGACCGAGAGCGGGCCCGACTCCATCACCATGGCGATGGGCACGCAGATGATCCTCAAGCGCGCCGCGTTTACGGCACTGTTCCGCTTCTGCAATATCACTGGCATCGTCTGCCCCGAGACCTTCGCGGGTGTCGGCGACCTGCCGGTCGGGGCTTACATGACGCTCGGCTACGAGTTGCCCGGCGACAGCATGGCGGCGGTGTTCAAGTCGAAGTGCTGCCTGGTTTGGGTGTGCAACCCGGCGGTGACGCGCATTCCCGATGCGCATTTCTTCTGGGAGGCGCGCTACAACGGCACCGAGGTGATCACCATTGCGCCGGAATTCAGCGCCAGCGCCATGCACTCCTCGAGATGGGTGAACCCGAAGCCGGGCACCGACACGGCGCTCGCCATGGCAATGGTCCAGACCATCATCGCGGATCGCAAGCACATCGAATGGGACTACCTGCGCGAGCAGACCGACCTGCCGTTCCTGGTGCGGCTCGACACGAAGAAATTCCTGCGCGGCACCGATCTCGGCGTGGCAGGCGAGAAGGCCGACACCACGTTTTATTTCTGGGATGAGAACAGCGGTAGACCGCTGGCGCCGCCGAGCACCGGATACGGGCAGGTGGCAGGCCGCGCCGGCGAAGTGCAGTCAGAGACGACGCTGCAGCTCGGTGCGATCCGCCCGGCATTGGAAGGCCGCTGGACCGTCAGCACCGCCGATGGCCAGAAGGTGCAGGTCACCACGGTATTCGAGCTGACGAAGGATCTTTGCAACCGTGAGTACACGCCGGAGAAGGCGCGGGCCATCACCGGGGTGCATCCGGACGTGACGCGGCAGGTGGCGCGCGCCTTTGCGGCGTCCGGCGCCGGCATGATCTATGCCGGCTATCGCTCGTGCAAATGGCTGCACGGCGACAAGCTGCACCGTGCGTGGCTGCTGATGTGCGCGCTCACCGGCAACACCGGCCGCGAGGGCGGCGGCATGCAGACCACCCAGCTCGGCAAGGCCGATGGGATCCTGAAGGCGGTGTTCGAAGGTGTCGGTCCGCGGCTCAAGGTGGCGGCGATTTCGGTCTGGGACTACGCCAAGGGCGACGGCAAAGCGCTGAACTCGGCGGTGTACGGCAATGAGCTTGCTGAGCACTACGACAAGCACTACCGCGAGTCGATCAGCAGGGGCTGGCTGCCCGACTACGGGAACAAGCCGTGGAAGATGGCCATCATGGCGGGCCACAACCCGGCCAACTGGCGCGCCTCGGGCACGCGCTTTCGCGAGGATGTGCTGAGCAGGCTCGATACTATCGTCGCGATGGTGCCCGACATGAGCGTCACGGCGATGTATGCCGACTACGTGCTGCCCGTCTCGCATCACTATGAGCGCCACGACATCACCATGGAAGGGCGCACGCCGTACCTGCAGGTGCTCGACCAGGCGGTGCCGCCGCTCGGCGAGTCGACCGACGACTTCGAGGTCATGCGCCGCTTCTGCAAGGCCATCGGCGAGAAGTCACGAGCGCGCGGGCTGACGGCAGTAGCAGATACGTTCTACGGCCAGCCGATCACCCACGACTACACCAAGCTGCACGACCTGTTCACGCTGAATGGCAAGATCCCCGACAACAAGGCGCTGGTGCAGTTCCTGCTCGACAACTCCGCGGGTATTCCCAAGGTGAGTTACGATGAGCTGGCGCAGAAGGGCTTCGTGCGCGTGAATGACTCGGACGGCACGCAGTTCGGCCCGAAATCGCCCTATGCCTACAACGTGCTGGCGAGCACGCGCGACAAGAGGCCGTATTCGACGCTCACCGGACGGCAGCAGTACTACATGGACCACGACTGGTTCCTCGCCGAGGGCGAGGAACTGCCGGTGCACAAGGATCCGCTGGCGATCAAGGGCTACCCGCTGCGGCTGACCATGGGCCACGCGCGGCACGGGATCCACAGCATGTGGCGCGACGACACCCTGCTGCTGCATCTGCAGCGCGGCGAGCCGGATGTGTACGTCAACCCGGACGATGCGAAGAAACGCGGCGTGGCTGACGGACAGCTCATCCGGGTGTTCAACAATTTCGGCCATTTCGTCGCCATGGCGCACGTCAGCTCCGCCATGCAGCAGGGCCAGATGTTCATGTACCACGGCTGGGATCCGATGATGTTTCGCGAGCGGCGCAACTTCGGCGGCGTGATTTCGACGGCGGCCCTGTTGAAGCCGACCTCGCTGGTCGGTGGCTATGGGCACATCGGTTACCGCACGCCGGACTATGTGCCGAACCAGACGTACCACGACTACACTTGCGACTTCGAGAAATATGCGGCTGGATGAATCGCGGCTTGCGCCGCTCCTGTGGCAGGAGCGGCGATGCTAAAAGAGCATTTTGTAGGAGCGGCGCAAGCCGCGATTCCGGCAGACTGGAGCTGGCGTTGCCTTCACGTTGCCGCGATGCAGACGACGCGCTTGTTAGGAGCGGCGCAAGCCGCGATTCCGACAGACTGGAGCAGATAATGGGCAAGCAGGTAGCAATGGTCATCGATCTGAACAAGTGCATCGGCTGTCAGGCCTGCACGGCGGCCTGCAAGTCGCTGTGGACCGACGAGGAAGGCCAGGAGTACATGCTCTGGAACAACGTCGAGACCAAACCCGGTCCCGGTTACCCGAAGGACTGGGAAGAGAAAGGCGCCCGGTCCGGATGGAAAGACGGCAAGGTGCAGTTCGGCGGGCTGCATGACCAGAAGCATTTCGGCGAGCCGAAGCCGCTGAATCACGAAGCGGTATACTTCCAGGGCACCGAGGAGCGGCTGCAGCGCGAGCCGATGGAATACGGCCCGAACTGGAACGAGGACACCAGTTCCGGCGACTACCCGAACAACTATCACTTCTACCTGCCGCGGCTGTGCAACCATTGCACGAAGCCCGCGTGCCTCGAAGCCTGCCCGGTGCGCGCCATCTACAAGCGCGAGCAGGACGGCATCGTGCTGGTTGACCAGGATAAGTGCCAGGGTTTCCGGCTGTGCAACCAGGCCTGCCCCTACGACAAGGTGTATTTCAATTTCGTCAAGCGCAAGTCGCAGAAGTGCATCTTCTGTTTCCCGCGCGTCGAGCAGGGCGTGGCACCGGCCTGTGCGCGCCAGTGCCCGGGGCGGCTGCGTTTCGTCGGTTTCATGGAAGACGACGGCCCGATCCGGACCAGCGTCGCTCACTTCCTTGCCGTCGAGAACGATGCCGCCGCCGGAGATCTTGTTGAGGCCGGCGACCATCGACAGCACGGTCGACTTGCCGCAGCCGGAATGGCCGATCAGCGTGATGA
>CAYOFE010000006.1:0-52470 GCA_964403135.1 uncultured Chromatiaceae bacterium | reverse complement strand
CCGGCTAACGGCCGGCTCACGAAGAGTACATTCGCCGGTAGGCCGCTGGCGGTGGCGGGTTACGGCTTATGCTCGAAATCGAGCGCCGCCGAATTGATACAGTAACGCAGGCCCGTCGGGTCCGGCCCATCGGTAAACACGTGCCCGAGGTGCGCGCCGCAGGAGCCGCACACCACCTCCTGGCGCACCATGCCGTGGCTCGCATCCGTGTGCTCCTTCACCGCCTGCTTCGACGCCGGCGCCCAGAAGCTCGGCCAGCCGGTGCCCGAATCGTATTTCGCGGCGGAGTCGAACAGCGGAGCGCCGCAGCAGACGCAGTGGTACATGCCCTTGTCCTTGGTGTTGACGTATTGGCCGGTGAACGGCCGCTCCGTGCCCTTCTCCTGCGTGATGTGAAACTGCTCGGATGTCAGGCGCGACTTCAGCGCTCCAGGCGAGGTGTCTTTCTTGTCCATATCAGCCCCCTCCGGGCGGGTGTCCGGCCTTATTCTATAGCCCGGAGCTGAGTCAGGTCATTTACAGGCCGGCCGGGCCCCTACGACAATAACAGCAAGCGGGAGACCTTCGGCAAAACCATGTCCCTCAAGCACGAGCACGACGACGATCACGACCACGACCACGATCACGGGCACGGCCATCACCACCACGCCCATTTCGAGCCGGGGGATTTCAGACGCGCCTTTGCCATCGGCATCGGCCTCAATGTCACCTTCGTCGTCATCGAGGCGCTGTTCGGCCTGATGGCCGACTCGCTGGCGCTGCTCGCTGACGCCGGCCACAACCTCAGCGACGTGATGACCCTGATCCTGGCCTGGGGCGCCTCGGCACTGGCCGCGCGCCGCGCCAGCGCCCGGCACACCTACGGCCTGCGCCGCGGCACCATCCTCGCCTCCCTGTTCAGCTCCGCGATGCTGCTCGTTGCGATGGGCGGCATCGCCTGGGAGGCGGTGCAGCGCCTGCAGTCGCCCGCGCCGGTCGAGGGCTGGATCATGATCGGTGTGGCCGCCGTCGGCGTGGTGATCAATACCGCAACTGCGCTGCTCTTCGCCTCCGGGCGCGAGCATGACCTGAACATCAAGGCGGCGTTCCTGCACATGGCCGGCGATGCCGCCGTGTCTGCGGCCGTGGTGCTCGGCGGTGTCGGCGTCCTGATCGGCGGGTGGCTGTGGCTCGACCCGTTGATCACGCTGATCATCGTCGTCGTGATCGTGATCGGCACCTGGAGCGTGTTCCGTGAGGCACTCGGCCTGGCGTTAGACGCCGTGCCGCGCGGCGTGGATCCGGACACCGTGCGCGACTATCTCGCGGCACAACCGGGCGTTGCGGCCATCCACGACCTGCACATCTGGGGCATGAGCACCACCGAGACCGCGCTCACCGCGCATGTCGTAATGCCAGGCGGTGGCAGCGACCAGCTGCTACGGAGCATGATCGACGACCTCAAGCGGCACTTTCGCATCGCTCACGCCACGATCCAGGTGGAGAAAGGCGACCTGCAGCCGGCCTGCAACCCGACCTGCCAGCCCTGATCGCGGCCCCGTCAGCGCAGCTCCAGCAGCAGCCGGTTCAGGCGCTGCGCGAAGGCGCCCGGGTCTTTGAGCGGCCGGCCTTCGGCGAGCGCCGCCTGGTCGAGCACCACGCGCGCCAGGTCTTCGAAGCGCTTCTGGTCGGATTCGTTCTCCAGGCGCGCGATCAGCGGGTGCGCGGGGTTGATCTCCAGCACCGGCCGGCTGTCCGGCACTGCCTGCCCGCTCGCCGCCATGATGCGGCGCATCTGCGGTCCGATGTCGAAATCGCCGATGGCGAGGCAGGCCGGCGAGTCGGTCAGGCGGCTGGTGACGCGCACCGCCTCCACCTCGTCCTTGAGCAGCCCGGTGAGGCGCTCGATCAACGCCTTGTGCTCACCGCTGGCCTCATGATCCGGCGGCTTATCCCCGGCGTGGGCGCCGAGATCGCCCAGATCGAGCTCGCCGCGGCGCACGTCGCGGAACTCCAGCCCTTCGAACTCGCCGAGGTGGCCAACCATCCACTCATCGATCGGGTCGGTGAGCAGCAACACCTCGACGTTATTCTTGCGGAACACCTCCAGGTGCGGGCTGCCGCGCGCCGCCGCCAGGCTGTCGGCGGTGACGAACCAGATGTGCTTCTGCCCGGTCGTCTTGCCCGCGATGTAATCGGCGAGGCCGCGGTCCGGCTCGTCACCCTCGGAGCGCGTGCTGACGAAACGCAACAGCCTGGCAATACGCTCGCGATTGGCATGATCCTCAGCCGGGCCCTCCTTCAGTACACGGCCGAATTCCTTCCACAGCGTCCGGTACTTCTCCGGCTCGTCGGAGGCAAGCTTTTCCAGCATGTCGAGCACGCGGCGCGTCAGGGCGCTGCGTATCGCTTCGACTTCCGGGTCCTGCTGCAGCATTTCGCGCGAGACGTTGAGCGAGAGGTCGTCGGAATCGACCACACCGCGCACGAAGCGCAGGTACAGCGGCAGGAACTGCGCGGCATCATCGAGGATGAACACGCGCCGCACGTAGAGCTTGAGACCCCGCGGTTTCTCGCGGTTCCACAGATCGAACGGGGCGCGGCCGGGAACGTAAAGCAGGCTGGTATAGACCCGCTTGCCCTCCACGCGGTTGTGGCTCCAGGCAAGTGGCGCATCGAAAGCGTGGGCTATATGCCGGTAGAACTCCTGGTACTCCTCGTCCTTGATCTCAGATTTCGGGCGCGTCCAGAGCGCCTTGGCGGCGTTGATGGCCTCCTCTTTGGTCTCGCCGTCCTTGCCACCCGTGACACGCATCAGCACCGGGAAACCGATATGGTCGGAGTACTTGCGGATCAACGTGCGCAACCGGTACTCGTCGGCAAACTCCTTCGCGTCCTCGCGCAGGTGTAACGTGACGCGGGTACCACGTTGCGGCCGCTCGACGGTCTCGACGGTGAACTCGCCCTCGCCGGCCGATTCCCAGCGCACGCCCTCGCCGGGCGGCAGGTCAGCGCGGCGCGTCAGCACCTCAACGCGATCGGCAACGGTGAATGCGGAATAGAAACCGACGCCGAACTGGCCGATGAGGCTGAACGCCTCGCGTTGGTCGCCGGCGAGCTTCTTGACGAATTCCGCGGTGCCGGATTTCGCGATCGTGCCGAGCTGGGCGATCACCTCCTCCTGCGACATGCCGATGCCATTATCGGCCACGCTCAGAGTGCCGGCGGCGGCGTCGAACTCGACGCGGATCTTCAGCTCGGCATCCTCGGCCAGGAGCTCCGGCCGGGACACGGCCTCGAAGCGCAGCTTGTCGGCCGCATCGGAGGCGTTGGATATCAGCTCGCGGAGAAAGATCTCGCGGTTGCTGTAGAGAGAATGAATCATCAGGTGAAGCAGCTGCTTCACCTCGGCCTGGAAGCCGTGGGTCCTGCGCTCGCTCATCGTTAATCCGACTGTCTCCCGGATCGGGAGGCGGATTAATAGGGATCGCCGGTCAGGAAATCAAGAAGGCGGCGATAAGCACACCGAAGGCCGTGATGGCCCCGGCGGCGGCACCGGCCCCGGCAGCAAGCAGCCGGTCACCCCAGATCCCGCGCAGCGCCAGCCGGGCCGCGTAGGCCAGGCTGTCCAGCGTATCAAGAACCCTGAGCACGCTTTCCATCCGCCGTTACCGCCGCCTGCTCGAGGAGACGACGTAGAGCTGGGGCCGCTCGGCCTGTTCCCGGGCAGGCTCGATGTCCTCCCCCGATTCCAGCCGGCGGCGCACGCATTCCAGGGCGCGATCCACCCAGGCGCGGCGGCTCACCGTTTCCTCGTTCTTGAGCGGGTATTTCTGGTCATCGCTTTCCGACATGTTGCAGTCCGTGTCACGCATTGTTTTTATCTGTTATCGGGCCAGTGCACCCCCGGCCCGGCGGGGTGAAATTCTCAGTCCTCCTGCTTCCAGTCCCGACGCACCTTGTCGGACCAGTTCCGATACCCCTTCCAGGTATACAGGGCGGGGTCCACCGCGGATCGTCGGCGCTCGTTGCCCTGGACACGGCTCAACCAGCGGTTGTACGAGTCCCAGCCGGCGACGTCGCGGCCCTCGCCGGAGGAGAGGCTTCGGCCGTTGCGCAGCGTAGACTGGTAACCGGGGCGGGACTGCCCATTCGCGTCCGCAGCGCCTGTCGCGATGCCGTTATTCTTGTAATTACCCATGGTGGTGTCCCTTCACTGCCAGCGTGCTGCAAGCTTAGGAACGCCAGGCGGGTGCAGCGAGGAACTAAGTCACAAGCACCCCGATTTAACCTTGCCGTTATGAGACGCGGCTACGGCAGGATTTCCAGTCTAGAATATCCGCCGCCAGATGCGGAGCGAGATGATGACGACCAAGTTCCTGTTGCCCGAGTCCGAATTGCCCACTCACTGGTACAACGTGGTGGCCGATCTGCCGAACCCGCCACCGCCGCCGATGGGGCCGGATGGCAAACCCGTTACGCTCGATGCGCTGACGGCGATATTCCCGCCGGGCCTGATCGAGCAGGAAGTCAGCGCCGAGCGCTGGATTGCGATTCCCGAGGAAGTGCGCGGGATATTCCGGCTGTGGCGGCCCACGCCGCTTTACCGCGCGCACCGCCTCGAGGCGGCGCTGAAGACGCCGGCGAAAATCTATTACAAGAACGAGTCGGTCAGCCCGGCCGGCTCGCATAAACCGAATACCTCGATCCCGCAGGCGTACTACAACAAGATCGCCGGCATCAACCGCCTGACCACCGAGACCGGCGCCGGGCAGTGGGGCTGCTCGCTGGCGCTCGCCGGGCAGCTGCTCGGATTGACGGTGCGCGTGTACATGGTGAAGGTCAGCTATCAGCAGAAGCCCTATCGCCGCTCGATGATGCAGACCTGGGGTGCGGAAGTGTTCGCCAGCCCCACCCGCATGACCAACGCCGGCCGGCAGATCCTCGAGAAGCACCCCGACACGCCAGGCTCCCTCGGCATTGCCATCTCCGAAGCAGTAGAAGAAGCCGCCGGCAGGAAGGACACGAACTACGCGCTCGGCTCGGTGCTGAACCACGTCATGCTGCACCAGACGGTGATCGGCGAGGAAGCGAAGAAACAGATGGCAATGACCGGTGACTATCCCGACGTGGTGTTCGGTTGCTGCGGCGGAGGGTCGAATTTCGCCGGTATCGCCTTCCCGTTCTTCGCCGATAAGGCCGCCGGCCGGAACGTGCGGCTGGTGGCGGTGGAACCAAGTTCCTGCCCGACGCTGACCAAGGGCATCTACGCCTATGACTATGGCGATGCGACCGGGCTGACCCCGCTGCTGAAGATGCACACGCTCGGCCACGACTTCGTTCCGCCGGGCATCCACGCCGGGGGCCTGCGCTATCACGGCGCCTCGCCGCTGGTGAGCCAGCTGGTGCACGAGGGCCTGGTCGAGGCGCTGGCAATCCCGCAGCTCGAAACGTTCGAGGCAGGGGTGCTGTTCGCCCGCACCGAGGGCATCGTGCCGGCGCCGGAGTCCACGCACGCGATCGCCGCGGCGATTCGCGCGGCGAAGGAATGCGCCGCGCGCAAGCAGCCGAAGACCCTGCTCTTCAACCTGTCAGGGCACGGTCACTTCGACATGAGCGCCTACGACCGGTTCTTCGCCGGAGAACTGCAGGACTACGAATACCCGGCCGAGGCGATCCGGCAGTCGCTGGCGCACCTGCCGAAAATCGCTTAACTCGTGCCGGTCTTGCGGCCGAGCGACCGGTCGCGGTACTCGCTGGGCGAGACGCCCACCCAGCTGCGAAACGCCCGCGAGAAGCTGCTGATATCGGCGAAGCCGAGCAGATAGGTCACTTCGCTCACCGAATGCAGACCCTGGCGGATGTACTGCAGGGCCAGCTCCTGGCGGGTCTCGTTCAGCAGGTTCCGGTAGCTGGTATTGCGGGCGGCAAGCTTGCTCTGCAGGGACCGCTCGCTCATGTTGAGCTGGGCGGCAACCTTTTCCTTGTCGCACTCGCCCGAGGGGAGCAGCTCGATGAACAGCGCCCGCACCCGGGCAATGATGTCGTCGCGATCCATGCGGGCGAGCAGCGCCATCACCACCTCGTCGTTCTGCCGCGCCAGCTCGGCGTTGCCCGCCGGCAGCTCGATCTCCATGTCCTTGAGATCGAACACCAGGCGATTCGCATCGCAGCCATAGCGCACTTCAGTCCCGAAGAACTTCTCGAACTGCTGGATCTTCTGCCGCGGCCGCGGGCGGCACAGGCACACCGACAACGGCGCGAAATCCGGCTTGTAGATCTCACGGATGAAGCGCACCAGCGTGGCCATCCACGCGTCCTGCGGAAGATACTGCTCGCGGTCGATGGTCGGCACCATCACCAGCCGGTACTCCGCGGCGGTGCGCTCCATCTGGCACTCGGCATTGGTGGTCACCAGCCGGAAGTAGCGCACCACCCGCCGGCAGAACGATTCGAGGGTGCTGCTGGCCAGAAGCGAAAAACCGAGCGCGTGCAGCGAGGTGGGGTGCACGAACTCGGCAATGGAAAGCCCGAACGAAGGATCGTTGGTGGCGGAATGGGCCAGCTCGTAGACCTTGCTCATCGACGCCGCCGGGAAGCGCGCGATGGGCTTGCGCGCCGCCACCAGATCGATTCCGGCGACCGAAAAGATCGCCTTGCTGTCGAGGCCCCGTGCATCGAGTGCCTGGGCGACGGCATTAACCCAGCCCGCGATGATATGGGGATCCCTGGCTTCCGGAGCCTGCACGGCATGGCGCCTCTTGTCGCTTGCGGTTAATAATTGAATCGGGCCACAGGAAAAAGCAAGCATGACCCGCGATCGAAGGCGGTTCCTGCAAGGTGCCGGTTGCCTGCTCTACACCGTTGCCGGGGTGGAGCTCTGGCTGACGCCTGCCGAGGCGCGCTCGCGCAATGCGGCTTTGCGCGTGCTCGATACGCAGCAGGTGCGCACGCTGGAAGCGCTCGGCGAGATTCTCGTGCCAGGCGCGCGGCAGGCGGGGCTTGCTCATTTCGTCGACAGCCAGCTGGCTATCGACACCAACGATTGCCTGCTCATTGCCCGCTCCTTCAACATCGAGCCGCCGTATCGCGTCTTCTATGCCAGCGTACTGGCCGGCGTCGAGGCCGTGAGCCGGCGGCGGCATGGCAAGCCGTTCGAAGCGCTCGATGAAGGCACAGCAATTGCGCTGGTGCGCGAGATGAGCGCAAATGATCCCGAAGGCTGGACCGGCCCGCCCGCGCCGCTCGGTTATGTCGTGATCCGCAGCGATGCGGTGGACGTGGTGTACGGCACGGTGGACGGGTTCAAGCGCCTCGGCGTGCCCTACATGCCGCACATCCTGCCGCCGACGCCCTGGTGAGCTGCCGATGGCGCGCGAGCACGCCGAGGTGGTCATCGTCGGCGCCGGCGCCGCCGGCAGCGTGTTTGCCGCCGTGCTCGCCGAGGCCGGCCGGCAGGTGCGCGTGCTGGAGACCGGCCCTGCTCGGCAGCTGGGCGACCTGTACAGCTCGCAGATCTGGGCGCGCCGCCTGAAGTGGGCCGCGCCGCACGCGGCTGAAACATCGCGTGACAGCCTCTGGTTCAACCTCAATGCCGGCCGCGGTTTCGGTGGGGCTGCAGCGCATCACTTCGGCCTGTGGCCACGCATGCACGCCGACGACTTCAAGCTGCGCTCCCAGTTCGGCAAGGGCCTGGACTGGCCCATCGACTATTCCGACCTGCAGCCCTGGTACGACCAGGTACAGGCCGATGTCGGCATAGCCGGCGATGCCAGGGCCGAGATCTGGCGCCCGCCGGGGGCGGCCTATCCGCTGCCGCCGGTGCCGCGCTTCGCGCAGGGCGATGTGCTGGCTAAGGGCTTCGCCGCGCTCGGCCAGCACGTCGCGCCAAGTCCGATGGCGGTGTTAACGAAACCCTACAACGGCCGTGCGGCCTGCATCTGGGACGGGTGGTGCGAAGCGGGCTGCCCGATCGGCGCGCTCGCCAATCCACTGGTGGTCTACCTGCCGCGTGCCATCGCCGCGGGGGCGAAGCTGCAGGCCGATTGCCACGTGAGCCGCGTGCTCACGGATGCGCAGGGCAGGCGCGCGACGGGTGTCGAGTACTTCGATTCTCAAGGCCAGCGATATGAGCTGGCTGCCGACTTGGTGGTTCTCGCCGCCTACGGCATCGAGAACGTGCGCATCCTGCTGAACTCCGGCACTGCCCGGCATCCCGCGGGGCTCGCCAATTCCAGCGGCACCGTCGGGCGCTACCTGATGGGCCACCCGACCGTGATGCTGTTCGGGCTGTTCGATACCGACATGCAGAATCACATGGGACTCTCGGGCGGGCAGATCTTCAGCCAGGATCGCTGGACCAAGACCGCCCGGGCGGGCGCCTTCGGCAGCCGGCAGTGGGCGGCGGGCATGGCCATCAAACCCAACGACCTGCTCGGCATCGCCATGACCCGCGCGGATCTGTTCCACAAGGACCTGGAGCGCTTCATGCAGCGCGCCGCGCGCGGGCTCGGCCAGATGGCCGGGGTCTGCGAGGATATGCCGCGCGCGGAAAACCGCGTCGAGCTCGACACCAGGCGGGACGTGTACGGGGTGCCGCTGGCGCGGATCACGTACAACGCCAGTCCAGAAGGCATGGGGCTCTGGAATGAAGCGGTCGAGGACGGCAAGAAAATCATGGCCGCCGCTGGGGCGGTGGAAGTGTGGCACGGCCCGAAAGTCAGCCAGCACATCATGGGCGGCACGGTGATGGGAAACGATCCCGCCGCTTCCGTCACCAACGGCTACGGCCAGGCGCACGACGTCGACAACCTGTTCATCGGCGGCGCGGGCCTGTTCCCGACCAGCTCCGCGGTCGGGCCGACCTACACCATCCACGCGCTGGCGCTGCGCGCGGCGACACACTTGCGGGAAAACTGGGCGACGGTGAAGGGCTGAGGGCGGCGCTCAGAACGCGCTGACGCCGGTCAGCTCCTTGCCGACCACGAGCTGGTGCACGGATTCCGTGCCCTCGTAGGTGATGACGCTCTCGAGGTTCATCATGTGGCGCACCGGTACGTACTCGGCGCTGATGCCGGCCCCACCGAGCATGTCGCGGCAGTCGCGCGCGATATCGAGCGCCATGCGCACGTTGTTCCACTTGGCGAGCGAGATCTGCGTAGGATGGACCTTGCCCGCATCCTTGAGCCGGCCGAGCCGCAGCGCCAGCAGTTGCGCGGTGGTGATGCGCCGGGCCATGTCGGCGAGGCGCGCCTGGATCAGCTGCGTGTGCGAGAGCGGCCGGCCGAACAGCTCGCGCGACCGGGTGTACTCCATGAGTTGCCAGAGACAGGCCTGCGCGCAGCCGATCGGGCCCCAGCTGATTCCGTAGCGCGCCTGCGAAAGGCAGCTCAGCGGTCCGCGCAGGCTGCTCACGCCCGGCAGCACGTTGGCCTCGGGCAAGCGCACGTTGTCGAAGAACAATGCCGAAGTGACCGATGCGCGCAGCGACATCTTGTTCTCGATCTCCGGCGCTTCGAATCCCGGCGTACCCCGCTCGACCAGAAAGCCCTTGATGCCCTCATCGGTGCGCGCCCAGACCACCGCCACGTCGGCAATCGTGCCGTTGGTGATCCACATCTTCGAGCCATTCAGCACCCAGTCCTTGCCCTGGCGCTTGGCATGGGTCTTCATGTTGCCGGGGTCGGAGCCGCCATGCGGCTCGGTCAGGCCGAAGCAGCCGATCGCCTCGCCGCGCGCCATCGCCGGCAGCCAGCGGCTCTTCTGCTCCTCCGAACCGAAGGTGTAGATCGGATACATCACCAGGCTGCTCTGCACCGAGACGAAGCTGCGCAGCCCGCTGTCGCCGCGCTCGAGCTCCTGGCAGATCAGCCCGTAGGCCACTGCGTTCAGCCCGGTACAGTCGTAGCCCTGGATGCTGCTGCCAAGCAGTCCGAGCTGGGCGATCTCGGGAACCAGTTCCTTCGGGAAGCGGTGCTTCTCGAAGCACTCGCGGATGATGGGCAGAACCTTCTGATCGACAAAACGCGCCACGGTATCCTGCACCATGGCCTCCTCCTCGGACAGCTCCGAGCGCACGTCGAACAGGTCCAGGGGATTGAGAGTGCTCTTCATGGTCGCAGGTCCTGCTGATCCGGGTCGGGATGTTCTACCAAAGCGCAACCGCGGCAGGTTAGGCCGTTCGCGCAGCCGCATTGGCCGAAAAGGCGCCGGCCGCGCGTATCATGGCGCAGCCGCTAGGGATTTCCCATGCCGCGCACCCTGATCGAGCCGTTCCGCATGACCAAATTTGCGGCACTTCAATGACTGGTTCGGGCGGGCATGACCGGGACACCATGTCCAGCGATGCCGGCGACGGCAAGTGCGCTTGCCTGAAGAGAAAACGACCCGTCTGCACGCACGCCCGGAATCTGATCCCGCAGCGCATGCGTGAGTTGTTCGCCGGTTTCCCTGTACACCGCGACCGCGAATTCACAGATTGGCGTGGCGCCACTCATAAACGGCAACCAGAAATCGTCGAACGAACTGAATTCCTGCGTAAATGACAACCGCGCCGTGCGCACCTCGGCAAGCCCTGCATCCGCCCACAGCAGGGCGAGGGACTCGAGGCTGAAGCGTGGCGGCGGGTGCGCGGCCTTGTGGCGCGCCGTGGTGCGTGGCGCGACCGCTTCTGCCGCATCCCACAGCAGCGAAATCATCGGCATGCCCTCGGCGAAATCCCACAGCGTGGTTGCCACACAGCCGCCTCGTCGCGTAACGCGCGCCATCTCGCGAATCGCCCGGGGTGGATCCTCCAGCGCCTGCAGCACCAGCAACGCGAGCGTGGCATCGAACGAGGCATCCGAAAAAGGCAGCGACTCGGCGGCGCTCACCTCGAACGCGGTGCGTCGCCCGGCGAGTGTGCGGCGCGCATGATCCACGAACTCGACACTGGGATCCACGCCGCAGACCGCCACTGCAGGGCCATGGTCGAGCAGCGCGCGAGTCAGGCTGCCGGTGCCGCAGCCCACATCGAGAACATGCTCACCGTCATGGATGCCGGCAAAGCGCACGAACGCCGGCGCGAGCCGCGCACTCCAGCGGCCCATGTACTGCTCGTATGCGTCCGGATTGCCGTAGGCCATGCGGAATAGTATCCGCAGGCCGTCGCGTCAGCGGCGCTTTTCGACGCTCACGGCCTGCTTGCGGTTCGGAGTCTGCAGGGCTTCGAAGATCCTCGGCGCCGAGTGATGCGACTCGGTGACGATGATGCCCTCGCTGTGAAGCGCGTCCTGGATCGCGGCGGAAATCGTGTGCAACGGCGCCCCGCCGCCCTCGCCCATGCCCTTGGCACCGCTGTAGCTGAACGGTGAGGGCGTCTGGATGTTGCCGAAGGCAATGTCGGGAATATTCAGCGCGGTGATCGGGCAGTAATCGCTGAACGTCGAGGTCAGCAGGTTCCCCGACTCGTCGTAGTTCAGGCTTTCCATCAGCGCGGCGCCGATACCGTGGCCGGTCGCGCCCTGCACCTGGCCCTCGGCGATCTGCGGATTGATCAGCGTGCCACAGTCGTCCACCGCCGCGTAGGCGAGGATCTTCGGGCGGCAGGTTTCACGGCTCACCTCGATGACGGCGATGTGCAGCTGCGCGGCGTAAGTCAGGGTCAGGTTGCCGAACTTGCGCTCGGTATCCGGCACCTTGAACGGGGGACGGTACACATGGCGGATGTTGAGGGTCACGTCGGCGAGGCTCGCATCGAGCAGCGCGTTGTTGTTGTTGACCAGGTTGGCCATGTACCAGTAGTTGATCGCCTTGTCGGTGCCCTTGACGCGCAGTTCCGGGCCCTGTTGCCCGACGCCGAACTCCAGGTCCTCCTCGGCGGCTTCCAGCACGAAGGCGGCAAGCTTGCGCATTTCGGCTTTCAGCTTCTGGCAGGCGCCGTGCACGGCGGACAGGCCGGTTACGGCGAACTGGCTGGCATAGGTGCCGGAGTGCCCGACGAAGGTGTTCCAGGCCGTGTCGAAACCGGGCCGCACGACGACCATCGCCGGATCGATACCGAGCTCGTCGGCCACTACCTGCGAGGCAGCGGTCTCGTGGCCCTGGCCGGACGGCGCGGTGCCGAGGCACACCACCACGGCACCGTCAAGGTCGAGGCGCATGGTGCAGACTTCGGAGTTTCCCGAGAACGGCAGGTGCGGATTGACGATACGCGCCTGGCCGAAATTGTTGGTCCCGGAGTCGAGCGTGGTGCCGATGCCGATGCCGATCAGCCGGCCCTGTTTGCGCGCCGCCGCCCGCTCCTTCTGCCACTTTTCCCAGTCAATAAGCTCCTTGGCCTTGGCCAGCATCGCCGGGTAGTTGCCCGAGTCGTAGACGCAGCCGTTCGGCGTCTCGTAGGGGAACCGGGTGATGTAGTTCCTCAGCCGCATCTCGTCGGCCGGGATGCCGAGCTCGTGCGCGCAGATGTCCACCACCCGCTCCATGAACCAGAGCTGCTGCATGCGCGAGTAGCCGCGATTCGGCACCACGGGACACTTGTTGGTGACAGTCTGCGTGAAGTCGATGCGTATGTTCCGCAACTTGTACGTGCCCGGCAGCACCTGCGACCAGATCACGCAGCCGAGCGGCTCGTAGCGCGTATACGCGCCGCAGTCGTCGATGTGCCGCGAGCGTACCGCGGTGATGACCCCGTCCTTGTCGAGGGCCACTTCCGTGTCGAGGTAAGTGCGCTCGTTGCCGTGCCCGCTGCCGAGCAGGTGCTCGGTGCGCGTCTCCGACCATTTGACGCGCCGTCCGCCGGTCTTCCTCGAGGCGAGCGCCGCAAGCGCCATGTACACGTAGTTCCAGATCTTGTTGCCGAAACTGCCGCCGACGTCGTAGGCGCGGATGTGCACCTGTTCGGCCTTCAGCCGCAGCCCTGGCGCCAGCAGCTGCTGCGCGAAGCCCGGGAAAGAATTGTTGCAGAGAAACTCCACCGTGCCTTGCCGGGTCCACTCAGCGACACAGGCGTTGTTCTCGAGCGGCGAGCTGGTGAAACGGTGGAAATGCAGCCGCGGGATGCGTACCACGTGAACGGCATCGCAAAACGCCTTCTCGACATCGCCGTACTCGTACACGCCGTGCCAGGTGCGGTTGGTGCCGGCCGCCTCGTGCAGGATGCTGCGATCGCTGAGCGCATCCTCGGCGTCGATCACCGCATCGAGCATTTCGTACTCGATGTCGATGAGCTGCGCGGCGTCCATGGCGATGGCCGGGGAATCGGCGGCGATGGCCGCCACCGGCTCGCCCTGGAATACCACCTTGTCCACCGCCATCGGCAGGTCGCGTATCTTGTCACACGGCGGCGGGCCGATCTCCATGAAGGGATCGCACTGGGCGGCGATGTCTTTGCCGGTCAGCACGCAGGCGACTCCGGGCAGCGCCTCGGCCGCGCTGGTATCGACTTTCAGGATGCGGGCGTGCGCGTAGGGCGAGCGCAGGATGTACAGGTGCAGCATCCCGGGCTCGAGTTCGTCGTCGGTGAAGAAGCCCTTGCCCCGCACCAGCCGGTCGTCTTCCTTGCGCCTGAGCGATGTACCCGTCCAGGTCATGGCTCGCTCCTCAGCCGTTCGCCGCGGCCCCGCCGGGCGCGAGCGCCGATTGGATCGCGCCGACCAGCCGCTCGATGTCTTTTTTCGCGATGGGTTTGATGAGGCCCCCGGCGAGCGCCACCAGCTTGCCGAACATGGTCAGGTCGCCGGCCCATTTGACCAGCGTGCCGCCGCCAGCGGCATGTTCGAGGTCGAACGAGGTCGCCATGTCGAAAGCGCTGCCCATCACCTTGCCCTTGCCGCTGTAGCCGGCGCGCAGCGGCGGTTCCTCGCCCTGCAGCGTCAGGGTAATTACCGCGGAACCGTGAATCTTGCCGACGCCGACCGCCACCGTGACATCGGCAGTGCGCTCGTCCTTGACCTCGAGGCTCTTGTAGGTCGGCAGCAGCGGCGCGAATTTCTGCGGATCGGACAGCAGCTCGTACACCTGCTCGCGGGAGACAGGCACGGTGAACTCGCCCTCGAACCTGATGCCCACGTTACTTCCCCCCTCGCATGATCTTCGCCGCGGCGTCGATGGCCGAGAAGATGTTCTGGTAGCCGGTGCAACGGCAGAGGTTGCCCTGGATGCCTTTGCGGATTTGTTTCAGGTCGGGGCTGGGGTTCTTCGCCAGCAGCGCGTATGACGACATCAGCATGCCCGGCGTGCAGTAACCGCACTGCAATCCGTGGTGCTCGGAGAACGCGCGCTGCAGCGGATGCAGCTCGCCGTCCTTCTCCAGGCCCTCCACCGTCATGACCTCGGCGCCATCGGCCTGCACGGCCAGCATGGTGCAGGATTTCACCGGCTCGCCATTCACCAGCACGGTGCAGGCGCCGCAGTACGTGGTGTCGCAGCCGATGTGCGTGCCGGTCAATCGCAGTTCCTCGCGGAGCAACTGCACCAGCAGCAGGCGCGGCTCGACTTCACGGCGATACGGCTGCCCATTCACGGTCACCTCGATGGCGACGCGGCTGACAGCTTCAGTAGTACTCATGACTGACCTCGACGGATTCGCCGCGGCAGCGGCGGCGGGCGGCCTCCACGCCGCGCTTTACCAGGGCATCGATCAGCGAACGCTTGAACGCCGGCGAGCCGCGCTGGTCGGCCACGGGGTCGGACTCCGCCGCGGCGGCCTGCGCGGCGCGGCTGACCGCGGCTAGCGTCAGCGGCTTGCCCCTCAATTCGGCCTCCGCCTTACGGGCATGTATCGGCGTGAGGGCGGCCGAGCCCAGCGCGATGCGCACGTCCTCGCAATCGTCGCCTTTGAGCGTCAACTGCACGCCCACCGAAATCGTCGGATAGGCGGGCGCGCAGCGCTTGAAGGCAATGTAGGCGCCAGCGCTGCCCTTCGGTGGCACCACGAAACGCACCCCGGTGATGATCTCACCCGGCTGCAGCTTCGTCGCGTACAGATCCTGCACGAAACCGTCCACCGGCAGCGTGCGTCGGCCCTGCGGCCCCTGGCAATGCACCTCGGCATCCAGCGTCGTCAGCAACACCGGCCAGTCGCAGCTCGGATCACCCGCGCCGAGCGAGCCGCCGATGGTGCCGCGGCTGCGCACCTGGTTGTCGGCAATGCCGTTGGCGCAGTCCCCGACAATGGGAATCAGCGAAGCAACCGGCGAGCGCGCGATCCGCGCGTGGGTGGCCAGCGCGCCGATGCGCACCTGCTTCGCGTCGTGTTCGATACCGCCGAGGCCCGCGATCCGCCCGATGTCCACCAGGTCGGTCGGCTCGTCGAAACGCATCTTCAGCCACACGAGCAGTGTCTGGCCACCGGCGAGCACGCGAGCGCCCTCGCCGATCTCGATGAGTTGGCGGATCGCCTCCTCGACCGAAGCCGCCCGGTGATATTGAAACGGAGCGGGGTACATGCGCGGGAACATAGCACAAGGCGCCGCGCCACATACCATGCAAATCAGGCCCTGCCGGATCGGCCAAGCACTGTGCCCGATCGGACAAGGCGAGCGCCAATCGTACCCATGTGTCAGCCGGCAGAAGTGCTAGGATAAATTTCGCGAACAAGAGCTCGATCACGCGCGGAACGCTCTCATGACGCTGCCGAATCTCCAGGACTACTTGCTGCCGGGCACTGCCGAGGAAGCCGTCGCCCTCCTGCAGCGCTTTGGCGAGAGCGCCATGCTGGTGGCCGGCGGCACCTTCGTGCACGGGCTCGAGGTGCGCGGCGTGCTGGAGGGCGTGACCACCCTTGTCGACATCCAGCGGCTAGGGCTGGACCGTATCTCACGCGAGGGCGACACCGTGGTGGTTGGCGCCACATGCACACTGGAAGCGCTCGCGAATACCAACGTCGTGCGCAGCAGCGCCGGTTTCGGTGCGGTGCGGGACGCGCTGACTTATCCGCCGCAGCAGATCCGCAACGTCGGCACCGTCGGCGGCTGCATCGCCGCCGCCGCCCCGCTCTACGACCTGCCCGCGGCCCTCCTCACGCTCGATGCCACGGTACGCACCACCGGCGTGAAAGGCGCGCGCGAGCTGCCGCTCGACGGTTTCTTCCGTGGCCTGTTCGAAAACGCGCTCGCGCCAGGCGAGCTGATTACGGCCATTGCCGTCCCTGCACCCGCTGCGCGCACCGCAGGCGCGTTCCTGAAGCTCGAAGCCAATGCCAACGACCTCGCCATCCTGAGCGTCGCGGTACGACTGACCCTCGATGCCACCGGCGCCTGCATAATTCCGCGCGTCGTGCTCGGCGGCGGAGTCGGCGAAACCTACGTACGGGCAAAGAGTGCCGAGGCCGCGCTCGCCGGCAAGCCCGCCAGCGCGGCGAGCTTCGCCGCCGCCGGAGCCGCGGTCGGCGCGGACTTTGAGCCGGTGGCCGATCATCGCGGCTCGGCCGGGTACCGGCGCCACATCGCCGGGGTGTACGTGCAGCGCGCGCTGGCCACCGCGCTCGAACGGCTGGGCTGAAGCATGAAAAAACTCATCACGCTGCAGGTCAACGGTGAATCGCACGAGCTGGCCATCGAGCCCGACGAGTCGCTGCTCAACGTACTGCGCAACCAGCTCGACCTCACCGGCCCGAAAAAGGGCTGTGACTCCGGCGGCTGCGGCTGCTGCTCGGTGCAGGTCGATGACAAGGTGGTGTACTCCTGCATGATGTACGCCGCCGGCGCGCAGGGCCGCGAGATCACCACCATCGAGGGGCTCGGCCGCGGCAGCGACAACCTGCACCCGTTGCAGCAGGCGTTCATCGACGCCGGCGCGGTGCAATGTGGCTACTGCACCTGCGGCATCATCATGGCAGCGAAGCAGCTCCTCGATACGGTGAAGAAACCGACCGAGGACCAGATTCGCCACGCCATCGCCGGCAACCTGTGCCGCTGCACCGGCTACGCCAAGATCGTGGACGCGATCAGGCTGGCCGCAGCGCGCGCCTGAGCGGAGACACACGGATGAGCCTTATCGGCCAGAGCCCCGCCCGGCCCGACGCACTGGACAAAGTGACCGGTGGCAAAGGCTTCCCGGTCAACGTGAAGCTGCCGGGCACGCTGCACGCGAAGATCCTGCGCAGCCCCTACCCGCATGCACGGATCACGCGCATCGACGCCAGCGCCGCGGCAAAGGTGCCGGGCGTGAAAGCGGTGCTGGTGCCGTCCGAGGTGCCGCAGCGGAAATTCACGCCGGTGTATTTCGTGCCGACCAACGCCGGCAGCATGGTGCAGGACATGCTGATCCTGAGCGACCGCGTGCGCTTCGCCGGGCAGCCGGTGGCGGCGGTGGCGGCCACTTCGCTGCGCATCGCCGAGGAGGCGCTTGCCCTGATCGAGGTGGACTACGAGGAACTGCCCGCCGTCTTTGACCCCGAGGAGGCGATGCAGCCCGGGGCGCCGGTATTGCACGAGCATGCGCCGAACAATGTCGCGGTAAACCCGGTGATCGGCTTCGGCGACCTCGACAAGGGCTTCGCCGAGGCGGATTACATCTTCGAGGACGTGTACCAGAGCCATCGCGTGCACACCTGCTACATGGAGCCGCGCGTGTGCGTGGTGGACTGCGACCGCGAGGGCAATTACACCGTGCACTCCTCGATGCAGCACCTGTTCGGGCTGCGCGAAAAGCTCGCCTACGCGCTCGGCATACCGGAGAGCAAGGTGCGGGTGATGAAGCCGCCCTACATCGGCGGCGGCTTCGGCGGCAAGCTCGACCTCGGCTATATCGAGCCGATCGCGGCCTTGCTCAGCCGTAAAGCAAGACGGCCCGTACGCATCGAGCAGACGCGCTACGAGGATTTCATCACCACGGCGCGCCACCCGATCAAGATGTATCTGAAGACCGGCGTGAAAAAAGACGGCACGTTCACGGCGCGCTACGCGAAGAGCATTCTCGACACCGGCGCGCACGCCACGCACGGCGCAGAAGTCATCAACGTGCACGGGGTGTTCGGGCTGCTGATGACCTACCGCTGCCCGAACGCGAAGTGGGAAGGCTACGCGGTCTACACCAACAACATGATCGGCGGCGGCTACCGCGGTTACGGCTCGCCGCAGGCCTGCTTCGCCGCGGAGTCGCAGATCGATGAAATCTGCGACCAGCTCGGGCTCGACCCGCTCGAATTCCGGCGGAAGAACGCCTGGCGCCCTGGCGAGCCGCACCCGATGATCCCGGGGCTGAAGCTCGACACCTACGGGCTCGAGGAGTGCCTCGCCAAGGGCGCCGAGCGCATCGGCTGGTCGAAGCGCGTGAAACCGAACAGCGGCAAGGGCACGCGCAAGCGCGGCATCGGGTTTGCTTGCCAGCCGCTGTGGGTGAGTGGCTGCCTTGGCTTTCCCGACATCTACGAGCACTCCGGCGCGATCATCAAGCTGAACACAGATGGCACCGCGGATCTCTCCACCGCAGCCATGGATCTCGGTTCGGGGCAGACCACCACGCTGTGCCAGATCGCGGCGGAGGAACTCGGCCTGCCGATGGAAGCGGTGCGCATCGTTCGCAACTCCGACACCACCAATGTGCCGTTCGATGCGCCAAGCCACGCGAGCCGTGTGACCTACAGCGCCGGCGGCGCGGTGAAGGCCGCCGCGAAAGCGGCGCGCGAGCGGCTGCTGAAAGTGGCCGGCATCATGCTCGAAGCAAATCCCGAGGACCTCGTCGTCGCCGACGGCCGGATCTCGGTGCGCGGCGCACCGGGCAGCCGCTCGCTGAGCGTGGCGGAAGTCGCCACGCGCGCCGAGTCGCCGTTCGTACAGCATGGTGACAACGGGCCGGCACCGACCACCGTCGAGGAAAAGGGCACCATCATCGGGCTGTCGAGCCAGGCCCCCACCGGCAACCCCTCGCCGGTGTCGGCGGAGTTCGTCGAGGTGGAAGTGGACACCGAGACCGGCCACGTGCAGGTGCTGCGCGTGGTGTTCGCGCACGACCTCGGCCGGCTGATTCATCTGAAGGGCGCCGAAGGCCAGGTCGAGGGCGGCTTCCAGCAGGGCATGGGCTATGCGCTGATGGAGAACCTGCAGTTCGATGCGGATTCCGGCACCTGCCTGACCGGGGATTTTCTCGATTACAAGATCCCCACCGCGGTGGAAATGCCGCGCGAGATCCACAGTATCTTCGTCGAAACCAACGAGCCCACCGGGCCGTTCGGCGCCAAGTCACTCTCCGAGCCCTGCATCACGGTGCCGGCGCCGGCGATTGCGAATGCGATTTACAACGCTGTCGGCGTGCGCATCCGGGAACTGCCGATCACGCCGGAGAAGATCCTCGCGGCGCTCGCGAAGATCTGAACAGCCTCGCAGCCGCAGGGCGCTGAGCAACCTGGTTCTCGATCTGGCGGGCCGAGGCACGCGCGGAGCCTCAGCCGGGACTTCCCACCGATTAGTCCAGAGCCGAGACGTCGTCACACACGGCTCGCGACTACAGTCCCTGCTGCGGCCCGCCTCGCGGCGGCGGGCGCCAGCGTGGCTACTGCCACCAGCGCTCCCTGAGTTTCCGTCGCTCCTCTGGCGACATGTTCTGCCAGCGCTGGCGAAGCGCCTCGCGCTGCGCCGGGTCCATGTCCCGGAACCTGCGGAAACTCTGCCGCAGACGCTGCTGATCTTCGGGCGGTAACTGCTGGAATCTCTGGAAATGCTGGCGAATGCGGGCGCGGCGCTCGGGCGGCATTTGCCGCCAGTCGCGGAAACGTGCCTGCGCCTGCGCCCGTTGCTGTGGGCTCATGCCGCTCCAGCGCCTGGCGCCTTCCGCCAGGCGTGCCTGGCGCTGCGGCGGCAGACCGTTCCACCGCTCCTTGAGGCCAGCGAGCACCTGCTGCTGATCGGTGGACAACTGATCCCAGGTCACCGCGGCGGGCTCGGCCCATGCAAACGTGGCCGCTGTCAGCGCGACCAGCAGTAACGCCTGCAACACTCGCCGTGCGGATGCGCTGGTTACCTTCAGCATAGTCAGCCGGATATGTCCGCGGCGCCATTCCCGGCACCCGGCATGCCCGCCTCGAGCCAGTCGAAGAATTCCAGATCCTCGATTATCTCGAGATTCTCCTCATCGAGGACCAGTGCCAGGTCCGACGGCGCCGTCACGCCCGAGAGTTCTCCCGCAGATTGCGGCCCCGGTAAGGGAGGTTCGGGCAGGCGGCTGAACCAGAGCGCAACCGCGAGGACCGCAGCAGCAGCAGCAACGCCGAGCGCCGGCTGCCATGCCGATGCCGCCCACGGAAATCGCCGCACCGGCGCGTCGGGTTCAGCCAGCGCCTGCTGGCGGGCCCGATGGAGCAACGCCCGCGTCGTGGCGTCGATCTCATCAGCGCTCCGGCGCAATAACTGCCCGGCGTCGCGGATCAACCGGTCATCGTCAGGCTCATCATGCAGATTGCTGCTCATGGCCAGTGATCTCCCAGAGCCGCGCGCAGTCTGTGCACGGCCCGCGAGTAATGTGTCTTGACGCTGCCCTCGCTGCAGCCCATGACGGCGGCGGTCTCAGCCACATCGAGGCCTTCGAGTGTGCGCAGCAGAAACGCCTCCTGCTGCCGTACCGGCAGACTGCGGACTGCCGCATCGAGCGCTGCCATAGCGTCACCGAGCGCCACATGCTTATCGGGCACCGCAGAATCCGGCCCCGCAACCGACGCGATCGGATCGTCCTCCTGGTCGTTGCCGTCCGCCGGCTGCTGCCACCACGTCAGCAGGCGCTGGCGCACCGAACGGCGGCGGTGATGATCGAGAATGCAAGTACGCAGAATTCTGTAGAAAAGCGTGCGCCATTCCGCCGCCGGCGCTCCGCCATATTGGCGCACCAGCCGGACCATCGCGTCCTGCACGATGTCGAGCGCATCGTCAGTGTCCCGCACGGTGAACAGCGCCATGCGAAACGCGCGCCGCTCCACCCCGGCCAGAAATCGATCCAACGCCGCGCGCTGCTCCAGGGCCAACCCCTCCGCCCACGCGCCCGGCTCCGTCATGCGGCCGTCTGCGGCGAGCGTCAATGCTGAAGTGTGCATAGCATACCCAGCCACGCACATGCATCGAGTACAGCGTTCATCGCCACGACCGGTTCATGGCCGCGCCGCCCTGTGGCGGCCCCAGGCGCCGATCGGGCCCCTGAGGCCGCCCCGCACCGAGGCCTCAGCGGCTCACCACGGCCTGCGCCCGGATGCGGCTTTCGCCGTCGTACAGCCGGTTGTGGACAGCCGCATCGGTCAGCCCCCGTCCAAAAACGAATGCCGAGCCGACGAGATGCCCTCGTGCATGGCACCGCAAACTGCCGACCAAGTCACCGCCTGCCGTGACATCTGAAGCCAGCACGACGCGCACGCCATTGGTGGGCACCTTCACCCATGCCCGCCCGACGATTTCGCCGTTGGCGTTGAAGGCTACGCACCGCGCGATGGTGGCCGGCCCGCCCTGCTGCGTCAGCACCAGCGCGGTGTTGACGACATCGGCCTCCTGCTCGCGAAGCATGCCAGCCAGTTCGGTCGCGTCGCGCGTGATTTCGACACCCTGATCCGCTTCGTTCGAAGCGTCCTGGGAATAGCCGCCGCACGGCGCCACAGCGAGCAACAGAGCAAGCGGCGCGCCCCGCCCCAGAGTTATCAGTATCCGGTTATGTAATTCCATTGGTCCATATCTCCTCGAATGAAACAGGATCGTCACTACCCTATAACGCGCAGAGCGCCGCCCGGTTGACCGACACCGGCGGGCAATCTCGGGATCGCGCGCCAAGCCGCTTCCCTTTGAGGCTGCCACTCACCACCAAAATGATGGTCAGGATGCCGCTTGATGGCCGGCCGGCACCTGCACGGTGACTTCCGGAAACTCATCATTTCATGCGGGCAGACCGGGCATTTCGCGTTGTACCGCTTCGTCCCTGCACTTGATGAGATACGCATCCTCGCGATCCGGCACCAGCGGGAGCGGCGTTATCGGCCCTGTGGGGCAAGTGACGGCGGCGGGCCGCTGGGCAAATCGCGCGTCCCCATGCGACCATAGCACGCATGCCCACCCCCGCGTTCGAGTCCATTGACTCCGTGAGCCGCGCGCTCACCGACCTCGGCTACATTCCTGACAGGAGCCTCGCCACCACGGTGTTCCTCGCCGTGCGGCTGGGCCGGCCGATTTTCCTGGAAGGCGAACCCGGCGTCGGCAAGACTGCGCTTGCACAGGTACTGGCCGACATCCTCGGCACGGAGTTGATCCGCCTGCAGTGCTACGAGGGACTCGACAGCCACACCGCGCTCTACGAGTGGAACTATCCGCGGCAGATGCTGGAAGTGCGGCTGCAGGAAGCGCGCGGGCTCGACAAGAAACAGATTGGCGCGGACATATTCAGCGAAGCGTTCCTGCTGGAACGCCCGCTGCTGCGCGCGATCCGCAGCCCCGGACCGAAACCGCCGGTGCTGCTGATCGACGAGGTGGACCGCGCGGACGAGGAATTCGAGGCTTTCCTGCTCGAGGTGCTCTCCGAGTTCCAGATCACGATCCCCGAGATCGGCACCATTCGCGCACGGCAGGTGCCGGTGGTGGTGCTGACCTCGAACCGCACCCGCGAGCTGCACGATGCGCTCAAGCGCCGCTGCCTCTATCACTGGATCGATTACCCGGATGCGGGCAAGGAGATCGCCATCGTGCGCGCTCGCCTGCCGGGCATTGGCGAGCGGCTTGCCGCACAGCTCGCATTTTTCATGCAGCGCATTCGCCGTGAGGATTTCTACAAGCGGCCCGGCGTCGCCGAGTCGCTCGACTGGGCCGAGGCGTTGCTCACGCTCGGCGTGGCCGACATCGAGCCCGACACCGTGGAAGCCACCCTCGGCTGCATCCTCAAGTACAAGGCCGACCAGGACCGGCTGCGCGCCACGGGTATTGGCAGGCTACTGGCCGATGCCGTGCAGGCGCGGGAGTTCGCGGCCTCGCCGATGACCCGCTGAGCGCGTCGGCCGGAATGGATCCACAGCCAACTTTTCTTGCACGCATTCTCGGATTTCTCGGTGAGTTGCGGGCGGCCGGGCTGCCCGCCGACCCGGCCGGCGCCATCACGCTGTGCGAAGCGCTCGGCCACATCGACCTCGGCCGGCCGGCCGATTTTCATGCTGCCGCCCGCGCGCTGCTGGTGCATCGTCGTGAGCACCTCGCACCCTTCGACGAAGTGTTTCGCGAATACTGGTATCGACAACGCCGGCCGGCCTCGCGTGCGCCGGGCGAGCACCACACCGAGATCAGCGGCCGCACGCCGGTTACCTCACCGCGCGCCACGGCGGGCGAGGTGGAATCCGGCGGCGAAGAGCGCTCCACCGCCGGCTACAGTCCGGATGAGGTGATCGCGCGCAGGGATCTCGCCACCCTGACAGAGGCCGAGATCGAGCGGGCGCGGGCGCTGCTGCGCGAACTCATCAGGGCGTTCGCCACGCTGCGCGCGCGCCGCGCGCTCCTCAACCCGCGTGGCGCCGTGCCCGACTTCCGGCGCATGCTGCGCGAGATGGCTGCCCGCGGGGGCGAGCCGCCCGAATTGAGCTGGCGGCGCCGCAGGAAATTGCGCGCGCGGCTGCTGCTGCTCTGCGACGTGTCCGGTTCGATGGAACGCTACTCGCGATTTCTGCTCGAGTTCATCTATGCGCTGCGACGCGAACTGCCCGACACCGAAGTCGCAGTCTTTGCCACGCGCATGACCGTGATCACGGACCTCCTGCAGACCGGCGCGGTGGCCCGCTCACTGCGCGAAGTCGCCGCGCGCGCTGGCGACTGGGGCGGCGGCACCGACATCGGCGGGTGCCTGCGCGACTTCAACGACCGCTACGCGCGCGAGCTGGTGCGCTATCGCACGACCGTCGTGCTATTGAGTGACGGCTGGGATCGCGGCGATGCCGCGCTGATGGCAGCGGAAATCGCGCGGTTGCGCCGCCGCGCGCACCGGCTGGTGTGGCTCAATCCCCTGCTCGGCAATCCCGACTACGAGCCGCTCACCCGCGGCATGCGCACCGCGCTACCCCATCTGGACCACTTTCTTCCCGCGCACAACATCGAAAGCCTGGTGCGGCTCGCGCGGGTGCTGCAATCGTAGGCGCCCGACGCTAAGGCCGATTGCACATGGCTGATAACCAGGGCTACGTCTCGATTGAGGCTCCGGGAGGACAAGTCTGCATCGACATCTTCTGCCGCCCGGACGGGAGCTAGCGTGGACTCTACGTCAATGGGTGGTGGCCGTCATGGCGGTTGCCATGCCGACCCCGACGCCGACCGCGATCATCCGCACAGTACTGACGTTCAGGCCCGTGCCGTGCGGATAGGAATCCTTTTGTCCTGTCTGCGTCTCGTCCAGCCGAGTGCGCCGAGCGCTCCACTCAACACCCAGAGGGACGCAGGCAACGGAACGGGGCTGAGCGCCGCCTCCGCCCAGTTGGTGCCGGACTGCGACTCCACGGCAAACGACACCGGAGCGCCATGCCCATCCAGCACGTTGTCCAGGCCCTGCCATCGGAGCGTATTGTCGAAAGCCAGCGAGACGCCCTGATAGTCACCCACCTGGAAGGAGCCGGTTTCCTCTGGATCCGTCACCACATAGGCGTTGAGCCCCACCTACATCTCGATGGGAGCGCCATAGATGAAATTCAAGGGGATCACGTACTCGCCGGTGCTGGAAAAGCCAACGTCGAAGGGAAATACCTCCAGATAGGTATCACCGATGATTACCGTGAAGATCCAGTCAGCGATGGCCCCGTCGAGGAAGGCGAAATCAGAGGTGCTGCCACCGGTCCCGCCCTGGCACCCGTAGACGGTCGCGAGCAGGTCCACGGTGATGACGGCGTTGGCAGACCCGGCCGTCCCGGCCAGACCGCCACCCACGATCGTGAAAGTGTCAGACCACTCGCCGCGGGCTTCTGCCCCGTTGGAATATTCAGCCGCCCCGGCGGCGCCTACGTTCACCAGCTCTGCGCCAGCAGTGCCTTGTATCAATCCATACGTCGCGTCCACGGATGCCTGGGAATCGTGACGGTAGCCATCGCCCCCGACAGGGGAGTTCGTCTCGCTGGCCGAGAGAGGACCGCTGCCGGTGTAAGTCGTCGGGAGCGGGCAGCACGGTTGTGAGTTACTCCACGCGGATGTCCACACACCGACGCTCGCGGCAATGCCGGACGACAGTGGAAGCGTGCAGCCGATGGTACAGATCAGCAGGGTCCAGGCGACCGGCTTGCGCCCGCGTCGATTGGCATCGCCCGCCCAGCGAAAAACAGTCCACTGACTCATTGCCAGCCCCCCCCTTTTCCATGCGCCCAGCGCGCCCGTTGTGTGTTCAGCTTCCCGGATGAAGAACGGCGGCTACCAGCGCGGAATTTGGCTCTGCGGAAGGCCTGGACCATGGCAGACGCTGAGACAATCCTTATCAGAAAGGAACGTCTAAGGAACGCTCCAGGTTTGTTTTATGGGAAGAAGTTATGGCACCGCGAAGAACAGTGACGCGAGAATGATTTCCGGGCGGTGGGAGAGCCTGGCATCTACCCATCACACGGCATCCGTGTTGATCGGGATACGGCAGTGGCTCTACAATGGATCTTTCCGATCTGTTATGGATCTTTTTATGCCAGTGAATATTTCCGTCAAGAACGTTCCGGATTCCATCGCCGATCGCTTACGGGCCCGGGCCGAACGGAATCATCGCTCCCTGCAGCGCGAACTGCTCAGCATCTTGGAGGCCGCGACCGACAATCGCGCGCAGCCCGCCCCGCTGACGCCGGCGACACCGCAAACCCTGTCCATCGACGAAGCGGCCGCGCGTGCACGCCGGCTGTTTCCGCGCGGTACGGCCAGCTCCGTGTCGCTCATCCGGGCGCTGCGGGACGCCCGCTGAGCCGTGCCGGCCCGACGCGACAAGGCCGCGGGCCGGCCGGCCATGAGATTGCATATCGCCGAGCCGCCTGCTTCGTACACGTACCGGCCACGACTGGTCGCCGATGCCACGGTCCTGGCGGCCGTCATCTTCAGCGAGGCGGAACATGAACAGGCCGTGGCGCTGCTGCGGGGCCGCACTTTGTCCGCACCACACTTGCTGGACTACGAGATGGCCAGTGTGGCGTTGAAAAAGCTGCGTCGCGAGCGGCTGGCCGAGAGTACCGTGGCGGAATCCCTGGAGACATACGCGGCGCTCGCCATCGAGCGCTACGCCGTCGCGACCGGAGTGGTGCTGTCGTTGGCGCAGCGCTGTGGCCTCACCGCCTACGATGCTGCATATCTCTGGCTCGCCGAGCAGCTCGAAGCGCCGTTGGCGACCTTCGACGGTCAGTTGGCGCGGGCGGCCGGGAAACACCTGGCCAATCGGGAGGACGCCGGGCGATCATGAGCCTGCACCCTCAGGTCACCTCGTCGATCAGCCGGTTGTTGCCGTTCCAGCGCTCCTCGCCGGCGCGCATGATGAATTTCGGGCGGAAGATGTCCACCCACGCCGGCACCAGGAACATCGCCGAGCAGGCATTGAGCACCAGCATGATGATCAGCAGCCGCGCGGCATCGGCCTGGAAGCGCAGGTCCGACATGAACACCCACATGATGATGCCGCCGATCAGCGTGGTGGCGGTGAAGGCGATGGCGACGCCGGTGGTGCTGACCGCGCGGGTGACGGCCTCCTGCAACCCGTTGGCGCCGTGCATCTCCTCCTTGATGCGGTCCATCATGTAGATGGCATAGTCCACGCCGAGGCCGATGCCGACCGCGATCATCGGCACGGTGTTGACGTTCAGCCCCATGTCGAGCAGCCCCATGCAGGCGTAGGTCAGCGTGGTGGCGAAACCCATCGATACCAGCATCATCACGCCTGAATGCATCGATCCGTAGAACCATAGCGTGAACACGAAGATCAGCGCCAGCACGGCCGGCACCACGATGAGGTTGGTCTCGTAGGCTTCCTCGTTGATGGCGGCGGTGACGCCGACGGGGCCGCCTGCCAGCTCGATGCTCAGGCCTGCCACCTTGGAACCGACGTTGTCGCGCCACTCCTTCACCATGTGGATGGCGCGGCGGATGGTCTCGCCGGTGTGGTCCTTGTAATAGAACACCATGTTGGCGATCTGCTCATCGGTATCGACGAACTCGAGCAGCGCGCCGGGCACCGGCGCCGACATCATGTACATGAACATCAGCCCGCCGACGTCGCTGTCGCGGCCTGGCACCACCGCCCAGCGCGGGTCGTCGTTGCGGGTCATCTGGTTGACCTGGGTCACCAGGTTGTTGATGCCCTTGGCGCCGCCGAGCGTATCGTCGAGCAGCATGTAGTTCTGAAAATCCTGAAGCGCCCGGATGACCTCCGGCCGCTTCAGGCCGCCCTTCTCGTCGGTTCGGGCGATGATGAACAGCTCCTCGGAGCCCGGAAACCGGTCGTTGATCGCCTTCGACGACAGGTTGAAGTCGTGGTCGCGATACAGCAGCGGTGAGCCCGGCTCAGGTTCGCCGATCTGCACCTTGGAGCTCAGGTAGGTCGCGCCGAGGACGATCACCAGCGACACCCACAGCACGGCGATGGACCGCCCCCGCGTTCCGACCACTACCGCCAGCTTGGGAAATATTGTGCGCACCACGGTGTGCTTGATGGCGACGTCCTTCGGCTTGGGCAGCAGCGCCAGCAGCATGGGCAGCGTCACCAGCACGGTTACCACCATGCACACCGCCCAGAACGAGGCGTAGATCGCCATCTTGTCGTTGATCGGCACCGAGCCCAGCCCGATCAGGAACAGCGCCGCGGCATCGGCCACGATAGCGAGCGCCCCAGGGCGAAACAGCGCATTGAAGGTGTTGCGCGCAGCAGTCTCCTTGTCGCCGGTGCGCGACAGCTCGAGAAAGTAACGCTCCACCTTCTGGATGCCGTGCGACATGGCGCGCGCCGAGATCAGGAACGGCACCACCAGCATCAGCGGGTCGAGGTTGTAGCCGAGCACGCCCATGAATCCCACACCCCAGATGCTGGTGAGCGCCATGCCGAGCAGCGGCAGCAGGATCCCGTACAGCCGGCGCGTGTACACGATCAGGATGCCGAGCACGATGAACACGGTGTAGAAGAAGATCTGCAGGATCTGCACGCTGTAGGAGTCCACCCACCCCACCAGCACCGGGTGGCCGGTGGCGTGGATGCGGATGCCCGGTACCGTCTCTTTCGCGCGGATCGCCTGCAGCTCCGCGAAGATCTTGCCGTAGTCGAGCGCGCCCTCGTTCAGCGTACCCTTGATGATGGCCGCCTTCATGTCGGGCGAGACCAGCAGCCCATACACGCGCGCGCTCGCCACCACGTCGCGCTGCATCTGCTCGAGCTCCGCGGCGGAGTACGCGCCCTTCTGCGGGTCGTAGTAGGTCTGCGAGCGGATGGTGCCGTCGGGTGTCAGCGTGATCTTGCGGGTGTTGCGGTGCGTGAGACTGGTCACCAGGTTGTGGTTGATGCTGGTGAGCTGGTCCATCCCCTCGGTGATACGGTGGATGCGGTCGAGGGTTTCGGAGGTAAAAATCGTGCCCTTTTCCACCTCTACCGCCATAGTGATGATGTTAGCCCCGCCGAACGTGTCGCGAATGCTGTTATGGAGCTTGATGTAGGGATGTTCCTGCGGCAGCAGGTCGGCGAAGTCCGACAGCATACGCACCGCCGGTATATGCCAGCCGAACCAGGCAGTGATCAGGGCGACGACGAGCAGCACCACCTTGCGGTGGTCGAACAGCATGTTGCCGAAACGTGGGAAGAAGCCGGCCGCCTCGTTCATCTCAGCCGCTCCGCGCGCCAGCGGCGGGCACCACGTACAGAGCGCCGGCTGCGCCACCGATCAACAGCCGGTCGGTGCCGACCGGCTGCAGCACACGCAGCAGCAGGCGCACTGGCTGGCCGTGCTCGATACGCACCCACTCCGCGCCCTGGCGGTGCAGCAGCACGCCTTCGCCGCCTACTGCGTGAATGTGCTCGCCGATGCTCGCTATGGCATAAATCGGCACCAGTGTCGGCGTCTTCTCCAGCGCCCAGTTCGCACCGCCGTCCGCGGTGTGCTGGATCTGGCCGGCGAGCCCGGCCGCCCACCCCGTATTCGGGTCGCGGAAATAGGCCGCCTGCGCATAGAAATCGTTCGGCAGCGGCGTACCAACGGTCCAGGTCTGGCCGCCATCGCGGCTGCGCACGTTGGAGCCGAACTCGCCGAGCACCACGGCATGCTGCGCGTCGATGAACTGGATGGTGGTGAAGATCGTGTCTTCACCGATCGACTTGTCGTCCCAGTTCTCACCGCCATCGGCGCTGACGATGATGGTCGAAAAGCTCCCCACGACCCACAACCGGTTGCCCGGATCGCAGGCGATGCCCTGCGGCGATTCCTCGGTGGGGATCGCGTGTGCGGCCCAGGTCTGGCCGTCGTCGCTCGAAACCAGCACCTGGCTCTCCGCCGCGAGCGCGGCGAGGCGTCCGTCCGGGCAGGCCGCCAGGTCGATCAGCGATGGCCAGCCTTCGATTTCCTGGCGCTGCCATGTTGCTCCCTCGTCGGTCGAACGCAGTACCAGTCCATGATTGCCGACCACCACCAGAGCGCGGCCGTTAAAGGCCGCCTTCTGGAACATGTCATTGCGACGGATGGCCGATTGCCGGCGCGCATTCACCCCGTCGAGCTTGAGCGGCGACTCGCAGCCTGCCAGGGACAGCGCGACCAGCGCCACGAGTGTCTGCGCAATGCACCGCACAACGTTCGTCATGGTGCCGGTCTGCCAGCCAGATCGTCGCCGGATTGAAGAGCCGGTATGCATGGCTGCTGATTGTGGGGCAATTACGTGGCCGAAAATCATTCAAATTCGGCACGACATCATGCGAATCGGACAAGCATTGACCGACAGGCATTGACGCGTGTTGCCCCTCATGGCAGAAGGTGACACGGCATCTGAGGATGTCCGGGCAGGGGATCATCAACAAGGGGAGGATCGCAATGTCAATCTCGCTCAGGCCGCAGACCGTACGCCCGCTCAGCGTGCTGGCCGGCATGCTTCTCTGTATCGGGCTGGCGGCACCGGCATTGGCTGAGTGGAAGTCCGCCGACGGAACCTGGGAAGTACGCGGATTCGTCGACGACACCACGATCGTGCGCCGCGACACCGACCTGACCAAGCAACGGGTCCAGGCCCAGGTGGAGTTCTTCAAGGAAATGCAGCCGCGCGGAATCTTCTCCGAGCTGTCATTCGGCGGCATTCTGCGCGGCAGTTACGACGCCGTCTACGACATCAACGACGACCAGTACGGCAGCAAGGCTGGCGGTCCGCTGACCTACCCCGCGCCCGGCAACCCGGCGCTGTTCGGCATCCTGGCCACCGGCAATCCGAACACGCCGCCATTCATCCCGCCGACCAGCCCCCAGTATGCCGGCGTATTTGGCCCGGCCGCGCTCGGCGCGACCGGCGCAATCCCGCTGCCCGGCACGCTAGGCACCATCAACTCCCCGAGCAACCCGAACGCCGGCCTGCGCTTCGCTGCCGCCGATGTCTACAACTACCAGGACGGCGGCGTGATGCTCGCCACCCCGGTACGCCCCTGCGACGTGGACAACCGCGGCTGCCTCGAGGACTACATGGACAAGGGCCGCGGCGACCTGCGCTATAAGGAATTCAACGACGATCTGGACTTCCTGCGCGAGCTGTACGTCAACGCCACCATCCCGATGAACGGCGGCAAGCAGGAACTGGCTTTCCGCATCGGCCGCCAGCAGGTGGTGTGGGGCCGCACCGACCTGTTCCGCGTGCTCGACGTCGTCAACCCGATAGACTTCTCGCGCGAAAACCTCTACGCCGAGTTCGAGGACTCGCGCATCCCGCAGGGGATGGTCAACATGGAGTACCGGGTCGGTCCGACCAGCAGCCTGGAGGATCTGAACTTCCAGTTCCTGTACAAGTTCGAGGACTTCCGCCCGCACGATCTCGGCCAGGGCGGCGAGCCGTACGCGATCCTCGGCGCCGGCAACCTGTTCCGCGCGCTGGCTAATTGCTGGGACAACGGCTGCACCGTGGGCAACTTCCCGGCCACCGGTTTTGCGGTCGATTTCCCCGCGCATGCGATCGGCATCCGTGACGTGAACATGCCCGACCACACCGAGGTCGGCGGGCGTATCGAGGGTGTCTACAAGGGCGTGGGCTTCTCGCTGAACGCGCTGTATTACTACTCGCAGTTCCCGTCGCTGCGTGGAGGGATCCCGACAGACGATCCGTTCACGCCGGGCGTGGAGAGCGTGTTCCACCCGTACGACATCGCTTTCGATATCGAATTCCCGCGGCTGTTCATGTTCGGCGGTTCCGCGGACTGGTACCTGGAGGCGGTCAAGACCTCGTTCCGCGTGGAATTGTCGTATACCACCGACGAGGAATTCGCCGACACCAGTCAGCCGAAGCTGTATTCGGAGTCGGACGTGTTCCGCGGCGTGATCGGTTTCGACCGGCCGACCTTCCTGCGCTGGCTGAATCGCGACCGCGCATTCCTGGTTTCCGGCCAGATCTTCTACCAGCGCATCATGGATCACGAGACCTACAACGTAAACTCGCTCGGCATCCCGACGTTGAGCGAAATCGGCTTCCAGGACCACGAGGACAACATCCTGCTGACGCTGTTGCTGCAGGGTAACTACATGAATGACCGGGTGACGCCGCAGATCCTGATGGCCTACGACACGCAGGCCCAGGCCGGCGTGATCGGCCCGTCCATCGAGTGGAAGCCGGTCAACGCGTGGGTCATCAAGCTGGGACTGAACCTCAAATGGGCAAACGACCCGGCGGCGATGCCCGCCGACGACAATCGCGCCGCCAACCCCTTCCCGCCGTTCACCTGTCCGCCGCCGGTGCAGGCCGCGGCTCCGGCTGCCTGCGGTACGGCCTTCAGCAGCCTCGGCGTCGCCGGCTTCGAGCCGCTGGGACGCTTCCGGTCAGGCCCGATCGGCACGGCTGTGAACGAAGACGAAGTGCAGCTCAGCGTTCGCTACCAGTTTTGATCTGCGAGGAACCCGAACATGAAAAGGCTACTGATTCTCGCCGCCGTCTCCGGCCTCGCCGCGACGGCCGCCACCGCGGAAGTCTCCGACCAGGTGGTCAAGAACTCGCTCCAGCTCTATGACGGCGGCTGGGCGCCGACGGCCGACGGCTACCAGCCCGGCGTGAAGATCACGAAGGAGAACGCCGACAGGTTCCAGGGCATCATGGATCCGTTCACCGCCCGCTACGTCAAGCAGGGCTGGTTCGAAATCCCGACCGGGCCGACGTTTTCTCTGCCGCAGCACCCCAACTACATCAAGCAGACGAAGCTCCATGGTGACAAGGCCACGCTGACGCCGCAGGGCACGCTGGCGAACTTCGTGGCGGGGCGTCCGTTTCCGCAGGAGCCGGACGCCAACGATCCGAACGCCGGGCTGAAGCTGATCTGGAACTTCCAGCGCTCCATCAATGCCGGCGACAGCGAGACGATTCATCCGTTCTGGTGGACGTTCCGCAACGCCAAGACCGGGCAGACCGAGCGGCAGATCCGCTTCGAGTGGCACTTCCTGAACTGGAAGCACCGCGTCATGTTCGACCCGATGCCGGACATCGAGCCGAACCCGGCGCAGATCTTCCGCTCGATCTACAGCATCGTCCTGGAACCCTTCGACCTTTCCAACACGCAGCTGCTGATCCACCGCTACGAGGATGACCTGCAGCGCGACGACGGCTGGTTATACCTCGGCTTCCAGCGCCGCGTGCGCCGGCTTGCTGTCGGGCAGATCACCGATGCCTTCCTCGGCACGGATGCGATGATCGAGGACTTCGAGGGCTACAACGGCCGCATCTCCGACTACAAGTGGACCTACAAGGGCACGCAGAACATCCTGCTGCCGTTCGAGAAACACAACGAGCAGCCCGTGCTCGATACCGAGCCGGCCGGCGACAAGGACGGATTCCGGTTCGTGAAGTTCGGCGGCCAGGGCAATTGCTTCCCGCAGGTCACCTGGCAGCTGCGCAAGACTTACCTGATCGAGGGCAACCCGAAGGATCCGAACCACCCGCTCAGCAAGCGCGTGGTCTACCAGGACGCCGAGAGCGCCACCCTGCCGATCGTGCTGCTCTATGACAAGAAGGGCACGCCCTGGAAATACTTCCCGATCTGCAAGTCGCACTCGGATCACCACCTGGCGAAGAACAAGGGCGTGGGTGTCGCCATCGACGACTGCGCACTGTTCTTCGACGAGCAGGCGATGCACTGCACCACGCTGCAGTTCAAGTCCTACATCAACCCGCAGGAAAATCCGCCGAGCCAGTTCAACGTGCAGAACCTGCGCAAGACGGGACGCTGATCGTCCGCCATCGCGGCTTGCGCCGCTCCTGCTGCCTGGACAAACAGCCGGCCTCGCGCCGGCTGTTTGTCTTCGGGCTGGCCGCGCGCCTCGGCGAAAGTGTGCGGTACCTCGCACTTTGCCGTCGCTGATTTCCCATAACGCCGGGAATTGCGACCCGAGTCCCATCGGGTCCTTACAGTCTCGCTACATTTCCTGCCGTATGGGGCAGCCCCGCCGAAATGGCGGCCCGCCCGTTTGTGCACTCTCGGCGCTCGATCATGGATTCAGCCATCAGAACACCTGCGGCGGTTCCCTCACCGCGCATTGCGGAACTGTCGATACCGCAGAAGCTGCTGCTCGCCGCCTTCGTCGCAGTGGCCGTCGAATACCTCAGCTGGCGCCCGAGCGCCTTAAACCCGGATGCACCGATCTTCTCGCTCGTCGTCTACGGGGCGGAGCTGTTCGGCTTCGTCACGGCGATACTGTTCCTCTGGATGTGCTGGCGGCTGAAGGAGCGTACGCCACCGCCGGTACCGGCGGGAGCGACGGTGGCGGTTTTCATTCCCACCATCAACGAGTCGGTGGAAATGCTTCGCCGCACACTGCTCGCGGCCAAGCGCATGCGGCACGCCACGGAAATCTGGCTGCTCGACGACGGCAACCGCCCGGTGATGCGTGCGCTGGCCGATGAGCTCGGCTGCCGCTACCTGGCCCGCACCGAAAACAGCCATGCCAAGGCGGGCAATCTCAACCATGCGCTCAAGCACACGTCGGCGGAGTACATCGCGATATTCGACGCGGATCATGCGCCGGCAGAAAATTTTCTGAGCGAGACCCTTGGCTTCTTCCGCGACCCGCGCGTCGCATTCGTGCAGACACCGCAGGACTTCTACAACCTTGACTCCTTTCAGCACCGCCTCGACCGGCGCGACTCGATCGTCTGGAGCGAACAGACGCTGTTCTTCCGGGTGATCCAATGCGGCAAGGACCGGCTCAATGCCGCCTTTTTCTGCGGCAGCTGCGCCGTGATCCGGCGCAGCGCGCTCGACGACATCGGGGGATTCGCCACCGGCAGCGTCACCGAGGACATCCATACCTCGATCAAGCTGCACAAGCGCGGCTGGAAGTCGGTGTACTACGCGCGCTCGCTGGCATTCGGGCTGGCGCCGGCAACCGTCATCCCGTTCCTGAAGCAGCGACTGCGCTGGGGCCAGGGCGCGATGCAGGTGTGGCGGCAGGAGGGCGTGCTCACGGCGCGCGGGCTTTCGCTCGGCCAGCGCTTCAGCTACCTCGCCACCATGCTCGCTTATTTCGAGGGCTGGCAGCGGGCGGTACTGTTCCTGGCGCCCGTGGTGGTACTGACGACCGGGATCATGCCGCTGGCGCGACTCGATGGCGAATTCCTGGTGCGCTTCATTCCGTATTACGTGCTCACCTTCTGGACCTTCGAGGAGATCGGCCGCGGCTACGGGCGCAGCCTTCTGACCGAGCAGTACAACCTGTTGCGCTTCGCGGTGTTCATCACCGCGACCTTCGGTTACTTTCTGCGCCGTTTGCGCTTCGTCGTGACGCCCAAGGACATGGGCTCGCGGGACACATCGTGGCGCAATCTCTGGCCGCAGCTGCTGGTCGTTGCGCTGAATGCGCTGGCGATACCGGTGGGCCTGTACCTGCATTGGCACAGCGACACGCTGCCGCTCTCGGCGCTGATTGCCAACGTGCTCTGGGCCGGTGCCGCGCTCGGCATCGGCCTGACCGCGGTGCGCTTTGCCATGCGGCTGTCAATGTATCAGCGCCGCGAGTATCGCTTTCCGCTGCCGTTGCCGGTGCAGATCACGACTCGCACCGGCCTCGTCACGGCGCAGGCGAACGACATTTCACCGCTCGGTTTCCGGCTGCTGGGTCTCGCCGAGAACGTCGTGCGGGTCGGTGATGAGCTGAACTGCCGCCTGCTCCTGCCCGGCGCTTCGTTGCAAGTCACCGCCACCGTGCGCAGCAGCCTGCCGGCGGCGCAGGACGCTGCCCACGTGACGGCCGTGCTCGGTTGCGAGATCACCGCCATCACGCCGGCCGATCGCAACCAGCTCGAGCTGTTCCTGTTCGGTTCTGACCTGCAATGGCGGCTGAACGGCCTGGAAGACCGCGTGCTGACGCCGCTGGAAAGACTTCATCGTCGCCTGCGCGGTTCCGGCATGCCACATCGCCCGCTCACGGCCGGCCAGCCGTGGTCGCCGATCGTCTATCAGGATCGTGACGGTGGCCATCCGCAGGTGGCTTTCATCTCAGCGGGTGAGAACGGCGAACGTGCGCGCACCGTGGTCGCGCTGTCTGGGCTGCCGCGCCATCACCCTCTGAAGGCCGCCGCCGTGACGCCGACCGGTTCCCACGGAGTGACCGGCCGGCTCGCCGACGAGCATGTCGTCGAGACCCACGGCGCGCCGCTTTACCTGTACACGCTGACGACATGACCCGGCTGCAACTCATTGCGCTCAGCATCGCACTGGCCGCCGCGGCCGGCGCCCGGGGGGACGACCGGCTGCTGCTCGCCGGCGGCGAGGCAGCCGATTCCGACTATTACACCTACGTGGGGCTGGTCATGCCGCTCGGCCTGCGCAAGGACGGCCGCGGATTCGTGCAACGCTACTGGCTCGACCGGTTCGGCTACGAGTACGACAGCGGCAGCCGGCGCATCGAGGCCGACGCCTGGGGCGGTGAGGCGGCGGTCGGCTACGCCTGGTCGTCGCCTCGCGGCTGGAGCGAAGTCTCCGCCGGCGTTCGTTACACCGACACCGATCTCAGCCCCGACGACCGCTCCGCCGATGCGCGCGGCAGCCAGGTCGGCGCCAAGTTGCAATTCCAGGGGGAATGGACGCTGGCCGGAGCCTGGCGCGGCGGAGTCATCGGCTCGTTCGCCAACCAGCAGAGCGCGTACTGGAGCCGTGTGCGCCTGGTGCGCAGCACGGGCGCGCGCACGGAACTCGGAGTCGAGGCGCTTGCCGGCGGCAACGACGAATACCGCGCCACCGCGGCAGGCGCCGTGGTGACGTTGCGTCCCGCCGGCACGGACTGGAACCTTGGCGTTCACGCCGGCTACCGCTGGCAGGAAGATACCGACAGCGTCTACGCCGGTATCGAGCTCGGCTATTCCTTCTGACGAATTCTCGCTACTTGGCGATCGCCTCGCAGGTCTCGAGGTTTGCGGCGCTGTCGTAGGTCTTGCCTGCTGCCGCGATTCCCGTAACGCAGAAGTTCACCGTGCCGGGGCTGCGTGTGCGCGATGAGTAGAACGTCGCCGTGCCAGCCGCATCGGTCACCCGACTACCATCGCCGGAAGTGATGGCGCCGGACCAGGCGCCGGTGACCGTGGCGGCGCTTACCGGCTGGCCAAGCCCGTCAACGACGGTAACTCGTGCGATGGCCTGCGTGGCGCGGCTATCGAGGCTCATGACAATGGCCTGCACGTGCATCGCGCTGGCGCTGCCGGGGGGCGGTAGTGGCGGCTCGACCGGCGCGCCGGCGATCTCGCAGCTCTCCCCCGCCGCGTGCCGGACCCACTCGTAGCGGGCATGCAGCGGCGTGCCCGGGTACCGGAACGTACCGGCCCAGCCCGCGGCAGTCGAATCCACGGCCCACAGGTTCATCATGATCTTGTGCAGCGACTCGCCGGCTTTCGGCGTCGGGTTGCCGGGCGAATCAAGCGCTTCGAAAACCAGTTGCCCATCCACGTACCAGCGAATGCCGGTCGAAGTCCACTTGAACGCGTAGGCATGGGTCTGTTGTGAAGCATCGAACGGCAACTGGATGATCTGCTCGTTGTGCGAGGCGTAGGTATCGTCGTTGGTCCAGAAATTGAGCTGCATGGCGCGCGTGTCGTAGCCGAGAAACTCGATGTCGATCTCGTTGTGCCTGCCGTTGCCGCCGTTGTCGAAGGGGCCGGCAAAGGTGAAGAACGACGTCACCGCCCCGGGCACGGCCACCGGGCGGAAACCGGCCTCGTAACAGCCGTAGCCGTAGTAGCCGGTGGTGCGGTACTCGCCCGAGGTGTAGGGCTCGCCGAGCCGCGCCTGGTCATCGAGCCGGATATCCATCAGGCTGTCGTGGAAAGCGATGTGGTCTGCACCCCAGGCGTTGTCGAATGGCGGGCCGTTGGTCCAGCCGTCAGCCATCGCCCAGCGGGCGCTGTCGAATGCCTGCAAACCATCGGCGAAGGTGCCTTGCGCCGTGGGCGGCCTGGCAGGTCGCCGTGCGGCATCAACCGTTACCGAAACTCCGGCAACCACGACCATCGCGGCCATGATCAGCAGGGAGGGATGAGTGTTGCGCATCGGCGCAGTCTCCGCGGCCTCGGTTGGCGAATTCCCGGACTCAGGCTAACGCAAGTGTGACGCAGTTCAAATTGCGCGTGACATAAGGAGGCAGACGGTGTTAGCTTTCAGCCATGTTTCGCGCCGTCAGCCAATCGCTGGCCGTTGCCGCTGTTGCGGCGCTGGCCGCATGCTCGCTTCCACGCAACGCTCCCGCACCCCCTTCGATCGTCGTCATCGGCGCTACCGCCAACAGCTCGAAAGAGATCATCCTGCAGGCGCTGGCCGCAGGATACGAGGTCACCGGCGTTGCCCGCCGGCCCGAGGACGTGGAAGTGAAGGATCCGCGGCTGAAGCTCCTCAAGGGTGACGTCTACGATCAGGCCTCGCTCGCAGCGGCCATGACCGGCCGCGAAGTGGTGATCTCGATGGTCGGCCCGCGTATCGACCCGATGAACCTCGAGGAAATTCCGGACAGTTTCGACCTGTTCACGACTGGCACGCGCAACATCATCGCCGCGATGAAACAGAAGGGTAATCGCCGCCTGCTGGTGGCGAGCTCGCTCGGCGTCGAGGACAGCTACCCCACCGTCAGGCCCACCGACCGCAAGGACATGCGCAGCAACTGGCTGTGGAAGATGCGCAACGTCTACCAGGACATGGAAGAAATGGAACTGATCGTGCGCGACAGCGGGCTCGACTACGTGATCTTCCGGCCGGCGTTCCTGGTGCCGGAGCCGCGGCGCAATGACCTGAAGTTCTCGGTAGACCAGGACTCGCCGAAAGGCAGCATGCTCACCTTCGCTGACTTCGGCGCGTTCGTGCTGGCGCAGGTCCGTGATGACGCATACCTGAACCGCACCGTTGGCATTTATACCGATCGCCCGCTGAAGTTCGGCGAGAATGTCGATTTCATGAAGCTGGCAAAAGATGCCGCGGAAAAGGCCCGGCGCGCCAATGCCGCAGCAGAAAGGAAATAACTGCCGCCAGCCGGCCGGCAACAACAGCGATGTCGGCACTGAAGGTCGGACCCATCAGCCTCGCGCCCGGCGTCACGCGCGGCCACTTCTGGTCGCTGATGTACACCTCGTTCATCACCATTGGCATGCTCGCCGGCGTGAACATCCTGCAGTCCTACCTGCTCAGCGCGCACCTGCAGGTGCCGCGCGAGGCGCAGGGAACGGTCACCGGCAACCTCGCGCTCTGGCAGGAGATCATCGCGCTGCTGCTGATCAAGCCCTGCGGCATTCTCGCTGACCGTATCGGGCGCCGCCCGGTGATGGTGGCGGGCATCGTCATCGTCGGCGCCGGTTTCGCGCTGTTTCCCTTCGCCACCACGGTCGTGGAGCTGACCGCGTTCCGCGCCCTGTTTGCCGTGGGCGCGGCAGCGCTCGCCGCAATCCTGCCGGTCGTCACTAACGACTATCCCGCGGAACGATCGCGCGGCCGCCTGCAGGGCTTCAGCGGTGTCATGAATGCGCTCGGCGTACTGTTCATGTCGCTGGTCGTGGCGCGCATACCTTCCGTGCTGGCGTCGCGCGGCACGGATCCGATCGAGGCGGGCCAGGTCATGTTCCTGGCCGCGGCCGGGTTGTGCTTCATCTCGGCTTTCGTTTTCCGCATTGGCCTGCGCGGCGGCACGCCGGTGGCCGCGCACCAGCGCAAGAGCACCCGTGAGCTGCTGGCGAGCGGGTTTCGCGCTGCGCGAAACCCGCGCGTGCTGCTGTCCTACGGCTGTGCCTTCACGGGACGCGCGGACAATGCGCTGAAGGGCACTTTCGTCGCGCTGTGGGCGCTGACGGCGGCACCGGCCGCCGGATTGACCACCGCTGAAGCGCTGCTGCGCGCGGGGCAGGTAACCGGTTTCATGGGCGCGATGGGGCTGGTCTGGACACCGCTGTTCGGTATTCTGCTCGACCGGATCGACCGGGTCACGGGCATGGCCCTCGCCATGGTTCTGGCCGGCGCAGGCTTCAGCTCGATGGCCTTCGTCACCTCGCCACTGGATATGGCCATGTTGCCCGCGTTTGCATTGCTTTCCATCGGCCAGATCAGCGCGATCCTCGCCTCAGTGACGCTGGTCGGGCAGGAAGCCGCGCCCGCCGAGCGCGGTTCGGTGATTGCCATGAGCGGCTGGTGCGGTGCCGCTGGCATCCTGCTGGCCGCCGCTGGCGGCGGGCGACTGTTCGACCAGATCGGACCGGCCGCGCCGTTCGTCGCGTTCGGTGTGGTGCAGCTGCTGCTCGCGGCCGCCGCCGTGGCGATCCGGCTGCAGGGTCACCAGGGCAGGACGGCGCCGTCGTAGTTGAAAAACCGCCCGGCGTGCGAGTCGTCGAGCTGGTCGATAATGCGGATCATGCCGCGCACCGCTTCCTCAGCGGTGATCAATTGAATGACGCCGGCGCGCACCAGTGCGACGATTGGTGCCATGTCTTCGGGCGGCACCTCGTCAGGGCGAAGCTTCAGCAGCCCGCGCGTATCGGCAAGCCCCGGGTTCACCAGTCCGACCACGATCCCGCGCGCCGCCAGATCGAGGGCCAGGCCCCGTGCCACGAGATGCGTCGCCGCCTTGCTTGCGCGATAGGCGTAGAGATTGACCGGCGCGCGCAGCATCGCGATGGATGATGCAGCGCTGCCGAGGAAAACAATTTTTTTCTGTGTGCCCGCCCCGACGTGCGGAAGAAAACTCTCGACCACGCGTAACGGGCCGGTAACGTTGGCGGCGAACGAGCGCGCAAAGAGCGCCGGGTCGAGCTCACCGCATCGCTGTCCCTTCTGCGGACCAAGGTACGCCGAATTCAGCAGCAGCAGGTCGATCGGGACATCCCGCAGCTGCCCGGCGAGCTCGGCGATGCGGCGACCATCGGTGACGTCGAGCTGGGGCAGGCTGATGGCAGAGTTCGCACCGGCGAGATCGCGCAGCTCGAGCGCCTCGTCCGGCCTGCGGCAGGTGGCAACCACCCGCCAGCCGGCGGCCGCGTACTGGCGCGCGAACTCCAGGCCGAGTCCGCGGTTGGCCCCCGTGATCAGGACGGTCGGCATGAGACTCCTCGCGGCGCTACGGCGCCACGAACGGCACCGCCTGATGCACCCAGTCGGCGGGATCCGCGCGGCGCGCCGGTGACGGGATCACCCGTACTTCTCCGTTGGCCGTGCAGGCGTCGAGCCTCAATCGGTCGATCTGCCAGCCTCGGCCGCGCAGCTCGCGCATCATCTGCCAGTATGCCTGCAACAGGCGGTCCTCGCGGTCGATCTTGATCGGCGGAAAATCGGCGACGTCCGGGGCGCGCTTCGGCAGGTGCGCCTCGGCGATCGCCTTGTCCTGGTAAACGTTACGGAGATTGCGCTGCAGGTGGTCCTTGTCCTTGTCTTCTTCCAGCATGAAATTACGGAAGGCGATCAGGTACATCATCGAGTTCTCTTCATCGATCGGCGTCGTCATCGAGTAGAACACGTTGGAAAAGCCCGATCCCGGCATGCCGATCTGCACGTTGCCGTAGAGCGTGAAGCCCGGCAGAAAAAAGGTCAGGTACGAATTGACCTCGGTGCGCTGCTGGCGCATCTGCGCCCACGAGCCTTCGCGCGGCGGCGGGCGCGACACGAGGTGGGTGCGAAAGCCGTTCGGCAACCACTCAACGCTGTGCTCCGATGGTCGGCTCGGGTTGTCCTCGTTGAGCGGGATGCCGTGCACGATGTGCAGGTGCACCTGGTCGAGGTCCACCATCTTTGCCCAGTGCACGTTGGCCTTCCACGTGTCGGAGAACGTCACACGCCGCCAGGCGGGGTTGTTGTCCTCCGGCATGTCGAACAGCGGATGCGCCTCCTCGGGACGGTCGCCGAGGAACACCCAGATCAGGCCGTAGCGCTCCTCCACCGGGTAACTGTCCACTTTTGCCGCCGCTGGAATATCCGCGGTGGGATTCACCTGCGAAGGAATGCAGGCGCAGCGGCCGCGCGCATCGAAGCGCCAGCCGTGGAACACGCACGATACCGTGCCGTCGTCGTGACATTTTCCCTGCGCCAGGCTCGCACCGCGGTGACAGCACGTGTTACTCAGGCACACTGCCTTGCCGGCAGAGTCGCGGAACAGGACGAATTCCCTGCCCAGCATCTTGACCTTCACCGGCTTGTCGGTGACGTTGCCGCTCCATTCGGCGACATACCAGACATTGGCGAACAGCATTTTGATGACCTCCTGTGCCCGGCACTCTACCGCACGACCCTGCTGTCGGCATGCCGGGTGTCGTCAAACAAAGCCCTCCAGCTTGGGCGCCAACGCCCGCTACTGCCCGATCAGGCCTGAAAGCTCCGCGATGCGCTGCGGCTGCGAGTAGACGGTGGCGCGGCCGCCGCGCACAAAGCCGCAGAGCGTGACGCCGAAACGATCGGCGATTTCGATCGCAAGCGAGGTTGGCGCCGACACCGCTGCGATGATGCCGAGCCTGGCGCGGATCGCCTTGGTGATCATCTCCAGGCTCAACCGGCTCGACAGCAGCACCCCGCAGCCCGAAAGATCGGCTTTGCGGAGCAGGCACTTGCCGATGACCTTGTCGAGGGCGTTGTGCCGGCCGAGGTCCTCGGCCACCGCAAGTATCCGTGCGTTGCGATCGAATATCGCCGCGGCGTGCGCCCCACCGGTCTCGGCGAACACGGTCTGCAGCTCGCGCATCGCATTCATGAGCTGGGCGACCTGCTCGCTGCCGAAGCAGGTGGCATCCACCACCGGATCGAGGCCCTGCACCAGCTGCTCGACGGCTTCGCGCCCGCCGCACACGCCGCAGGCGCTGCCAATTGTCACGTTGCGGCGCCGCGGCTGGGCGGCGGCGGGATTGGCGAGCTCGACGCGGACGATGCCGGGATCGTTGCCGCAGACCTCCATGCTTTTCAGGTCCGCGACACTGCCGATCAGCCCCTCGGTGAACAGGAAGCCGGCTGCCAGCGCGAGCACTTCCGGGTCATCGGTGTCGGCGAGCACGCCGTGCACGTCGCTGAAGCCGAGCACCTCGCGCAAGGAGGCTGTCGGCGTCCACATCAGCGTGTACCAGCCGATGTCCCTGACATCGACGGTCAGCATCGCCTCCTCGACGACCTGGCAGTGCTCCCGCACCGGGGCCTGCCCGGCGCCGGCGATGAAATAGGCGGGCACGGTGCGCACACCGTGCGGCGCGTCGGAAGCGGGCTTATCGCTCATGGCTGGGGCCTGCGCCGCCATTGTGCGCCAGCGCGGAGAAGTCATACAGGCCAGCCGTAGGCGGCGCGCGGCCACCGAGCGCGCGGCGCACCGCCTCGATGGCGCCTGCCTGCAGGTCAGAATCGCCCCTGCCGTCCCTTGTGTAGCAATCGCGTACCAGGGCGACGGCGCTGGCGGCCTCTGCGCTGCTCAGCTCCAGGACGGCCGCGAACGCGTCCGCAGTCATGCCGGCATCTTCGCGCAGCAGGCGCAGGCCTTCGCGGTAGCACGCGCACATGGCGCGCACGAGGCCCGGCTCCCGTGCGAGGAGATCCGCGGGCACCGCAAGGCCGGTGGTGGGCAGCCGCAGCACATCGCCGAAGAAACGCAACGTCGGCAATCCACGGCGCGCAATGCGCTCGGGCGAAACGGCCGAGCTCAACACGGCTGCATCGACGTCACCCGACAGCAGCAGCCCGAGCCGCGCGCTGTCATCGCGCGCCGGCAACAGCACTGGCGCGCCGTTACCGGCAGGCGCAACCTCACCCAGCACCAGCCGCAGCAACTCGCCGGGCGCCGCGCCGGGCGGGTAACCCGCAATCCGGCCAGCGCGCGCCAGCTCCGGCAGCGTCACGCCGGCGCGGCCCACCAGCCAGAACATCGGCCGGTCGCAGGCGACGAACACCACCCGCACCGTTGCGCCGCGCAGCCAGTCGATCAACGCAGCGGCGCACGCGGCCTGAAAGGTCCGCGGCGGCAATTGCCCGTCGGAGAGAAACGTCGTTTCGATAAGGTGCACATCGAGGCCGTGTGCCGCATACAGGCCGGCGCGCCGCGCCACGAAGTGACAGGCGAGCTCGTGCAGGTCGAAGGCCTTGAAACCGAGATGAACGACGACCATCACGGCACGTGCGGCATGACTTGCCGGGCAAACGCATCGAGGTACGGCCGTGGCTCGGGCATGCCCGCCGGCCAGACGAAGCCGGTCAGCCCCAACGACGCCAGCTCGCACAGGCGCGGAACCGCCTCCTCGGCCGTGCCGGCGACCGCTACGGCGTCGATGATGCGCTCGGTCAGCAGCGTTGCATGGCGCGCCTCGTTGCGGCCGTGCTCGGCGTAGTCATAACCGGCCTTGAAGCGCGAGAGATCGTTCCACAACGCGTCGCTGAAGTATTCGCGCGGCACCGTGCGGAATACCGTGCCGGCGGCAATCGCCGCGTAGCCGCGCACCGCTGCCCGTGCAGCGATGCGGTCCTCGCCCACGGAACAGGCGAGTCGCATGTAGAGCCTGAGATCGCCAAGCCGTCGCCCGGCCGACTCGGCGCCCTGGCGAATGCGGTCGAGCGCATAACGCGCGAGCGCGGGATCTGCGCCGACCTGGAACAGCACGCCATCGGCGATGCGACCCGCGAGCTGCAGCGACTTCGGCCCGGAGCAGGCCATCACGATCGGCGCACGGCAGGCCGACCAGGGCATACGGATGTGCGTGCCTTCGTATTCGACCTCCTCGCCCCGCAGCAGCGCGCGGATGACGCGTATCTTGTCAGCGAACACGGCGAGCTTTTCCGGCTGCAGCCCGAGATTGCGCACCGCGCTCTCGCCCACGCCGATGCCGAGTATGGCGCGGCCGCCGGACAGCTCGTCGATGGTCGCGATGCTGTTGGCGATCACGGCCGGGTGGCGGGTCACGGTGTGCGTGACGCCGGTGGCGAGCGCGATGCGCCGGGATCGCGCCGCGAGTACCGCCATCAGCTCGAAGGCGCCCCGCATCACCGAGTGCGAATCGGCGACCCAGACGCCGGCATAGCCCAGCTCTTCCGCGGCAAGCCCCAGCGCAATGCAGTCGGAGGCGGGACGGTTCGGCAGGATGCCGATGTGGAACTCGACGGACAAACGTCCTCGTGACCGGCGCTACGGCCGGAAACTCATGATGGGCTCGAACACCCCGGCCTTGAAGATCAGCACCCGGAAGGCGTAATAGCCGGCCAGCATGCCGAGCGCCGCCAGCAGCACGGCGAAATAGGCGCCGCCCGCAAACCAGAGCAGCGCCACCGGCAACGCGATCCCGGCGCCGCAGATCGCGCCATAGAACCACTTGGCGTAATACGTGCGGGTGAGCAGCTCCACGGACTTGCGCCCGCCGGGCGAGCCATGGTGCGCGCCGTGCAGCAGGCTGAGCAGCACCACCGCCATGACCAGCAGCAGCGCGAGCGCCGCGTGCACCAGCAGCGTACGGCTGTCGAGGTCAGCGGCGAGAAACCCGCCCCAGCCGAGCACGAGCGTACCGAGCACGCCACCCGTGGCCGCATAGACCAGGCTCGACACCGGCATCAGCCCGGTGTTCCACAGCGAGATCGCCGTCGAATGCGACATCGCGAAACCCTGGTAGGTCATGACCACCAGCGCCGCGGCGCCGGCGGCCAGCTTCAGCAGGCCGGCGATGGCGGGGTTCAGGCCCCAGTCGAGCCAGATGCTGAGCGCATACGCCGCGCCGAGCCCCGTCATGCAGACGATGCCGAGCAGCCCGCGGCTGATCCACGAGCGGTCGGGCCGGACGATGGCGCGCCAGGACTTCATCGGCACGCCCATGTGCGAGAGATGGAAATACGTCTTCAGGATACCGGTGGTCAGCAGGCCGGCGAGCATGCCGGTCGTGAAGTCGAACAGCAGCGAGACGAAGAACAACCCCGCCCCCAGCTCGCCGAAAAAGAACGCATTGGCCATGGGCGTGTCCCAGTAGCGCTGGAACCGGTATCCCACGTTGAAGCTGTCGCCGACGATGGGCAGATCACGTGCAGCCACGATGTGTTCCTTCCGCTGTGTCGCGCAATCAGTCGATGTAGAAGACCTTCGGCCTGGTGTTCTTCTCCGGCAGCGGCGGGCGGCCGTTGCGCTCGCGGATCAGCCGGCTCGCCTTGCTGTTCGGGTCATCGAGGTCGCCGAAGATCCGTGCATCCGTCGGGCAGGTCACCACACAGGCCGGGTCCAGGCCGGCATCCACGCGCCCGCTGCAGAAGTCGCACTTGGTGACCATGCCGGGGGTGAACCTGGCATAGCCCTGCTGTTCGAACGGCGTGAGCTCGCCCTTGCCGAACAGGCCCTTCCTGAACGAATCGGCCGTCAGTTCGCTGCGCTGGTCGTAGGGGCAGGCCACCGCGCAGGATCCGCAGCCGATGCACTTCTCCGGGTCCACCATCACGATGCCGTCATCGCGCGTGTAGGTGGCGCCGCTCGGGCACACCTTCTGGCACGGTGCATCCTCGCAGTGATTGCACAGCGTCGGGATGTAGACGCGGTTCACCTGCGGGTACACACCGTACTCCTGGCTCAGCGTGCGGGTGAAGAATACCCCGTCGGGGAGCGAGTTCTCCTGCTTGCAGCCGACCACGCAGGCGTTGCAGCCGATGCAACGCTTCAGGTCGAACACCATGCCGTATCGTGCCATCAGTGCTTCCTGCCTTTGCCGGGGAGCGCAATCTCATCCACGTAGTCGTAAACGGACCCGCCGTCCTTGAGAAACTGCGGCCAGTCGGCGAGTTTCGTCAGCTTCACCCTGCACACCGTCTCGGGCTGGCCGGTGACACCGTCGGTGTTGCGCAGGTCGTAAGGCAGCAGGTCGTTGAAATGCCCGCCGGCGTGCTTGGCGGCGCCGATCGCCCCCTTCACCCGCGACAGCGCGTTGGAAACACCGAGGGCATCCGGATGCCAGCCTTCGGAGACGCCCAGGCGGCCGTAGATCATCCCGTAGGGTGACTCGACCTTGAGGATGTCCATGGGCTTCAGGCCCTTTTTTTCCGCAGTTTTCGGGTTGAGCATCAGCGCGATGTGCACCGGATCGCGATAGACGATGTCCTGGATCCACGGGTTGCTGAGGCTCTCGCCGAAGTTCAGCTGGATGTCCTTGTAGAAGATGCCGTACAGATCGTACTCCGGCGGCTCCTCGTGCACCGGGTCGAGCCGCGCGGTCGGCAGCGGCTGGTAGTCGTCCCAGGCCCAGGTGTCGCGGAACGGCACCTGGGCCGCTTCCATCTTCGCGCGCAGGTCGTCGCGCACCTTCAGCATGTCCTCAATGTAGAAGTGCAGCCGCAGACCCTCCCATGGCCGGTACCACTTGTCGGTGCGCCGCTCGGTGACCGAGTGGCCGTGTTCGATGTACCAGTCGAGGTCCTTGCCGTTCCACAACAGGCCCTTGCGCCGCGCGATCTCCTTATCAGTGTATTTCTTGCCGGGCTCCAGCTTCAGTTCCGGCTTGTTGACGAAGCCGAGCGCGAAATTCAGCACCTCGTTATAGGAATCGAGCACGCCCATGCGCTCCGACAGCTCGTAGAAGATCTCCTCCTCGCTCTTGGTGTCGTACATCGGCTCGACCGCCGGCTGGCGCATGCACATGCCCTCGGTGTGCGGCGGCTCGATCATGGTCATGTTCCAGCTCTCGAACACATCGTGCGAAGGCAGGATCACGTCGGCCCACTGCGTGGTCTCGGTGGGAATCACGTCGCACACCACGACAAACTTCATGCTGCGCATGAACTGGAACCACTTGTCACGCGGCCCCTGCATGGCCCAGATCGGGTTGGAGTGGCACACCACCATGGTGTCGGGCCGGAACTGCAGGCCGTACTTGGCCGGGTCGAGGAACACCTCCAGGTTCAGGTGCGGCGGGTGCACGCCGACCGGGAAGTAATCCATGAGGTGGAAAGTCTGCGGCGGATACGCAAACGGCGGCACCGGCCCGAGCTGGTGCGGGGTCGGCTTGATCATGCCGTTTTCGCCGGGCTCGATGTGGCCGTGGTCCACCCACTGGTCGTCGAGGGTCACGCCCATGTGCCCGCCCGGCGCGTCAATGTTGCCGAGCATGAAGTTGACCATCTTGAAGGCGTGGTTGGTCTGGAAGCCGAGCTTGTGGCCCTGGGCGCCACGGTAATAGTTATAGGCGGCGGGCCGCAGCGGCAGCACGCGCCCGTCGATTTCGATCTTCGAGTCCTTGGCAATCTCGGTGGCGTCGTAGAGCTGCTTCGCCAGGCGGCGCACCGTGGCCGGTGGCACCGTAGTGATTTTTTCCATCGCCTCGGGCGAGCACTCGGCCAGGATATCCTTGAATTTCTGGAAGGCTGGCCTGCAGGGTTTGCCGTCGACGGCGAAGCTGCCCTCGAGCGCCAGCTTGCCGATGGTGGGATCGTCCCAGAGTTTCGGCTGGTTGGCGGCGGTGTCCCATACGTAGACCTTGCCCTCGCTGTTGCGCACGAAGTAGCCGTCGGGCCCGACGAGGTACGGCGCGTTGGTGTCCTTGCGCAGGAAGCGGAAATCGCACCAGCCCTCATTGACCATCACGTGACAGAGACTCAGCGCGAAGTGCCGGTCAGTGGCCGGGCGGATCGGTATCCACTCCTCGGACTTCGCGCCGGAGATAGACAGGCGCGGCTCGACGGTGACGCATTTCATGCCGCGCTCGACACGCGCATTGGCGACCCAGTAGGACTGGGCCGCCGCGTGCAGGTGCGAGGAAAACCCGTCGCCGGTGCCGTCGTTTACCCAGAAATTGCAGTACTTCGCGTCGTTCGCCGCGGCAAAAGCCGAGTGCACGTAGCCGTTCACCGGGTGGTAGGCCCCGCCGCACATCGTGCCGCCCGACTGGAAGAAATTGAAATTGCCGAATGACAGCGGCCAGACCCAGATATTCATCTTCTGGAAGTCTTCCAGCGACGGGATGATGCGGCGCGGATCGTCGGCGAGCGCTTCCTTGAGCTTGCCCGCCACGATGTCGAAGGCCTCGTCCCAGCTGATCGGCTGCCATTTGGGATCGACGTTGGGGCCTTTTTCCGGATTGGTGCGCTTCAGCGGCTGTCGGAAGCGGTTCGGGTCGTAGTGGCGCATGATCGCGGAGTTGCCTTTCGGGCAGAGCTTGCCGCGGTTCGACGGGTTGGTCGGATCGCCTTCGACCTTGTTGATGATGCCGTCGTCGGTGACGTGAATCAGGTTGGTGCAGGAGTGCAGGCACATCTTGCAGGTCGAGCGCACCCAGCGCCCGGGCTTGATGGAGTTGTGCACTGCTTTCGGATTGGCGGCCATGGCAAACCCTCGGGTGTGATCTGACGTGAGGCCAGTCCGGTGCGCGGCTGGGCCGTCCATGCGTCCCAAGCATAGCACTCGATTGCGGACTTTCTAGGCCGGTGTCATGACACTTTTTCAGGTCTTGCCGCTTCTGTGAATCGAAGTGAACAGATTGCAAAATGGATGGGACTGGCGTTTGCTATGTTCGCCGGGCAGCGGCACCGCGATCCCGCACGGATGCGGCGCCGACCGGGCGCGCAACTCGTTCACGACTGGGGGGCATATGTCGTTTCAGGGCCAGTTCATGCCGCGGCTTGCCGCAGGCCTCATTGCAACGTCTTTCGCCGCACCGCTTTCGGCGCAGGTTCTCGAGGAGATCGTCGTCACAGCGCAGAAAAGCGAGCAGCAGATCCAGGATGTCGGCATCACCATCAACGCCTTCTCCGGCGAGCAGATGAAGGCGCTGAACATCGAGGACAGCGTGGACGTCGCCCGCTTCGCGCCGGGCGTGCACATCAGCGGCGCGCTCGCCGGCCTGAACTCGCAGTTCACCATCCGCGGTGTCACGCAGACCGACTTCAACGACATCGTCGAAGCACCCAACGCGGTGTACCTCGACGAAGGCTACATCCCGATTGCGCAGGCGCAGACCTTCGCGCTGTTCGACATTGAGCGCGTCGAAATCCTCAAAGGGCCGCAGGGCACCCTGTTCGGCCGCAACGCCACCGGTGGCCTGGTGCAGTACATCAGCCGCAAGCCGACCTTCGACAAGGCCGAGGGCTACGCGGATGTCACTTACGGGATCTACGACACCGACGACGACCCCGATACGTTCCGCGTCGAGGCCGCGGTTGGCGGGCCGATCGCCGATACGCTCGCCGGGCGCGTGGCCATCATGCACAACAACCAGGACGCGTACCTGGAGAACCTCTACGATCCGAACGACCAGTACGCGTTCGGCGCAGCCACCATTGGCACCGGTTCGAGCAATGCGCCGGGCCCCGGCGCGGGTGCCGACATGGCGGACGACGAAACCACGGCATTTCGCGGCATCCTGCAGTGGGAACCGAGCGACAGCCTGCGCTTCACGCTGTCGGCAAACTCCGCCGGCACCGATACCGCAACCGCACCGTACCAGTCGAAACCCACCACCCCGGTGTACGACGGCAGCGATCCCGACCCGGCCGTGCAACTCTCAACCGGCGAGCTGATCAACGTCATCGATACGCCATTGACCGACAGCCGCCGCAGCATCTGCGCGGACGGAACCGACTGCGGCTCCGATCAGGACAACAACGGCTTTCCCGACGATTTCAATGGCGATGGGCTTGCCGACATCGCGCGAGTGACCAACACGTTCCAGCTGAGCCCCGGCACCGACTTCTTCGGCTACCGCGACCCGGATGGCGAGGAATGGCAGACCTACGGCGACTTCGCCTTCGATGACCAGAGCAGTGTGGATACCTGGGGCCTCAGCCTGCGCTTCGAGTGGGATCTCTCCGACACGATCACGCTCACCTCGATCACCGACTACAAGGACTTCGAGAAGCTGATTTTCCTCGACGTGGATTCCGCTCCCGTGAACCAGTCAGTGAACTACGCCGGGCTCGACGCCGACAGCGTCACGCAGGAGCTGCGACTGAACGGCACGACGGAGCGCACCCGCTGGATCACCGGCCTGTATTACCTGCATATCGACAACACCTCCGACAACGGGCTGAAATTCCCGATCAACAGCGTGGTGGACGGCAACCTGAGCACTCCCGAGCAGGATCCTTTCGACCTGGGTTCCGACGCTCACCTGCAGACGACCTCGTACTCTGCGTTCGGCCAGATCGAGTACGACCTCAGCGACACCTGGACGCTGATCCTCGGCGGACGGGTGATCCAGGAGGAGAAGGACTACGAGTTCTCGCAGAACATCTACTTTAACCCCAACTCCAGCACCATTCACGAGGGCTTCTCGATCCGCATCGGGCCGACCTATCCCGGTGGCGTGCCGACCGCGTTCACTGACGACACCGACGACACGCTCTGGGCCGGCAAGATCCAGCTCGACTGGAAGCCGACCGAAGACTGGCTGCTGTTCGCCGGCGTCAACCGCGGCACGAAGGCCGGCAGCTTCAATGCCCAGCTCGCTGGCGGGCTTGCTATTCCGGATAGCGCCATCCCGTACGACGACGAAACGCTGTGGGCCTACGAGGGCGGCTTCAAGTCCACATGGCTTGGCGGCTCCACTCGCTTCAACGGCTCGGTCTACTACTACGACTACAAGGACTACCAGGCCTTCCTGTTCACCGGCGTCGGCGGCGTCGTGATCAACGCCGATGCGAACAACGTCGGCATGGAGCTGGAACTCCAGACCACGCCGATCGAAGGCCTGGACATCCTGCTCGGCGTGTCCTGGTTCAACGCCGAAGTCGAGGACGTGCCGCTGCGCGTCGGCGGCCCGATCGTCCGTGACGTCGAACCCACCTACGCGCCCGAAGTGCAGGCCTCGGGCCTGGTGCGCTACGAGTGGCCGATGCTCGGCGGCTACGCCTCGGTACAGGGCGACTTCGCCTACTCAGACGAGTTCTACTACAACCTGCGCAACTTCGACGCCGACCAGTTCGACAGCTACACGCTGGTCAACGCGCACCTCGGCTGGCGCACCGAGGACCAGCGCTGGGCGGGCACGCTCGGCGTGAGAAATCTCACCGACGAGCAAGCCGGCATCCACGGTTACGACCTGGCCACACTGTGCGGCTGCAACGAGCTGTCGTTCCGGCCGCCACGCACATATGCCGTGAACCTGAAGTACGCGTTCTAGAAGAGCCCAGGGCCGGTGCCGACAACGACAGATCTGAGGAATCGCATGATCAAGCAATGGCAGACCGGCCTCGCGGCCGCCGCAACGTTAGTCTTGGTTGCCCCGACGCCCACCCGTGCTGCCGATCCGCCGGGCGTCCTCTGGCAGACGACCTCGCAGATGGTGATGCCGGGCATGCCATTCAGCCCGCCTCCCAACACCATGCAGGTCTGCGCGGCGAAGGACTCGAACCAGCCGCCCCCGCCCCCGCCCGGCCAGACCTGCACGATGACGAACGTCCAGCGCAGCGGCAACAAGCTCAGCTGGGACACGCAGTGCAAGGGCGAGATGAACATGACCGGCCACGGCGAGATCACGTACGACAGCCCGGACTCGTACAAGGGCGAGATCAGGTTCAGCGCCGACGGCGTGACCATGACGACCAGGCTGACCGGCAGAAAACTCGGCACCTGCGACAGGCCGACCGGCTGAAGTCGCCGTCGAGAACGGTCTGCTCGACCGCGGTGACCAGTAAGCTGCCGTTGTTACGGTTTCGGTAAGTTCCGGAAGGCAGCCAGAGCCAGGACAAAGTGCCCTGCCGCAGGACTTACGGAAACCGTAACACCGGCGGCCTTCTACTCCCAGCGCCCAACTCCCGGTGATCAGGTAGATACCGTTCGCCGGGGATGGCAAGCTAGAATTGCTACCATGGATTCGAAGCTCGCCTTGCAACAGAAAGAGGCGGTACTGCGAACGGTGCGACAGCTGACACCGGAGCAGCGGCTCAATGCTTTTCTTGCGCATTGCCGTCTCGTCACGGGTCTTTATCAGGCCGGTGCGGCCAGGCGCAGTAGCACGCGACGACCGGGGTCATGAGAACCCGCCAGGCGGG